>JAIBDQ010000013.1 GCA_024686135.1 Halobacteriovorax sp. | reverse complement strand
GGGCTTTCAGCGAGCAACTCACCTGCAGTTATCGGATTATTCATAATTAGTTAATCAAGTAACTCATCTAGACTTCCCTCATCATGTAGGCTCTTAAATTTGGCCATGGCATCTTCAATACTGCCAAGTCTTTCTTTTTTAAACTTATCAAGATCAAAATCTTTCATTCCAAATGTTTCGCCAAGTTTCCTTCCTAACTGAAAAGGGTTTTCTGGTTCTTTCTCAAAGAGATCTTTACATTCACCTTCACCAGGGCAAGACCTAAAAGTCATCCTAAAAACTTTTTTTCCTTCGTTATTTAATTCTTCAACTACACCTAATCCCACATCATCTAAATTTGGAACAATTCCGAGTTTTGATAATTGTCCATATTCAGTTGTCTGAAGCTCCCGCTTTTTAGCAATAAATCTTCTTCGGGCCTCGGAGGCCTGCTCTCTTTCAGTGAGAATATTACTCTTTGGATTAAACTTATAATTAATCCGATGTTCACTAAAGTCTTCTGTAGGAGACTTTCTTTCAACTTTATTCCCATTTTCATCATAGATTCTTCTTTCTTCTATTTTATAGGCGGTCTTGGCCAGGTCGATCATATTATTTTGAACTCTATTCCTAAACCTTTCTGTATTAATGGGTTTGACGTTTTGCGAGCTAAGGGCGGAAATACTTTTATTTAATGATTTACGATGTTCATTTATTTCGCTTTCATCACAGCCGGGACAAGCTTTTTTAAGAGTTTCTTCAATTTTTGTTTTTTTATCTCTAGGTTTTTTATCTTCCAATAAATAATTAAACATTCCATGCATATGAACCATTTGATTTCGAATTTTCTTGTATAACTTATCTCTTAACTTCTTTTTAGCAGAATCTTTCTTCTTACCTTTTTCAATGGTTTCCTCATCAATCGTTTCAATCTTCTCAGTTAATGCATCTACGCCTTCTTGATCGTCCCCACTTAATATTTTTTCCCAACGAGTTTCCACAAGCTCCTGATAGTCCTTCTCCTGCTGCCTCTTATGAACATAATCAAGAGGGGCAAAAATATTTAAAACTTTTTCGTCATCGATAGTGGCCAAGTCTGATAGAACACCTTCTAAGCAATTACTTTTTTCAAGAAATTTGTCAGCAGGAATTCCCTCAACCGCTTTTAGAATTGAAGTGGCGAGGATCTTTTCATTCTTCCCGTCACCTAAGCATTTGTTAAAACCATCTAAAATCAGCTTCATTTTTTTTAGCTTGCTTGCCTTTCCTAAAATCGTCTTTCCTAAACTTGTGTCCTTTAGTGTTCCCCAGTTCGATTTCACATCTTTTAAGGTGCTAAGGATCTCATCTTTTTTTGAAGGATTTGATATAAGCTGATCCAACTTAGAATTAAGCCGGTAGGCCTTATACAAAGATTGATACTTAAATTCTGTCTCTGCCCCTTCTCTTGCAAAACAAAGGGATGAAGTCCAAAGACTAAACACAAGAATATAGATTTTAATGACCCTACTCACCACTAGCCTTTTCGGTCAGTTTGAGTATTTTGATAAGCTATTGCCCCAATGAATTGCCTATAAACTACTCAAGTTTAGATTGAGATTTCAAGTATTTAGATCATCATGGTCAGTCGCTATTAAGTAAGTAGTTGAAATCACCGATAAGCACTTAGATAGCAGGTTAGAATTAGGGAGTTCAATTTAACTAGAGGGTTCAAATGAGTACTGGAATTTTTTGTAATGCACTTAGAGGAGTGATTGTTGGTAATCCATTTCCAAAGAAGTGCAGCTGTGGAACTCGGTTCTACAGCCGACCAGAATACCTTGAAGGAACTTCTCCAAATAAAAGAAAGCCTCTTTTCGACTATAAAGTTAATGAAAAGTTCGTTGTAAAAGAATTCAGGGACTGTTTTCGCTGTGGCTTTACCATGATGGTTCGAATTAAAGATCGTCGTGATCAGTCTGAAGCAGGTGATAAAAGAAGACAGTACTATATGGAGCTTTACGATAAATACATGCAGGAAGGGTTATCGCATTTTGAAGCACGCGAACAAACCCTAGAACTCGTCCGCGCCACTATGTAATTTTACTGAAGAGTAAGTAGACCTTCTACTTCTTTAGAATTAGAAGCAAGAATATGCGACATTTCATTCACAACTTTTTCTCTCAAACTAATTAGAAGTTTATTTTCACTTACAGAAGTTGATTTATCTTTTTTAAGAACAACAAGATCATGCAGAACTTCGATCTCTGCCTTAAAAGTCATCTTATCTAGTTTTTCATTGAAGTATCTATAACGGCTACCATCTACTTCACCAATATCGATAGTTTTATCTTTTTCAAAGATCTTAAGGTTTTTCATTATCGTTGACTTTGATGGAAGCTTACGAAGACTACCTTCACTTTCAATTGGAACGTAGTGAGTAGCTTTTTTAGAAACATCATAGATCTTATGGAACATAGCTCCTTCAGTCAGTTCATTAACGCCTAAGTACTCTCCTACAGGGATTCCCTTACCAGTAACATAATCGCCTTCGTTTAAAGTCATAACGCGTTAACCTCCGCTTCTTTGAATAAGTATGAACATTTATAAAATCACATAAAATAAGCAATGGGTAGGGCAAGGGGGAAATTATTTTGGCCATACCCCCATAAACTTTTTAATTGTGTTAGCCTTAATAACCATATGATTAAAGTAGAAAACTTAAGAAAAACTTTTAACGGAGATATTCATGCCGTTAAGGGTGTGTCATTCTCTTTAGACAAGGGTGAAATCGGCTGTATTATTGGAACAAGTGGCTGCGGGAAGACCACCACTCTCAAAATGATCAATAGACTCATTGAGCCAAGTGATGGAAAGATCCTTGTGGGTAGTGATGACGCGCTAAGTGTCGATCCTGTCACATGGCGTAGAAAGATTGGTTATGTTATCCAAAAAGCCGGACTCCTCCCCCACCTAACTGTTAAAGACAATATCTCTCTGCTCTCTAAGATTATGAATAGAGACAGAGATTTTATTACCAGAAGAGTCGATGAGCTCATGGACATCATCAATATGCCCTATGATCAGTTTGCAGACCGCTACCCAATTGAACTAAGTGGCGGGCAACAGCAAAGAGTTGGGATCGCTCGGGCCCTAATGGAGGACCCCCCAGTCATGCTTATGGATGAACCCTTTGGTGCCCTAGACCCCATCACCAGAAACTCTCTGCATGAAGAGTTTTGGAATTTAAATGAGAGGTTACATAAGACAATTATAATCGTTACCCATGATATGGATGAGGCCTTCAAGCTCGGCCATAAGATTATCCTGATGCATAAAGGTGAGATCATGCAAATGGGAACTAAAGAGGACTTTTTAGAAAGACCTGTTAATGAGTTCGTTGAAAAGTTTGTCCAGGGAATGGAAGTTGAATAAGTTATGCCTATTGATATTATTTTTTTGCTTTAGTAGTTTTGCCAAAGAACCAATTGTTCTAGGCTCTAAGAACTTCTCAGAAAATATCCTTTTAGGAGAAATGCTAGCTCAAGTTCTAGAAAATAATTACGGTGAAAAAGTTACTAGAAAGTTTGCCTTAGGGGGAACTAAAGTTGCTTTTGATGCTCTAAACACAAATGAAATTGATTCCTACCCTGATTACACGGGGACAGGCTATATCATGATTCTGAAAATGGATGGTGAAAGAGATCCAGATAAAGTTCATGAGATTGTAAGTAGTGAGTTCGAACAAAAGTTTGGCATGATTTGGTCTAAGTCTATTGGTTTTAATAATACTTATGCCCTTACTTCTAGAAAGAATGACCCTCGCCTGAAAGGAATTAATACGATTAGCCAGTTAACAAAAAAAGTGGCTCCTTATAAAATTGGTTCAGCTTACGAGTTCATGGAAAGAAAGGATGGCTACAGCGGTTTTTCTAGAACCTATGAACTTAACTTTGATAAAGACAATATTGTTTCATTAGAAGCGGGACTTATGTACGCAGCTATAAGAGATAAGCAAGTAGACTTTATTGTCTCATATTCCACAGATGGAAGAATTAAGGCCTATGACTTAAAAATCTTAAAAGATGATAAAAATTATTTCCCTCCTTATTATGCAGCATTCTTAACAACGACTAAATCATTACAGAAGCACCCTAATCTAGGAAAGGCCATTAAGACTTTTGAAGGCCTTATCAATGAAGCTGAGATGACCGACTTAAATGATCGTATTGATCGCTTAAAATTTGAAATTTCTGATGTGGCTAGAAACTTTTTAATTAAAAAAGGAATTCTAAAGGGTGAGATAGCCGTACAAGAAGTTGAAACAAGTTTTATACGCTATGCTTTTTCTAAAAGAAGCTATTTAGGAAAACTTCTTTACGAGCATTTAATGTTAAGTTTTGTTGCTCTTCTTTTTGCCATGCTATTGGCAATTCCTATGGGTGTAGCTCTATCTAGGAATGAAGCCCTAAGCAAGGTTGTTTTTCCCATCATTAATACGATTCAAACCATCCCAAGTCTGGCACTGCTTGGCTTTTTGATTCCCATAATGGGAATAGGATTTGCTCCAGCTGTCCTAGCCTTATTTTTATATTCCTTGTTACCACTAGTTAGAAATACTTATGAAGGAATTAAGGCCGTAGATAGAAACTTTGTAGAGGCTTCAAAAGGAATTGGTTTAACTAACACACAAATTTTAATGAAAGTTGAAATTCCACTTGCTTTGCCAATTATTTTAGCAGGTCTAAGAACCGCCACAGTAATTGTTATTGGAACGGCCACACTAGCCGCCTTAATTGGTGCTGGCGGATTTGGGGATCCTATTTTCAGAGGAGTCTCAACAGTTAATTCTAATCTTATTTTACTTGGTGCCGTTCCAGCAGCCCTTCTTGCTGTTGTGGCCGATAAGTTAATTGGTTGGTCTGAAACTCAATTAGTTTCAAAAGGAATAAGACTAAAGAATAAAAGAATTTAGTTAACCACCAGTTTGCTTGAAACTTAGATTTTTTTTAGACAGTAATTCTTTAACGGCATCGAGCTTTTCACCGTGAACTTCAATAAAGTCATTTTTATAAGCTCCCCCAACACCTAAGCTTTTCTTAATATCCTTTGCTAATTTTTTACACCAGGATTTATTTCTTGGAAGACCTGTGATCTCAATTACTGTACGGCCCTTACCTGTTGTTAAACGTTTTATGAGTAGTTCTATTGAACTCTCATCCACGGCCTGATCTTTATTATCGGACTTCTTTTTGCGTAGATCCCCTTCTTCGTCGGACCAGACTAGCTTGTTTTCATTACTCATAATGAGTATTTTACTCAAGAAAATGAGAAAGGAAAGGTAAGATTAACCGTATTCTAACAATTGGCTTACTGTGAGAAAATTAAGTTATGAAAAAACTAATCATTATCGCGAGCCTTATTGGCAGCGCCTCTCTTTTTGCTAATACAAATGAAATTCCTCCGTTCAAAGAGTTTAAAAGAACTAGCCTCTTAGGGCCGGCAGAAAAACTTTGGGCCACGAACTATTACACTGAACTACGAAGTAATAGCCCTTCAGGAACTCAAAAGTTTAAAGATAGAAACGAAGATCCCCTAGAAGTGGGTAGTGAACAAGTTGCCCTTTCCGACAAGTATTTTTGCTATGCCGCCATGGAAGGGAGTGTTGCTCTTAGATTTAAAAACGGAAAAACCGTTACTTTTAATTACGATGGAAGAGGAAGAAGACAGCTAGACTGTAGTATCTACTTCGGTGGTCGTTTTGGTTCAAGTGGTGAAGTTAAATTTAAGGTGGCCTACTCAAAATGGGGAGAGGGAGAACAGGAGATCGGCTATGCTCTGGTTCCCTATAGAACGATCGCCGTTGATTCGAGTCATATTCCATTTGGTTCTGTTATTTATATTCCACAGGCCAGAGGCACAAAAATTACTCTACCTAATGGAAAAGTCTTTAAGCATGATGGATATTTCTTCGCTGGTGATCATGGCGGAGGAATTAAAGGAAACCATATTGATGTATTTACAGGAAACTTAAAAAAACATAAATTTCCTTGGATTAGAAGTAGTAGTTCTAAAACATTCAAAGCTTATCTTGTAAGAGATGAGAATATCATTGCAGGTATGACAAAAATTCATATGCAAAGATACTAATAACGAACTTTTTGACGTGTCTTCTTCGTTTCTGATTTAGACTTTTTTGTTTTAATTCTTTTTTCAACAGATGATCGAGTGGGCTTAGTTCCCACTCTTCTTTTTGGTGGCTTTGCCACTGTCTCAATCATCTCATGTAGCTTTTCAATACAGTCAGCAATATTTCGAGCTTGAGATCTAAAGCGCTGGGAATGAAGTATAAGAACTCCCCCTTCTGATATCCTCCTTTTATATTTTTTTACGAATCTTTCTTTAACAGCTTTTGCTAATGAAGTTGATTTTTGGATATTCCATCTTAAACTTACTTTGGTATTGACCTTATTAACATTCTGTCCCCCAGCTCCGGAGCTACGTGAAAAACTAAAATCTAACTCCCCTGCAGGGATACGCTTAAGTGTTGCCATAATCTCATCATACAGAACATAAAAATAAAGGCCAAAATCTCTCTAAAATAACCAACTAAGTTCGTTGAATGATTTTTGCCTCATAAAAATATTCATCATTTGGAATTAGAATAGAATAATGAAAACACTACTCTATTCAACATTTTTTGCTCTCTTTATTTCTCTATCCATGGCCCATGCAGCCCCTGCTCCTACGAGTGGAAAGTTTTGGAAAGCTCTTAACCATAAACTTAAAAAGTCTGGTGCTAATCCAAAAATGCTTAAGCATGTGTATTGCTTTTTAAAGAAAGGTCAGCAAAGAAGTTTTGAATTTAAAAAGCCAAGAAGTAGTTCCTACAACAATCGTTGCTATAAAAAATCACAATATCAAATGGGATCAAATGCGACCTTCGCTATGATCGACTACACGGCCCCTAGTAAAGAGAAAAGAATGTTCCTAGTGAATCGTCTTACTGGAGACGTTAAGTCCATGGCCGTGGCCCACGGAAGATATAAGTCTGGTTACGTCAGAAGGTTTACGAAAAAGAATCATAACTCCGTTCGTTGGGCCAAATACTTTTCCAATGCACGAGGGTCAAATGCTCCTTCGTCAGGCTTTTACTTGGCAGGAATGGAGTACCGAGGAAAATGGGATAGAAGCCTTGTCTTAAACGGACTTGAGACGAGTAATAATAATGCCTGCGAAAGAGCTGTCGTTGTGCATGCCCATAAGATGGTCAGTGATAATAAAGTTTATACAATGAGTAGCGGTTGCCCGATGGTTTCAAAAGGAAATATCAATAGCGTCATTGATGCTCTTGTTGGTAAAGGAAATACAAGAGATGGTTTAGATCAGGCCGGCGGTCTTGTCTTTATATACGGACCTAGAGAAGCTGCTTGGCCGGAAGACTATTGCGGCGAAATCTAAGAAACCTTAAAGACTAGCACTAGGGCAAGGACCATTTTGAATAAACTCAGCTTTCGCCTGTTTCATCTCACATTCACTTGAATAAGTTTGCGCAGGCGGGAACGCCTGGATACATCCCATCCCTGCAGGACACTCAGGCATAGGCGGCTGAGCACAAACAGACCCACTATTTGAATTGCAGTCTTGAACCTGAAAGACATTATCTTCTTGCCCCTCAGAGGTGACCCTTCTATTTCTAAGCTCTTGACCACAAGAGACCAAGCTAAGTACTAGAAATATCGAAATAATTGTCCATTTCATACTAATTCTATCGGTTAATTAATGAGAAACTTTAGGCAAATATTGAGACCACGAGAGTCAGAACAATCACTACAAAAAAGGCCACATTTCTTCCAGCAACCTTTTTATCAATATAGTCAATGGTCTCCGGGTCTGATGGCACCCGGCCTATTTTTTTTTGAAGTGCAGACTTCGCAGCCGGCTTAAGATTTTTTTTAAATTCTTCTTCCCGGTAAAAAACAATTCTAATGACAAAAAGTAAGCCTAAGAAAAAATATTGAATTTGAGGAAGTTCCCAAGGAGAGAATTTTAAAATTAATCCTAAAGGGATCACGGTTACAGAACATAGAAAAAGAAAAAGCTTAAAATCCACTAATGCTTACCATAGAGAGAAAAGAGCTTTTGATCTTTTAAGTATTTTTGATTGTGCGTTTTAGTTAAAAATCCCATAAGAACAATAAGGCTCTCAAAAGATAATTTCCCCGAATGAAAAGCCTTTATATTATCGTGAAGATACTTCTTATCCCCGCCTTCGAGATGTCCTTTAAAATAGCCTGCCACATGCTCAGCAACATTAGTTCTATTTTTATCCGTTATATTTTTTTGAAAAATAGTACCAAAAAGATACTCTTCATATTCTGCGAACTTCTCTTTTAGGTTAGATTTTGAAACACCTGCACAAATCCTACCTAAGGCCTTAAGGGGAGCAGCTCCGTATTGAAAGATATAGTATTTATAAACTTCATGAAATTTTATTAAATCTTTAGCCTCTTTTTTTAAGTTCTGAAAGTCCTGAAACACAAGAACCTGAGTTCTAAAGGTGTCTCGTAAATGATCATCGTAAAGACGACCACTATCAATTTTAGGGATTAAAGGAAACTCTTGGCAAAGATGTTCCGCCCATAATCCTTTAGTTTTTCGAAAAGGTATTCCTGACTTTTCCCCGTAAACCTTAACCGGATCAAGGCCGCAGCTTGGTGAATTTTTTGTCAGGATAATTCCATGAGCTTCTTCAATTCCATCAGTGTGAGTCTTAAAAGTTTTATGAGCTAGTTTTGTATGATCAATAGATGAGTCTTTAGAATCAACTAAGTGAGTTTCACCATCTTTATCCATGAGCTTAATTGTAGGCCTAGGAATCCCAAGCCCCATGGCCACCTCAGGACAAAAGCTATAAAACTCAAAGATTTTACTAAGCTCATGAGTCACATGGGGATGCCTCTTATGTTGACCATCGTAACGAATGGCCTCTCCAACTAAACAGCCACTAATAGCGACTAAAGGTTTTTTCATTTTCATGCCTATACAATAGCTTAGTTTTTTCTATTCCGGTACTTATACACTTTCAAGACCGCGTCAAAAGCTCATTGCTTATCATTGCTAAGTCGTTAATAATAAGACCAATGAAGTTTTTAGTCCTCCTATTTTTTCCTTTACTAGTTTCGGCGAATAGCCATATTCCAATTACCCCAAATACTGGTTTTGATAAGGAATATAACTTAAGAGTCTTTAAGAAATGGGCAAATATAAACTGGATGGCTGATATAAAAACGGCCAACAAGGAGAATGAGGATGATTTTAAATCATTTACACTTGGAGGAAAGTATAGGCTTCACAAAAACTTAAAAGCTGGGCTCTCCTACAGTCGTCAATTTGGAAACCGCCATGATGACGATTGGATATGGACCCCCGGTACTTGGTTTTGGCAAAAGACAGACCGACGAGGTGAAAACTTTTTTATTGCTGACTTAATTCCAAGAGCATTATTTAGTTTCTTACCTGGTGAAAGATGGGTGGGTGAACTTAGAGTTCGTTACACTTATAATTTCTTTAATAATCAAAACACCCTAAAGCTTCGTCCGAGGTTAACATACTTTTGGTTTAGGGACGGCAAAGCCTTTATGAATTTCTTTCTTCAATATGAAATGTATTTTCCATTGGATTACGGAGAAGAAACGGTGTACGAAAAATGGCTTTATTTCGGGGGTCTTTATCATTTTAATAAATGGTTTAAACCTGGAATTTATATTGCAAGAAAATCCCTCACATGGACATCCTCCTCTGTAGCAAAAAAAAGAAAGCCAACGGAGCCCTACACGGTGAATCATAAATCAAATGTGATTGGCCTAAGCCTTATTTTTAAATTACCTGAATAGCCTCACTAGTGTATAGTGAGCCCTCATGGACTATCCAAAAAGTATTACAAAAGATGAAATTAATGAACTTCCTATGCTCAAATTCAAGGGAGAGCTCATCCTTATCACAAATCAAAAATCTGCCATTCGTGCAGTGAATGATTTAAAAAAAGAATCTGTACTTGGCTTTGATACTGAAACTAGACCCTCCTTTAAAAAAGGTGAAACTTACGACGTATCACTTCTTCAGCTTTCAAATGAGACCACGTCTTATTTATTCAGACTTCATAAATTTGATTTCCCAAGAGAACTCGCTGACCTACTGGCCGATGGGAATA
The DNA here is from genome assembly GCA_024686135.1 of Halobacteriovorax sp. Classification (GTDB taxonomy): domain Bacteria; phylum Bdellovibrionota; class Bacteriovoracia; order Bacteriovoracales; family Bacteriovoracaceae. Next base: position 27,049 of record JAIBDQ010000013.1, on the reverse strand, counting down.
TAATAAAATCTGGTGTGGCCATTAGAGACGATGTAAAAGGGCTTCAAAAGCTTCACCCCTTCGAAGATGCGGGTTTTTTTGAAATCGCCGATGAAGCAAAGGCCCAGGGTTATAAAAACTTTGGTCTTCGTGCTCTAACTGAGATTTTTCTTGGCAAAAGGCTTTCTAAAAAAGCCAAAATTACAAATTGGGAACAGGCCAGATTAACTCAGGCCCAATTAGAATACGCCGCCCTTGACGCTTGGGTTGGACTTCAGATTTTCCACCGAATTAATGGCAAATCTCCTCAATTATAAATTCGATTTCTTTTAACTCTTCTGAATCTAAAAAGTCACTTTTCTTCTCTAACTCCTTATCAATTTCACTTTTAAGTTCTTTGGCAAGAGAAGCTAATTTATAATTTCCACCCTCGGATATTGATTCAATCCTTCTCATGCGTATTTCATCTAAGTAGGTGAAGTAAGTTTCTTTATCCCCGCTGGCAAAACAATTTGTTTCTAATAGTTCAATAAAGTCCCAAAGACCCATTTTTTTAAATTTCCGAACAGTTCTCATAGACGTATTGACTCTCCAACCTCAATGACTTTTTTCCCTTTCTTGGTAAATACAGAAACAGACTTCTTACCAATAACTTTTAGGTTTCGATTCGAAAGATACACAGAAGAAGAATCGTGAAGAGCTATCACAGGAAAACCATACTCTAAAACAAACTTCTGGATTTCCTTATCTTCTCTTTTTTTATAATGACAATGAATGGCCCAGCTTCCAAGTAGATTTAATCCTTGGTAGGAAATGACTCCCGCTTTGTTCTCATCACCGTGTAAACCGAAATGGGCCGTTTCAATATGACTTCCAAGAACAATGGCTCCGGCACTATCTCCGTTAACGACTCCTCCATGATTTAAAAACTTATGAAGAAGCTCGTAAAAATGAGTGTCGCGAATCATGTCCATCAATTGAAAGGTATTTCCACCATCAATATAAATGGCATCAAATCTTTTTAGCTTTTCCCAGGTTAAGCTATTAAGATCTTCGCAGGCCTCAATATTATCAAAGTGAATGGTAGAAAAAGTTTCTTGAATTCGTGACAGGGCGTTCTTCCAGCTTCTCTTTTTTCCAGCTAATGGGATAAAGAATAGTGATGGGGTTTTACCTAGTTTACTTACGAAAAACTTATCGATTTCCCTAAAATGTTTGGAGTCTCCTCCCCCTGTCAGAACTAATTTCATAAGGTTAGTGTACCTTAATGCAGAGAGTAAAACAAAGACCAAGACATACAATTTTTCCCTCGCTACCATTTACAAAATTTATTCAAAAGAGGAGAGAAATATGAAAGCACTTATTGCCCTAGTGGCCGTACTTGGAACAACTTCAGCTTTTGCTTGCGCAAACTTCGCTGGTTCATTCACTTGTACAATTGAAGATGACAACTACACTTACAACGTTCTTATTGAACAGAATGGATATAACTTCATAATCACTGATGACGAAGGTTCCGACGAATTTGTGGCCGACGGTCAAAGACGTAGCATACCGAATGACACCAACATGAGAAATGCAGCTTACGTCGCTTCATGCGAAGGTCAATCTATCAAAATGCAAATGACTGGAGAAATCTTTGACGATGAAACTGGTCAAAGCTTCCCTTTCTCATCAAATATGGATCATAACTTAAGAACAAGAAACCACGTGACTCAAACAACTGTTTTAGAAGTCCTCGGACAAACAACGACTACAGTAACTCACTGTCAGCGTAATTAATCCGCTACTTTTTTCAAGAAATTAGAAACGAGAACAATTCGTTGGCCGTTAACTCGGCCTTCGATATGTTCTGGATTATCAGTAAGAGCGATTCCTTTTACTAAAGTTCCACGCTTCGCCGTAAAGCCACCGCCCTTAACGACTAAATCTTTTATCAAGGTCACTGAGTCTCCTGCAAGAAGTCTCACTCCATTTGAATCTTTGCAAATAACTTCATCATCGGACTTATCGGCGTTAATCCACTTTAGATCGGCTTCTTCAAAGTACATTTGCTCCAAGCGATCCTGATCACCCATATCTCTTAGAACTCTATAAGCTAAGGCCTGAGTGGCAAGATCCTCACTCCACATTGAATCATTTAAGCAATGCCAATGGGTGGCATCAAACTCTTTTGTTTCAATTTGTGACTTGCAAGTACTGCAAATCGGAGCTGATTCACCATTGGGCGCGAAAGTTAATTCAAAATCACTAACACCTTCAGTTGAGGAACAAAGAGCACATTTCACAAGAGGCTCTCTAAGACTGAATTAAGTGTTTGACTAGGGCGCATGGCCTTCGCAAGTTTTTCCTGATCAGGGTGATAGTAACCACCCATATCGACCTTAACTCCTTGAGCGTTATTTAACTCACTTACAATTTTTTCTTCATGCTCTACTAGTCCTGAAGCAACTGATGTAAACGCCGTTTTAAGATCGGTGTCTTCATCTTGACCAGCGAGTTCCTCTGCCCAAAAGCGAGCCAAGAAATAATGTGAACCACGATTATCAAGCTCATTCACTTTTCTTGAAGGAGATTTATTTTCTTTTAAAAATCTTGAATTGGCCTTATCAAGGGCCCTTCCAAGAATTTGTGCTTTTTTGTTTCCAGTCTTCTCCCCTAGCTCTTCTATAGATACTGAAAGAGCTAAGAATTCTCCAAGAGAGTCCCAACGAAGGTGGTTTTCTTGAGCAAATTGCTGAACATGTTTTGGAGCTGAACCACCAGCACCTGTTTCGTATAGTCCGCCGCCGGCAAGTAATGGAACAATAGAAAGCATTTTAGCAGAGGTTCCAAGTTCTAAAATTGGAAACAAATCTGTTAAGTAATCTCTAAGAACATTTCCAGTGACAGAGATAGTGTCTGTACCGGCCTTAACTCTTTGAAGAGAGTATTTGGTCGCTTCAACTGGAGACATGATTTCTATCTCAAGTCCATTTGTATCATGCTCAGGAAGGTAGGCTTTTACTTTTTCAATTAGGTTTGCATCGTGAGCTCGGTTCTCATCTAGCCAAAAGATCGCTGGATTTCCAGTTGCTCTAGCTCTTGAAACACCAAGTTTAACCCAGTCTTTAATAGCGACGTCTTTAGTTTGGCACATTCTCCAAACATCCCCAGGAGCCACATCGTGTTCCATAAGCACTTCGCCTGCCGGATTAACTACCTGAACTTTTCCCGCTTCTTCAATCCAAAAAGTTTTATCATGCGATCCGTATTCTTCAGCTTTTTTAGCCATAAGGCCTACGTTTGAAACATTCCCCATTGTAGTTACATCAAAGGCACCATTTTCTTTACAGAACTGAATCGTCTCTTGATAAACACCGGCATAGTTTCTATCTGGAATGATGGCCTTCGTGTCATGAAGCTTTCCATCTGGTCCCCACATCTTCCCACTTGAGCGAATCATCGCTGGCATTGAAGCGTCGATAATCACATCACTAGGAACATGAAGGTTTGTGATTCCTTTATCAGAATCTACCATGGCCATTCTCGGTCCATTATCCATGCAGCTTTTTAAAGCTGCCTCAATTTCATTTTTTTGTTCTGCAGGAAGCTTACCGATTTTTGCATAAACATCACCAAGCCCATTTCTTGGGTCAACTCCAAGTTCATCAAATGTTGATCCGTATTTTTCAAAAACCTCTTTGAAAAAGACTTTAACACCCTCTCCAAAAATAATTGGATCAGATACTTTCATCATTGTTGCTTTCATATGTAGAGAAAGTAGAACATCTTGTTTTTTAGCATCTTCTATTTCTTTTTCTAAAAAAGATCTAAGGGCCGAGACACTCATGCGAGATGAATCAATCACTTCACCTTCAAGTAAAGCTACTGACTCTTTTAAAACTTTTGTTCCGTTCGCTCCCACATGCTGAATCTTCACATCCATAGCACTCTTAGAAACATAAGACTTTTCGCTACCGTAAAAATCATCACTACTCATATGGGCCACATGAGATTTTGAAGTACTTTCCCAGGCCCCCATTGAATGAGGATTATCTTTAGCATATTGCTTAACAGGAGCGGCAACTCTTCTATCTGAATTTCCTTCTCTTAAAACTGGATTAACGGCCGAGCCTAGTACCTTTGCGTATCTTGCTCTGGTTTCTTTTTCAGCGTCATTTGAAGGGTCTTCCGGGAAGTCAGGAATATTGAAGCCCTGTCCTTTTAACTCTTGGATCGCCTCTTTTAATTGAGGAATGGAAGCAGAGATATTTGGTAGCTTTACAATATTTGCTTCTGGAGTTTTAGCAAGGTCTCCAAGCTCTGAAAGCGCATCACCAACTCTTTGTTCGTTAGTTAAATTCTCCGGAAACTGAGAAAGGATTCTTCCAGCAAGTGAAATATCTTTGGTTTCAACTTCAATACCGCATTGTTTGGTAAAAGCTTTGACGATGGGCAAAAGGGATTGAGTGGCCAAGGCTGGGGCTTCATCAGTAATGGTATAAATAATCTTTGAGTTAGACATACTTACTTCCTGCGTTAAATAATGGAATAATTCGGCGCTAGAATAGCTTATATCCCCTTCTAGATAAAGGCTCGCGCGTCGAATCTGACCTATATCATCCGTTGACTACATTCATATCATGAGTAAACTCTGTTCATTCATATATGATGACTTTAAGGAGGCATTTAATGAGCAAACCTATAGACCTTTTAATTGATGAGTATGTCAGTCCAGTATCTGTAACAGGAACTAAAGACATGAAATTAAGTGATGTAACAAACCTAATGAGAGAAGGAGGTTTCCGCCACCTTCCTATTGTTGAAGATAAAAAACCTGTTGGGATTATAAGCGATAGAGATATTAGCCTACTTGATAGTTTAGAAGACTTAAGTGATCTTACGGTAGAAGAAGTTATGGTAAAGGATCCTTATTGTGCTTACGCTGGAACTTCCATTGGTGAAGTGGCTTTTGAAATGTCTAGCCGCAAGATTGGCTCGGCCCTGATTCTTACTAATGAAGGTGAGTTAGACGGAATTTTTACGAGCATCGACGGACTTAATGCCTTAATCGAAATAGTTAGAGGAGATTTATAATGAAACTTAATATTTCTTATCACCACCTAGAATCAACTCCTTCCATTGATGAAAAGGTTCGTGAAAAAGCTGATCATCTAAAAAAATACTTCGACGGAAACGTTGACGTAAACTGGGTTTGCTCAGTGGAAGGCGATCGTCACAAGAGTGAAGTTAATGTTCATGCTGGTCACTTCAATTTTCACGCTGAAGCAGAAAACGATAATTTGTATAAGACTTTAGATGAAGTTCTCCACAAAATGGAAAAACAACTTCGTAAGAAAAACGAACAAGTTAAAGATAAGATCCATAGAGGATAATAAACAAACTCCACGCTAAGCGTGGAGTTTTTATTCTACTTGGCGCAATTTACGCAATTCAAAGCATAAGGTACTGCATCTAATCTAGATTCTTTTATAGCCTCACCGCATTCAGCACAATTTCCAAAGTTTCCTTCTTCAATTCTTTTTAGAGCGCTATTAACAAGAACGAGTTCCCCTGATTCAAGGTTTTCAAGACTATCCACAACTTCATTATTTTCAATCTCTTGTGCTCTATCTTCAGAGTCTGCGGATAAAGCTCCTTTATGCTCTCTATTTTTATCAGCATTTAAAGCTTCTACTCTAGAAGATAACTCTCCTCTTTTTGACTCTAATGCTGCCTTGTAAACTTCTAATTTTTGGTTTTCCATTTATATCTCCATTAATTTTTATATATTTAAATTAACATCCGTCAGGGTATGAAAACATGATTCAAATCATCAAAAAGATATCCTTTTCCTCAAAGAATCCATATAATATCCGCTCTAGAATGTAACTATACAGAAGAATAGGAGTTAATGATGAGAAAAGTAATGATTGCCGTAGATCTTAGTGATCACTCAATAAACTTACTAAAAGAAAGTTTAACCAATCGAGTTTGGAGTGATGTTGAAGAGGTTCACTTCGTTCACGGATTTCAACTTCAAATCTATGCAGATAACTTCTATTTTTCAGCCTATCCTATGGAAGATCAATACGATGAAGTAGAAAAGTCTGTGAAAGAACTATTAACGAATCTCTCTAAGGATATTTTTAAGTCAGAAAACTCTCCAAAGCTTGTTCACAATTGCTTGATATCTAGCGCTCCTACAAATGATTTATGTGAGTATGCCAAAGAGAATAAAATCGATGAGATGATCGTTGGAACGAGAGGAAAACATGGTATTGCCGGTCTTTTTACCAGTTCATTCGCTGAGTATATGGTAAGACATGCCCCTTGTGAGCTTCATATCCTAAGGTGTAACGAAAGCTAATTCTTTAGGTAGTTGTCGTAGTAGAAGAAGGCTGCGACAACTAATGCATGATTAACTTCACCGCTCATTAATTTTTCCCTAACTTCATTTTCTGATAATTCGTGAATAGTAATTTCTTCATAAGGATCAAGGTCTTGATTCTCAGTCCTCTTAACATCCTTAGCTAAATAGGTGTGACAATAATTAGTTTGAAAAGCGGGGTTTGGTTCTACTGTTCCTAAATGGATGAGCTCTTCACAAGTGAATCCAGTCTCTTCTCTTAATTCTCTTTTAGCCGCCACAAGCGGGTCTTCACCGGAGTCTATTGCGCCGCCAGGAATCTCGAGAGTCACGCGATCGGTACCACAGCGGTACTGCTCAACAAAAACATATTGTCCTTCAGGAGTAATGGCAATGATATTTACCCAATGGGCAAAGCTTAAGACATCAAAGTTTCCAATATCACCCGAATCAGGAGACTGCCTCTTAACATCATAGTAACGAAAGATTTTGCCACGAGTGATTTCTTTTTTCTCTAAGGTTTTCCATTTATCCATAATAAAAACTAAGATATCTGTTTTTTTATTTTAAATCCATTACTAAAAACTCTGATTCTTTAAGAGCGAGAAAACTAAGATTTTCTATTTCGCTGATTGCGGCTCCATCCCCTTCTTTAAGCACTTCTCCAGCGACTTCTACCTCTCCCGAAATCATCTGCACCCAGGCGTGACGGTTTTTTTCCAATTTAATCTCATCAGTGCTTTCTTTTTTTAGTCTGACTCCATAGAGCTGAAAGTCTTGATTTATCTTGGCCATTTGTTCTCCACCATTTGGTGTAATAAGAAGTTTTGCTCCATCAACTTGATCAAAGGCCACATTCTCATAGTCGGCCTCAATTCCCTTTTCTTTAGTTTGTATCCAGATTTGAAGAAGCCTCGTTTGCTTGTCCTTTGAAGGATTATACTCACTATGACGAATACCACTTCCAGCACTCATTCTTTGAATCTCTCCCTTCTTTATTATTCCGGAATTTCCAATAGAGTCTTTATGCTCAAGTTCTCCTTCGATTAAATAGGTAACAATCTCCATATCTTTATGTGGATGAGGGGCAAATCCCCCATCCGGTTCAATGACATCTTGATTAATCACAAGGAGATCTCTGAAACCAGTATGTTCAGGATCAAAATAGTTCCCAAAGGAGAAACTATATTTAGCATTCAACCAACCGTAGTTTGCTGTTCCTCTTTCATTTGATTTTCTAATTTTGATCATAACGACCTCCTCTTTTTAATTTATTAAGCTTTAGCAACCATTACTGATTTAAAGTTTTTCCAATAACCGTAAACAAGAAATCCGTGAAGTAAATGAAAGACGATCATGATCGGAAGTCCTCCTGGATTTAGAAATAAATGAATACTTGTAATTCCAACTAAGATTGGAAAAATTAAGACCAGCCCAAAGGGAATAAAAAATCCTGAAAGCAAAAGCGCTCCAGCGACTATCTCAATAATCTTTATCATGGGAAAAAAGTAGCCGGTCTTAGCAAACGCCCCCATCAATGCTCCTGCTTCAGGTGCCATAGGCGGATTTGCCATAAAGTTAAAAAATCCATTTAATCCAAAAATAACAAAGGCCAATCCAAATATAAGTCTTGAACCAAGTAGTGCTTTTTCTTTCATCTTTTTGCCTCCTAAGCATGTTTCCTAACTTGATTATCGGGCAGATTAGTATAAACTAAAAGTATTATTAATTTATAATCTATATAAGAAATTATTATAATATGACCTATGATCAGTTAGTTACATTAGATTCAATAGTTAAATATGGAAGCTTCAAGGCGGCCTCGGAGTTCCTCCATAAATCCCAGCCTAGTCTTTCCATGGCCATAAAGAAGTTAGAAGAAGAGTTTCAGATTAATCTCTTTGACCGAAGTGAGTACCGCCCCAAACTGACTGAAGAAGGAAAACTCTTTTACAAGAAAGCCAAGCTTGCTTTGGCCCATATGAGATCTCTTGAGCTTTTTGGTGAAGAGTTAGGGATGGGTGTAGAACCAGAAATCAAAGTTGGAATTGATGGACTCGCTCCTTTAGGAAAAATTCTTTGCGAGCTTAAAAACTTTTTTAATGATTTTAAAACAACTGATCTTACTCTTTCTATGGGGCAAATCTCTGGCGTCTTAGAAAAAGTTCTTTCTAAGGAAATAGATATTGGGTTTACCCCCATACATTTTTCTAACTCGGAGATAGAGTCAGTGGAGGTCTATATAACGATGATGATTCCTGTTATCAAAGACCAGCAAATTACTTCTCTAACTAGTTTAAAGAAAATTCCCCAAGTCGTTGTTACTGATTCGAGTAAAAACCCTATCGAAGGATCTTTTGGTGTTCTAGAAGATGTTAGAAGATGGAATGTCAGCTCTATGGACGCCAAGAAAGAAGTCATCAATAGCGGACTTGGCTGGGGAAGACTTCCTAACTTTATGATCGATGAGGATCTATCCAGTGGGTTCTTAAAAAAAATTTCTATTAAAGAAATTGAGACTCATGAAGTTAAAGTCTTTATGATTCGAAACAAGTCAAAACCGGTTGGACCCATCACTAAGAAACTCTGGGACCAAGTGCAGAGAGCACAAATGTAAGGCCTAAATGACAAGATACAGGTAACGCACTAAAATTACTAAGGTAAGAATATGTTAGACAAGCTTTATTTAGTTAGTCTAAGGCCTCCATTTCCCATACACTTTTCTAATGGAAAAAATAACAGATCAAAATGACTTAAGAATTGAAGAGCAAAAGAAGATCATCGACGAAATGCTAGGGACCATCAATGCCAATGACCCTACCTTTTACTACATGAATACTTCAGACGTTGCCGATTTGATTTTTAAGCAAATCAACACACCTGGAAGTGTTTCAACTAAAAAGCTTGAGGCCGTAGGTTCATTATCTCGAAGAGATATCCAGATCCTTCTAAGTTACCAAAAAGCCGTATAGCACTTCGAGAAGAACTGTAAAAATATTTCAAAATTTAACTTCGCGGCGAGGTTTTGGGCTACTAATATCCAAACCCTTTAAGCGAGTTAACTATGAAAAGCCTTTTTCTAATTCTAACAGTTCTTTTTACTTTTTCAGCTAATATGGCACAGGCCAATGAGCTTAACTTTCAAGATTCAATTCAAGAAGGAAAGATCGAGGCAGCCTACTTAAATATGCTAAGAGAAGATATCAATAAAGCCGAAGCGGGCTTTGAACATACTGTAGCTAACCTAGACGAGCCTATCAATGATGTTGAAGGTAAGATCCAAGCGGCTATGATCGATATGATTGAAACAGAGATTAAAACTGCAAAAGTTATGCATAGTGATCTTTCTAATGAGGAAGTGATCAATGACGAAACTTCAAGTGACTTAAGAAAGCAAATTGAGCTAGTTAAAGATCTAACTGCCGAACTTTCTCACTAAGCAGATTCTTTTAATTCAACAGGCATCGGTTTCGGTGCCTGAGCTTCAACTGGCTTTTTCTGATATTTCAAATAGCTAACAGCCGCTCCATAAAAGAAAGAACAATTTAAGAAATAAACCCAAAGAACAGCAATGATAAGTGTATAGAAATTCCCATAACTTTGAGTCATCGCCTCTTTTGAGTATAATAGATAGATCCAGTAAAAAGACTTACCGGCCATAAAACATCCAACAAATGCAGTTGCACCAGTCAAAGAATCTCTCCACCTTACAGAAACAGGAGCAGCCAGTTTATAAAAAGCAGTAAAGAATCCTAAGGACAATAGAGCTGGTAGAAAATTACCTCCAACAACAAACTCCGTAACTGAATTCATTGTTTCACTATCAGTCTTAAGTAGGCCCATCATAAAGGTTTTGTTGGAAAGGGCCATTATAGAGAAAATAAAACTAGATACGACAACACCGACCCCCATGGAACGGAGATCCTCCACAAGAAACCCCCCACGACTTTCTTTTTTTGCAATCGTATTTAGTCCAAACATCATAGAACTAATAATCCCAAGGCAAGCGTAGAGAAGTAGTCCCGTGTTAACAAAATTAAACCCAGGGTTTGTTAATTGCCCATCAATAATCTTAGAAACACTTTCTATAATCCAAGGAGCAAGTCCTGGAAAATTATTCTCAACCATTGATAGTACATAGGCTTTGGACTCAACTGGTCCACCGATAAAATATCCGGTCAAACTTATAAGAAGGAGAAGAACGGGACAAAATGAAAGCAAGCAGTAGAAAGTTGCAGAGCCTGCGACCATTTCTCCCTTTCTCTTTTTAAAGAGAAACAATCCGTCTAAGAGCCTATTGGTAACTCTCCTAATGAATTTATGGGTTCTTTGCTCAAAGCCTTCACCCAATTTATGTATCGTAGGTTTCTTTTCATCTGGCATGGAAAACGTATCGGAGGTTCAATAAATTTACTCAAGTACTTTTTATCCCCTAACTAGCCAATATTACTTACTTTGATTTTTATCTCAATACCTAACTCCGTTTGAAAACGGCCAATTTAATGAGGCTTATCAGGTTAATTTTATCCCTTCTTTGGTTAAATGAACTTGTTTAACAAAGAGGTAATTATGATTCATGAAGTAGAAGGCGACATCCTATTAACAAAAGCTGCTGCTGTAGCTCATGGTGTTGCACCAAATGACGATTTTAAAAATGGTCTTGCCATGTCACTTAAAGAAAACTGGCCATCTTTATACAAAGACTTCCGCCACTTTTCTCACGACAATCACCCTAAAGAAGGAACAATTTGGACATGGGTTAATTCAAATGGGCAAAGGATTATTAATCTTTTTACTCAAGAGCATGCCAAAGGACATAACTCTCATCCTGGTAAGGCAAAGACGAGTTATATCAATCATGCCCTTAAGGACCTAAGAAAAGAGATAGAAAAAGAAGGGATAAAGTCTGTAGCGCTTCCAAAGCTTGCCACTGGTGTTGGAGGATTAAGCTGGGATGAAGTAAAACCACTTATTGATACTCATCTCGGAGATCTCGATATTCCAGTTTACGTCTATACAACTTTTCATAAGGGACAAGAGGCAAACGAGCCCACTTAAAGATTATTTCTATTATGAGTAGTTAACCAATATGAGATGACATCAAGCTAAAGATTGTCTAGCTTGGTGTCATTTTGATAGAGAGTATTCTAGTTGGACAAGGACAAGATTGTTCCTAGTACCGTCAATCTTTTACAAATTATGTTAAAATTCTCAAATGCGGATACTGCTTTTATTCATATTTTTACTACCTTCTGTCTCAATTGCTGACACCACTGATTTTTTAAATTTATGTAAGAGTTCCCTCCCTAAAAGTAAGCATAAGGTGACTTGCGAGAAGTTAAACCAATTACTTTTTAAGGGTGATAGCAAATCTCCCTCACAGCTTATTAAACCAAGCACTCTAGGGGCACCAAAGTTTGAGATCGATAAGAAAGTTCTCTTTATGGTCTTCAATGATCCCAATTATTTTCCTGCCGTTTCTTATTGCTACTTTGTTTTTAGAGGTTGGTTAAACCCAGGGCAAGTGACTCCGGATAGACTCGGTCTTGAGAGTACAGGGTTTTCTATCCTCAATGAAGACTTAGAAGGATATAAACTTTGGCTTAATAAAGATAAGAAAGGTAAGGCCTGCCAAAAACGAATTGAAAGAGAGTCCGGTGTTCCTCTTACAGACCTGGCAAGCTCCATCAAAGGTTATAAGGCCATTGTAGGATTAAATCCTTTCGCTTCAATTAGACAGCAGGCAGGAGACTATGAAAGCGTCGTGGATGACCTTGCTCTTACATTGAATCATGAGAGAATCCATGCCCTTCAAGTGGCCTGTTCAAAATTAGATGAATACGGAATGCAGGAGTGGTCAAAAATTGGCGGACCTGCTCAACATAAATTTGCAGCCAAGTATCCTTCTTATAACTGGAGAGATATTAAAGTTGCCGGACGAGAGTATATTGCTTTTCTTTATGAAAAAAATCCAAGAAAAGTTTTAAATCTCGTTAAAGACTGTCCCTACTAATGAAATCGATAAAGAAACTTAAAACAGGTTTTTTTTCTAGACAACTTTCTATGGCGAAGATTGCGGTAAAGACGGGCTCAAGTTACTTGATGTCTGGCGATGGAGATTTAAAAACAAAACTTAGGTCAGGACTAGAAAAACATTTAGATCTCGTCGTTGAAGAACTCGGTGTAATGAAGGGCTCACTCATGAAGGCCGGGCAAATGCTTTCACTATATGCCGGTGCCTTTCTTCCCCCTGAAGCTCAAAAGGTTTTAAAGTCATTAGAGAATCAATCAAGCTTTCTAGATTGGTCTGTGCTTGAAAAACGTGTTCCGAAAGAGTGGTTAATGGAACTTGATATTGAGGAAATCCCCCTTGCGGCAGCCTCTCTTGGGCAAGTCCATATGGCGAACCGAAAGGGAAGCGATGAAAAGTTTGTGATGAAAATTCAATATGAAGGCGTCAAGAAGGCTATTGATAACGATGTTAAAGCATTAAAGATGCTATTAAACATGATGGACTTACTACCTAAAGAAATTGATTTTAAAGAGATCTTCGAAGAAATTAGAGAAATGCTTTACTTAGAAACAGACTATTTAGCAGAAGCAGAGTCTACCAATAAGTTTTTAACGCTTTTAAAAGATTATCCGGAATATACCGCTCCTGAGGTAATAAGCGAATATTCTCATGACTCTATTTTGAGTTCAACTTTTCTAGATGGGTACTCCCCAAGAGATTCAAAAGTTAAGGCTCTTCCTCAGGATGTCAGAAACAAATTAGGTGAAAGTTTTTTAAGACTATTTTTCTTAGAACTATACAAATGGGGAGTGATGCAAACGGACCCTCATTTTGGAAACTATTTGATTGTCGATATTGATACAGACCCAAAATGGGGACTTATTGACTTTGGTGCGACAAAGACCATTCCCGAAGATTTTAAAAATAATTATCAAGAGCTCATAAGAACTTGCGCTCTTCTAGATAAAGAGAACTATTTCAAGACTGTTGAGCGTATGGGTTATCTTTCTAAAGAAAAGCAAAGTAATATAGACTTGATGTGGGAGTATGCCACTTTAATCGGTGAGCCTTTTAATAATGGTGTATATGATTGGGGAAGGTCTTCTATTCCCGATGAAGTTTTCAAGTTTGCTCCAAGGCTTCTAAGGGAAGTCTCAATTGGAAAACCTCCAAAAGATGGAATTTTTATTGATCGAAAAGTTGGCGGGGTATTTTTTGTCTTAAAAGAAATCGGCGCTAAATTTGATGCAAAAAAAGTTCTCGAAGAGTTTATTTAATAATTAACATCGTCGATGACTTCCTGAGTGATCAATACCTTCTCAGGAAATAACATGGCCGTTAGAATGCCATCGTCAAAATAAACACCAGTATCAATATTAGCAAAGTCTTCTCCAAGAAGAGCACTTCCCTCTCTTTGCGGAGTATGCCCAAAAACATTGTAATAACCTTCAGGGGAAGTAGGATCTTTTCTATTCCACATAATCATATGGGGAAACTCTATCCCTTCCTTATCTAGTTCCCAACAGCAACCTGCGCTTGAATGAGTTATGAGAAGAGCTCTTCCTTCCTCATCCTTTAGCTCTGGAAATTCTAAAAAGAGAGGTCTTGAATTCAGCCACTCTAGATCCTCTTCCCATTGCTTTTCATCATCACCATAAGAACTAAATGACTGCATCCCTCCGTGCTTTAACCACTCCGTTGGATTATTTTTGGCCATATCTTCATGGTTACCACGAACACAGCGATAGTTATTATCTCGAACAAATTTTACAACGTCTTTACTGGCAGGGCCTCGATCAATAAGATCCCCTACAAAAGTAATATTCCTATCCTTAGGAAGTTTATCTATAAGGGCCATTAACGTTTTGTAACAGCCATGAACATCGCCAATAATTATCATATATTAGAATTTTACCTTAAAATCGGATTATAATAAACCTATGCTTGAGTGCTTACTAAAGTGTGATTTATGGGAGTTTCTTTACCTGTCTTACGGAGTCTGGTTTTTTTATGCACTCCCACAAAGATATAAGAGTAAAAAATTTCTTATTATCTCTGCAGCTATCTTTCTTAATATGAAGGGTTGGTGTCTTAGCTTTAATCTCTTTTGTGACTATCAAATATGTGTTCCTGAGAATGACACTTTTTATAATAACTTACTTTGGTCTATACGAGGCATAGCCGCGGCTCTTTCGGTATTTTTTCTGTATAAAAGAAGAAAACTATTTAGAAAGGATTAGACGATGAGTCTCATTTTCTTCATTTGAAGTTTCAAAGCCAAGTTTTAAATAAAATTTTGCAGCACCATCATCCTTAGTGCGAAGTCTTAAAATATTAAATGAATCCTTAGCACAATCAATAACTTCATTAACAAGAATGCTACCAATAGTTAGGCCTCTAAAATCTGGATGAACATAAAGATGCCTTACTCTTCCAATCTTTGAATCATTTAAATACGGGTCAATATTTAGACCACAAATTCCAACGGGACGCATGCCTTCCACGGCCACTATATGCATCTCACCATCACGATCAAAGCGATTCTCCCCAATTTCCCACTGATCTTTAAAACGCTGTAAGAATTGATGGCCCTCCTTAAGAGATTCCTCTAGGAGCTCATTAAAGTCCTCATCAAGGGAAGTGAAATATCCAAGTCTTATATCCATAACGCAGAACTATAACGTAAAAAATGAGTAAAATCACTTGGATTCGTCACCATTACATCTATGAAAGCAGTCTTTGGATTGATAGGATTTGCCTTCATTTGGGAGACATTATGAAAAACCTTATTATCATTGCCCTGGCCTTGGGCCTATCTTTTATTTCTTTTGCTGGTATTAGCGATGGCATGCAGGAAGAGCTTCCACTTACTCATGTTCAAGATAATGACTATTTAGAATTTCACAATTTTCGAACAAGACCGAGGGCCCCCATTGCCGCTGGTATCAAGATTAATGATCAACCTGTTCGCAGTCTCGAAGAGATTTTCTCTGTCTTTTCAGAAGAGGTGGCAGCAGTTTTACCAGAAGGGCAAACCATCAAGGAGTCAACTGATTCAGAGGGAAGGATCGTATGGCGCTACCCCATTGGTACAAAAGTTATCCACCAACTTAATTTTAAAAATGATAAGAAGTCTTTATTTGAACTCAGAATGATTGAAAGAGTATCAAATAAAAGATGGGCCTTTGGGGTTTACCATCCAATTGAAGGTAAATTAAAGCTCGCCAATTACCCTGGTCGTCTTCCTAAGGAATTTAATCTTAGGACTCATGACGGGAAGCCACTAAATATTAAGTTAAGTCATATCCCATTAAATGTTTGCCAAAATTGTCACAACAATACGACCTCAGCACCCCATCAGTATGAGAGCCGCATAGACGTTGGTCCCTGCGAGTTCACTCCCACAAATCCTAATGTGAAAGACAAATGGGTCAAAGAATTTATTAGTGCTTTTGGGCGT
This sequence comes from Halobacteriovorax sp., assembly GCA_024686135.1. GTDB lineage: Bacteria > Bdellovibrionota > Bacteriovoracia > Bacteriovoracales > Bacteriovoracaceae. Next base: position 11,245 of record JAIBDQ010000013.1, on the reverse strand, counting down.
AAACCTGTAACAAAAACAAATTAATTTATCTTTTGATTTTTCTTTGATACAAGTAGTCACACACGATTTTAAGAGAGAATTATGAAAGTTATTATACTTATGGCCCTCATCTGGTCATCGGCTGCTTCTGCTGATTTAAGAAAATGCAGTGATTTTGAGCTCACCTTGAAGCTTAGAGTTCTATCTAAAGTTTATTTTATTAAAACAATGAAAGCCAAACTTCAGGTTAAGAAGAGAAAAGCGACGCTTCTTTGGGATAGTGGATTTGAGTCTAAGAAATGGAAAATACATCCAGAATCAGGTCTTATTTTAGTTAAGTCTAAAAAATTAGGAGAGGTTTTTGAATCTTATGAGGACTCAACCTCCAATGCTCGTTATGTCCAAATGTTGAACTTTATCGAAGACTACGAGGATGAGGATGATTTTAGGTTCACTCCTGTAAATGAATCAGCTCCTTTTTTCGGAAATGATTCTTATCCTAATTCTGTTGGTGAATATAAAATTACTTATTCTTATTCAAACTGCCTGCAATAAAAAAAGCATACCAGCTGGTATGCTCTACAACACTCGTAATATCAGACACTTAAATAGTTCATTTAAATAAACCTAATGCTGCTGCGTATAAATTCTACAAGTTTCACCACCTGCCCTCTGGTTTCTGGCATGATGCGGACAAATCAGGAAAAGGAGTAAGTATGAAAACATTAGCTGTGGCGGCTTTATGTGCGCTTTCGTTACCACTACACGCATCCGTTAAAAACTATATCAACTCAGATAATTGTACTCTTGAAGTTAGAGAAACTGAAAATGCATCTGTTTATACCTTAGAAAAAGATAGCAAAAAAGAAGTCGTATCTTTTTACGATGGATTTATGTCGGTGGACTTTGCTTATTGCCCAAATAGATCAGGCGAAATTTATATGACAGAAGGGTCTGCAGGTTACGGTGCTATGGTTTTTTGTGATGAAGATGAAAAAGCCGTTCAAAGAGGTGTCGTCGATCTTGAAGTTAGAAACAGCGGTGTTGTTAATAGTTTTTCAGTTATCAGCGAAGTTAAAGTAAAAGGTGAATGGATTAAAAATAAGTCACTTTCATGTTCAGGTTTTCAATTAGTAAATGAATAAGTTTTTTCTAATTGCCCTATTCTTTATAAGTTCTGTCCGTGGAGCCGAATTGGTTCCTCAGACAGAAGCCTTTATTCTTGAAGCACAAGAAAACAAGCTCTATATAAAGGTCTTAAACGGTCCTCTCAAAGAAAAGCTTCTTTGGGTGGATTACAGCTTAGAGAATCCAACAGGAAAGATCTTTGCGGCCAATCCAATCGACAGACTGGCGAGCCCTACGACTGAGTTAAAGAAGGCCCTTTATATCCAATTTCCATTTTCAGTTGAAGCAAAGTTAGATCCAAATTCGTTAACAGAGAAAATGAAAGAGAGAATGAAAAAGCATCTCTTTGTAAGCCTTGATCGTTATGTGCCGATTTCAAATCAAGATGTACCAGATGTGGCCGAAGACTACGCGGTATCTTGTCCAAAGAGACCGAAAAGAAAAAATGGAGAATACTGTCATAAAGCCACAGCATTTTCCTTATCAAGCTCTCTTTTAAAAATTGTAAAAGAAGAATCAAAACGAGTTGGTGAAAGCCCAGCTTTAGTTGCTTCAATCATTCAACATGAATCACTTTTTGATGTATTTTCTGAAAACCTTCATGAAAAAAGAAAATGTGTAAAAGATGAAAAGAACTGCTCACCTTATAGATGGGGAGTTGGGCTGGCCCAACTAGGCCAAACAGACGCACCTCTTTATGGGGTTGACTGGAATAAAACGATTAAAAGACCTAAGGCCTGTAAGGGAAAGAGAATTACCAATTCCAATTGTCTTAAAGCATTAATTAAAAAATGCGCCAAATATAATGACCATAAGCTTAAGCCGATCAATTGCCCAAGGGCGGCGATTAGTGCAGCTGCTAAAAAAATTGCGGCCATGATCCCTGAAAAGTTTCCGGCCTGGGTAAAACAAGATGGAAAAATTGTAGAAGTTGAACTAGCTTCAGAGCTAAGAAAAGATCCAGTAGAAATAATTAGAAATAAGATTGGTCTTTATAATAGAAGCGTAAAAGTGATGAACTCATTCGTTGAATACTTTGATCAGCATGGAAGTTTTCCGGCTAGCTACGGCTCGGCCTGGGCGCAGCTTAGAACGCCAAAATCACCTAGTATCTCTATGGGCTATCAGATGCTTACTAAAGAGTATATTAATCGCTGTTATGTTTGGGAATTGGCAGGACTTTGTAATGCCATGCCAGAGCATTCACTCGTCGTTCAGTATCAAAAACAATTTAATTAAGCGAAAACAATAGTTCTATTGTTCTTCACAAAGACCCTGTCTTTTAGAACTAACTTAATACCTTCTGTAAAAACATTCTTCTCAACATCTCTACCTGCTCGGCTCATCTCCACTGCAGAATGAGAATGATCCACTCTAGTTACGTCTTGATAAATAATTGGTCCTTCGTCTAAGTCATTGTTCACGATATGGGCCGTGGCTCCAATGATCTTTACTCCGCGGTTATAGGCCTGGCGGTAGGGGTTGGCACCAATGAAGGATGGTAAGAAGCTATGGTGAATATTGATAATTCGATTTGGAAACTCTGCGACGAACTCAGGGCTTAAGATACGCATAAACTTGGCCAGAAGAATATAATCAGGTCCGAGCTCTTTAATTTTCTGAATGATCAAATTCTCATGTTCAGCCCGTTCAATTCCCTTATGAGAAATTTCAAACCATGGGATATCAAACTTTTCAGTGAGTTCTTTGCAGTCTGGATGATTTCCAATAACCCCAAGAATATCCATGTCGATATTGTTCGTATAATGTCTTAAAAGAAGATCTCCTAAACAGTGAGTTTCCTTAGTCACCATAATAACGACTTTCTTACGAATATTATTTACGAATCTAAAACTAGCGCCCGTGGGTAGGACTGCTGCGATATCTTTTTCAACAGCGATGCGATCAAGCTTCCCTGTTACTCCTGTTCTCATATAGAACTGTCCCGTTTCTTCATCAGCAAATTCATGAAACTCAACCATATTAAGTTTATGATTAGTTAGAACGGTGGTGACTCTTGCAATAATTCCAAGTTCGTCCGGACATTCAATAAGAAGGATATTCACTTCAGAGCTCATCCTTTTATCTTTTCCATTTTTGGATCATACATGGGACTTAATGATATTTGCGCCGGATAGTTCTTTCCAGCGATTTCAATCGTCCACTCTCCTGATTCACAAAAGGCTTTGTTGATAGGTGTCTCACCGCCTTCAATCATAAAGAGCCCAACTGCGCCCCCAAGTGAGTGACCATAAGAAGCGGCCCTGACATAGCCCATATCTTTTCCATCTTTTCGAATAATTTCTGCATGACAAAGAAGAGGTTCAGGGTCTTTAACTAGAACTTGAGCCAATCTTCTAGTAAGCATAGTGGCCTTTTCAGGTTTGGCCTTAATGGCGGCTTCTTTACCAATAAAGTCCCCTCCCTTTAAATTAACAGCAAAACCAAGACCGGTTTCAAAAGGATTATCTGTATTATCAATATCGTGTCCATAATCTCTATACCCTTTTTCCATTCTTAAAGAGCCAAGGGCGCGAAGACCTGCGTGAGCGAGGTTAAATTCTTTACCTGCTTCTATTATCTCATCATAGACCTGCACGGCTTGTTCCGTTGGAATATATAGCTCGTATCCTAGTTCACCTACGTACGTGATTCTAATAAGCCATAGTTTGGAATAACCAATTGAGATTTCTTTTGCCCCTCTAAAAGGAAAAGCCTCATTTGATAAATCAGTTCCCGTTAGTTTTTGAAGAAGCTTTCTTGAATTTGGTCCCTGAACATTTAACTGAGATATTCCACCAGTCACATCATGAACAAAAACATTTTCTTCTGGGAGAATATTCTTTTTCATATGAGTTTCAACATGTCGGTGCATGGTATCTGTCACAACAACAAGAAATTTTTCCTCACTCATTTTAGTGACCGTTAAATCGGCTTCAAGCTTTCCATCTGTATTAAGCCACTGGGTATAAGTGATTAATCCCACTTCCCCATCAACTTCATTTGCAGAAATTCGATTAAGAAGTTTTCCAGCATCACGCCCCACAACTTCAAATTTCCCCATAAAAGACATGTCCATAATGCAAACGTTCTCACGGGCGGCCTTATGCTCATCGGCCCAATTTGGAAACCAGTTCTCTCTTCCCCAACTAAGCTCTTTAACTTCTGCTTTCTCACCAGGCTTAGCAAACCAAGCGGGGGCTTCCCAGCCACTGACGTCAGTAAAGTAGGCCCCAGCCTCTTTCATGCGATCGTAAAAAGGGGACTTCTTGCAGTCCCTTGCCGTTTGAGGAATCTTAAATGGGTAATGACATTTATAAACATTTCCAAGTGTCTCAACAGTTCTATGAGCTCTGTACTTAGGAGTATTTTGATAAGTATGCAATCGATCAATATTCATTCCCGTCACATCGTATTGCGGAAGACCAGACATAATCCATTCGGCCATGAGTTTTCCGATTCCACCGCCGGTAAGAATACCGATAGAGTTTAGGCCTGCGGCTACAAAATAGTTTTTTAGCTCAGGAGCTTCACCAATAATAGGGGCCATATCGGGCGTAAAGCTTTCTGGTCCACAGAAAAACTTTCTTAGGCCAACCTCCATAGTGATCGGAACCCTTGCCATGGCCTTCTCCAAAAAAGGAGTCATACGATCCCAGTCTGGACTTAGGTCTTGAAAAGAAAAGTTTGCTGGAATTTCTGAATCCGCTAGCCAAGGGGCACATACAGGTTCAAACATTCCCACCATAATCCCATCTACCTCTTGACGATAATAACCATAGCTAGAAGGATCCTCTAGGACTGGCATTCCCTGAGGTAGGTCTTTAATTTCATCAGTGATTAAATAATAATGTTCAGCCGCCTGATTTGGAATGGTCACCCCATTCTTTTCACCAAATTGACGGGCCCACATACCAGCGCAGTTCACCACATACTCACAAGAGATATCACCTTGTTCCGTAGTTACTCCTGTAACGGCACCATTTTTAGTTGTCACTCCTGTAACAGTCACACCTTGGATTAGCTGAGCTCCTTGCATACGAGCTCCCTTGGCCATGGCCATGGTTGCACCAACAGGATCAACTTTTCCATCTGTGGGCACATAAAAGCCAGCTTCTAAATCATCTACATGGGCAAGAGGAAAAAGCTTTTTAATTTCTGCAGGGGAAATTTCCTGAACATCAATTCCGCAGTAACGATTAAAAGCAGAGACCCTTCTGTATTCTTCGAGGCGATCTTTATTTGATGCTGCTTCGATAAAACCGATGGGCTGAAAACCAGGTGAATGTCCTGTCTCCGCCTCTAGTTTTGAATATAAATCTTTTGTGTATTTTCTAAGCTCGGTAGAAGTTTCTGAAGTCGAACCGAAGGTCACCATAAGTCCAGCAGCATGCCACGTCGTACCAGCAGTTAGTTCGCTTTGTTCCAAAAGAACAACGTCCTTCCATCCAGCATGAGCTAAGTGATAGGCCGTGGAAACACCAATAATTCCACCACCAACAATTACAACACGAGCGTGCTTTGGTACTTCTATCATGATCGACCCCTTGATCAGAAAATTTTAAAAAGAAAATACTATAATGGTGTAGAGCCCCTCGTCAAAGGGGGTCGCGCATAGGGAAGTGAAAAAAAAAGGGAGTCATTCGACTCCCTTCAAAATTATATATTTAAATTCTTAATTATATTTTTTTAACTTGAACAGCGCATGGCCCTTTTTGACCTTCACCTACTTCATACTCAACCTTGTCATTTTCGTTAAGGTATCCGCCACCTTCAATTCCAGTTGCGTGAACGAAGATGTCATTTCCACCCTCATCAGGAGTAATAAATCCAAAACCTTTTGCCTCATTAAAAAACTTAACTGTACCTGTACTCATAATCGTAATCCTAAAAAAAATGTTCTATAACACAAAATGTTATTATTGAGTTTTACCACATGGACAAAATAAGTAAAGGAATACCCCACAATGGTCAGAAATCGGTGTATAGTGTAAGAATATGGAAAATAAGCCTAAAAAACGTCGATCTTTTGACTTAAATGATATGCATAAGCTTGCTGAATCTAAAGGCGGCAAATGCCTGGCCAAGGAATACAAGAATTCCACCTTTAGACTGCTATTTGAGTGCAGCTGTGGCCATAAATGGCGGGCCACCCCTCTAGAAGTCATGGGCAAGAAGAGCAAACCTGGCACCTGGTGCCCTAAGTGCTCATAATCCTAGAATAGTTGGCAGCTATTTTATAATTAATGTTCCTAATTTCAATAGATTAGAAGTATTTCTGGACCTATTTCTGGAGAATGAGAAAATAGGGTTATGGGAGCTTTAAAAGAAGAAGATGAGGAGAATAAAGGCTTTGTCGAAGTCTCCAACTCTAGGTCCATTCAAAATATTCTTAGAAATATCTACAACTCCAGAGAGTGTATTTCTGCCTGGCAAAATGTTCATGGTGAAAATAAGAACACTGTCGGCTTCTTCTTTAATTACCAAAAAAAATCCGATTATATCAACTTCAAAAGTATGGAACTAAAACAAGGCCTAGGATTTCATAAAGATAAAGAGGTGTTTTTCCATTCAGAATTTCGAAAAACAATTTTCAAATCTAAAATTAAGTCAGAAAGCTCTAACAAGTTAAAGATTAATTTCCCAACGACTCTTAGAATTGAAGAAACCAGAGAAGGGGGGCGTGTTCGTTTTGGGTTACAAAGTACCCTGACTCTTAGTATTTATTTGTACTCAGAGAGTTATGAAAAAATTAAAGCATCCTGCCAAGTCTTAGATTACTCAGATGGCGGAATTGGTCTACTCATTCCCATTGAGTTTGCCCCCTTTTTAAACCCCCAACAAATTATTGAAATTGGTGAATCTAATATCGATCATTTATCTAAAAGACATTTTTGTGTAAGAAGCCTAAGACCACTTGAAAATGTTCTCTCTGGTGCTCGATATATAAGAATTGGCGGCGAGTTTACCGAATAAGTTCTTTCCAAGTGATACAATCAATTGCAAACTTTATTAATGAAGAATGAAATAGATTTCGATCCTATAAGCTTAGGTTTACCTAAAGAATACAAAAAGGATATTTATTATTATCTAATGGAGGCCAGTTGGGCCAAGCTATTTACCATCTTCTTTTTCCTGTATTTAATTAGCAATGTTATTTTTGCTGGTCTTTATTTAATTGTTCCAGGAAGTATTCAAAACAACGTGGATGGAAGTTTTTTAAAGTCTTTTTTCTTTTCAGTACAAACCATGTCGACGATTGGCTACGGAGCTCTCGCTCCCTCAGGCGCTTATGGAAATATTATTGTCACTATTGAAGCAGCTTTTGGTCTTATCGGTGTAGCGGCTGCCACCGGACTTATCTTCTCAAAGATCTCACGTCCCCATGCCAAGATTATTTATAGTAAGAATTTATTAGATACATTAATCAATGGAGAACGTTGCCTTTGCTTTCGAATTGGAAATACCAGATCAAACGATATCTCAGAAGCTCGCATACGTATCTCAGCTCTCATAGATGAATGGACCGCGGAAGGGCATCATATGCGAAAGATTCATGACTTAAAGCTTGAACGAAGTAACACTCCCGTCTTCAGGATGAGCTGGAGTATTTTCCATAAGATTGATGAAGGCTCCCCTTTATTAAATATGGATTACGAAGCAGGAAATTTAAAAGGATTAATAGTTACTGTTATTGGTCATGATGATACTTATTCTAATACTGTTTTTTCACGGCATAATTACTACCCGTCTGATATTATTAAGAACCGATACTTTGAAGATATCATGACGACAAGAGAAGATGGTCGAATGGTCGTAGACTATAATAAATTTCACGAGTTAAAATAAAGCTTCGTAGTACGCCAAGGCGTCATTATCCTTGATTCTCTTTAAATGCTGAGTGATTCCTTTTATATAATTCAGATGCCTTTCATCCTTTAAATCAAAAAGGTCTTTTCCAATTGGATCTATCTTAAATGGACCATCTTTAGATAAATAAAGCAGCTCTCTTCCAAACTTCCCTTCGAAGCGAAGCTCTTCTTTGATCATCTTAAAACCTATATCATTTAGGAATCTTCGAACCTCAAATAGGTGATACTGAGGACTAATATGAAGATCGAACTTTCCGTTTAGGTTTTTAATAATGACGATGACCTCTTCTCCGCCCACTCCGCTTATGCAAACAAGATTGTTTTTATTTTCGAGGATGATCTCTTGGGCTGGAATTGATTGTAACTCATATCTCTCACGGGAAAGACCTGCTATTTTATCTAATTTAAGGGAGAGCTCCTCTATTATTTTTGGAACCTGATCCACAAAGATCACTTTACCAGCCTTATTATTTTCAAGGCAGGCCAATCCAAGATGACCATGGTCACAGCAGGTATCCCAGATAACATCGTAATTCATTGGTATTAATTTAAAGAGACTTTCTAATTTAGGACCTAATTTTGTTTTCACAAACGAGGATCTGTCTTCTTGATGTATTCATCATTAAGATGGGTTTCATAAAACTTCACTAAGTTCGGATGCCCCGCTCGCCAGTCATACACTTCTCTAAAGCTAAACCAGTCAAGAGTGCAAAAGAGCCATTCTTCAATCATATAAAAATATTTAAATTCTCTTTTTTCAAAATGCTCAAGGACATTCTTAATTCTATCTAAATTATTCTTAGAAAAAACGGAATTATCATTTAAATCTAGTTCAAATTTTCTAAGCTGAAAGAGTTGAATACCTGCATCCGTCATCTCATTGATAAGGACAAGCTCTTTTTTACTAATAAGATCGATAGGTTCATCGCTAAAGTATTCTGCAATAAGAAGAGAGTCCCAGAGCACTCTTTTTTCATCTACAAGTATTGGAACTCTTTTAGTAGGAGAATACTTCCCTATAAGTTTTTGCCCTTTCTTACTAAAGACTTCCACAGTATTGAATTTATATTCAAGATCACCAAGCATGATCCGAATTCTTCGCACATAGGGAGAAGCAATTGAACCTATAAGTTCCATTATTTCCCAGTGAAGTTAGCTGCGATAAGCTTTCCATCAAGACGCATAAAAACATATAAGACTTGTTTCTTTTTATCTTTAGATTTGGAGTTTTTAAAACTTAAAATCCACTCTTCTTTTCCATTAAAGGATTTCTTTTCACTCTTTACATGAACAGCGTCATTCCAAGTTTTGTCTAGGGCCCCACGCTGGATATAGTTCATAACATAAACTTTAGCGATTTTAGGAAGTCTCTTTTTTGAAACAGCTTTTCCCATTGGCGCTGGCGCATGACTATGACCATGATCTCCATGAGCAAATAAGTTAAATGAAAATAAAAGAGTGCCAATTATTAATAAATTTTTCATAAAGCTCCTATAAGCTATCGTGCCCACCATAAGAATTCATATCTTCATGATGGTGAATATGTTCATCTTTTGAAAAGCCAAAATCATCGGGATAACTTGTATGAAGATACCCATGCATTTGCATTAAAAATAATAAAAAACCTGCCAAGATAAGCAGGTCATTTGAAACTCTAGCTAGCTTTTTAAATAAGTCTGTCTTTCTGGCGCCAGATAATAGGATTAACATGATAGTTAGGGCGGCCACCTGACCAACTTCTACTCCAACATTAAAAGAGAGAATTCTTCCAAGAAAATCCATTCCCTTTTCTCCGAGAGGTAATTGCTGAAGTCTCGTTGAAAGTCCAAAACCGTGGATCAGACCAAAAGTAAAAACCATGCCTAGAAGAGATGGAGAGGAATTGAATCCCAGATAAGATTTAAAATAGCCGTTATTATCAAATCCTTTGTAGCAGACAGAAAGAGCTATCACTGCATCAACTAAAAAGTAATTAGCGCTAATGCCTAAATAAGTCGCAAAAATTAGCGTAATACAATGCCCTAGAGTGAAGACAGATATGAATTTGAGAATATCTTTAAAACTTGTCAGAAAAAAGATGACCCCGAACAAGAAAAGCAAATGATCATATCCCGTGATCATATGTTCAGCACCGAGCCATAGGTAATTCAGCATGCCTCCATCTAGCATGGCCTGTTTAGCCGAAGCGCTTATTCCATGGGCCATTGCGGTGAAACTCATAAGTAATGGTAGTGTAATATAGACAAGTTTTTTCATAAGAGAATCTTACAGGCACATCTCGATAGAGGCAAAACAGATCATTTTATTATTTTAATCGACCGCATCATCAATTAAACTTTATCTATGCAATATTTCTTTAAATTCTGGCTCTTAGGCCTTTTCTTTATTCCTTTTTTTTCCATCTCTGGAATCCCGCTCCCCTTTATTTACCCTAAAGTTATTCTCTTTCAAATTTTGATTGGACTAGGACTAGTTGGAGTTTGTTTCAATAGTGGTGCGGATGAGGAACTTGAGCTGGGTAAAATTCAAATCGGTTTTTTCTCATTAATGGTCTTTAGTTTACTCTCCCTCTTTTGGGTTAGCGATTTACCTTTAGCTCTCTTTGGTTCTTTTTGGAGAGGGACGGGTGTTATTTTTTATCTCGCCATTATTTTAGGAAGTTTAGTTTTAAAAGAGGCTAAGATCACAAAAGACTTTTTAGCAGCTGTCTTAATTGGAAGTGGAACACTTATGTGTTTTATCGTTTTATATAAAGTCTTTTTCGTTTCGGCCAAGAAAGGTGAAACAGCCTTAATGGGTAATCCAAACCCTCTGGCCTATTGGATTGGTTCTACAATTTTTGTGAATCTCATCTTTAGACATATCTTTGAAGGATCAAAAAAATACCTCAATTACTTTATCCACGCTCTTTGTTTTGTGACCCTAATCTATCTTGGCTCTAGAGCTTCGCTAGGTGGTGTAATTTTAGGTTTAATTGCTTTTGCTCTTATGGCAGACAAAAAGACATTAAAAATTTCTCTTGGTGCCATGGTCCTTGGAGTGATTGCCTTAAGTACTCAGTATTTTTTAAGTCCTAATTCTCTTATTTCTAATATGATTGAAAGATCATCTAAGTTTGTAAGGCTAGGTGTTTGGCAAGGGGCCTGGGATTCCTTCTTAGCAAAACCAATATTAGGTTATGGAATTAATGGTCTTATCCAAGGTTATTGGTACAACTACACCGCTACGCTCGGCAAAGACTTAGAGTGGAATGATAACGCTCACTC
>JAIBDQ010000188.1 GCA_024686135.1 Halobacteriovorax sp. | reverse complement strand
TGGGAAACAACTATAAAGAAATGGCTTCCTTGGTATAAGAGAAATCAAAAAAGAGATGTTCGAGGCTTCTACTTTCTAAATAAAGAAGAAAAACTTGATGAGAAGTTAAAAAACTTTAAAGCGCTCTCTTCTGAAGATCAAGAAAGACTTAAAGGACATCTCTATAAGATCTGCCTAAATGACAGTTCAATTCTATCTACCTGTTCTGAAAAGCTTGAGAAGGCAATAAAGAAAGGCAAAGTCTTAAAGTTTAAAAATAAACACTGGAATGCAGCAGTTAAAAACTGGAACTCTTTTTGGAAAATTACTAAACCTAGAAAAGATGTTGTTTGGAATGCTTCTGCACCAAACAGTATGAAAGTAACTTTTAAAGACCCAAAGAATGAGCGTATCGCCAATTGGTTAAAAGAAAATATAGAAGACGAGTTTAAAACAAAAACTTGGCAGATGGAGTTCAATTTTAAAGAAGATGGTTCTGGAATTGCTTACCTTAAGTTTAAGGCCGGGGTGACTCCCCATGTGACCGGAGGAAATGTCATCGTCATGGATGCAAATTCATCTATCGACGAGTACTCTGTCCAATGGACTATCCGCCATGAGTATGGGCATATCTTAAGAATGCCTGATTGCTACGTTGAATTTTATGATGAAAAAGAAGAGGTTGCGGTAAACTATCAGTTAGATGTAACCGATCTTATGTGCTCCCGTGCCGGCGATATGAACCAACGTATTTATAAAGAACTCAAAAGAGTTTACTACAAAAAATAATGAGCGATGCACCACTCCTCGTAGAAGGGGAAGACTATTACTTTAATGATGAAGGCCTCATGGTTATGACCGAGGCCTATCTTCTAAAAAAGGGTCACTGCTGCCAAAGTGGCTGCAAGCACTGTCCCTATGGTTACACTCATAAAGTCGATCCAAACATTCCCGGAGAACTTCAACCTGAATGGAAAGAAGATTCAGAAGTTTTTGATGGCGAAATTCCTGAAGACTTAGATAACTAAGCTTTTAATTTACACAGTTTTAATTTTTGAGGTCTTGTGAAGGACTTTATTTCTGCTTCACGTTTAGATGCTTCTGAGCGGTTTTCAAAGTTTTCAATACGCACAATTTTATGGGGTTTATCAGAGCGAAAAAACTTGGCGGCCTTAGCTGAACCGGACTTATGCTCTTCAAAGCGCCTCTCCACATCGGTAGTTATACCTGTGTAAAGACGCTTTTTCTTAGTTTGAATGATATAGAGAAACCAACTCATTTCCAGTTGGTAAAATAAATATAATCTGCAAAGCGACCGTAGCTACGGCTACCAAGAAGAATCTCACGATAAGTAGTAATGTCCATATCAGCTTTATCAACGATCTTTACCGTAGTCGTCTCATTCACATGTGTCTTTCCAATCTCTCTTACAACTCCGTCTAGGTAATCAGAGTGAAACGCACCCACAATAAGGAACTGAAGGTCAAAAGCGGAAAAGGCCATCATCTGATGGGCCATAATCGAATCAGTATAAGATTGAGCTTCGAAATAGTTCTTAATCTTCTCTTCAGGAACATGCCCACCCATAGCTTCCTTAAAGCGCTTTAAGTAGTTCTCACTTCCAATTTCATAAGTAGGAGGAATCAAATTTGGATCAAGTGCTCCAATACCATCGGCCGTAATCACACGCTTGTATTTACGAGGGGCATTTACAGCAACAACTTCACCACCTAGGGAAGCAGCAACATCAACAAATGAAAGATATGGGAGGTTCTGCTCAGGCTTCGTAGAATTTGGAAACCACTTCTTAAAAAGCTCAAGTCCGGTAATCTCCTTAGCTCTATAAGCAAGAAAGCTTTTTACCACTTCAGTCTGATCCGTGTAATTTAGAAACTCCCAGGCAACAGAAAACTCATCGTAACGAAAGTGACGATCAACGATGGCCTTAATAATTTTTCCCTGAGCCTTTTGAATATTCCCTTGGTAATGATACTCGCCCAGAACAACCTGACCCCTTGGTGGAATCAAATCCGCAAATTCTTTAACAGTAAGGAAACGCTGCTTCTTAGTATCGAAAACACGATCCTCCGCAGATACAGTAAAACAGGTTAAAAATAGGGAAATAAGCAATATTACGCGCATGTTCTCTCCGGTGTTTCTATTGCGCCACAATATCCAAAAATTGTCAGAATTTAAAGTTTTATATAGGATGCAAACTCTTGAAATGTCGGAATGTAGCGCAGCCTGGTAGCGCACTTCGCTGGGGGTGAAGGGGTCGGAGGTTCGAATCCTCTCATTCCGACCATTTCGAACTTTTAACCTAGTATATCCCTCAACATAAAAAGGTCATAATACTTAATCCGTCTGACTCTAAAGCCGATAAGCTTCGAGTGAAATACATCATTCTTATCAATGTATTATTTTTTACCAGCTGCTCTAGTGTAGTGCAAAGAGCACCGGCCAACATAAATAGTTGTAGTGAGCTAGTAGACCATTTCTTTGAAAAAGATCAAAGCTCCTTAAAGCTTTCAAGGGAAAGCATTGAGCTTAGTGAAAAAGACGTGAAAAAATACTCTGACATGTACAACGATTACTTAAAGCATAGAAGATTAATGAATGGTGGAGGTACCTACATCGGTCAGGACGGAAAAGTTTATACTATGGGGAAACCTTTAGAAGTGAAATTTCCTGAAGATGAATATTGGACTTCACTTTATGTTTTTAGCGATCCCGTAAAAATTCATGGTGAGTCTACTGTCCATGTGAAACTCTGGTCTAGAAATGGCAAATATTTTGGAACCAAAAATAATGTATTAGAAAATATTCCAACAGCAAGGCTTTGGAACATGGTCAGGAAAAGTTACCCTGAGTACACGTTAAAGGAAGGACAGATCATACTTCTTCCTTCAGTGAAAAAAAGAAATAGAGGTCATTCTGTTTCTGAGGCATGGACTTTATTAGAGAAAGGCAAAAAAACTGCCAAAATAACCAATGGTTTAGGTGAAACGAAATGGATCCCCTATGAGGAGATCTTTTATTCAAATATTGGGATCAAGTCTGCTGAGCAAGAATTAATTGAAAAGTTTATTAAACAAGGTGGAAAGGGCGAGTTTATTCGATATATTGAAACCAATCCAAAACTAGCTGGAATGACCGGCATTTATATTCGAGTGCATGAACTTCCTCCATATAAAGATATTTCTGAACTTAAAGGAATTGTTCGGGACGAAAGAGTTTATAATCGCTTACAGAAATCATTAGATGATAAGATCGCTATTCACCTAACCACTACCGGAAGAGGTTTCGGTGGTTTTCATTCCAACAAAAAAACTACTTTAGCCAATTTTCTAAAAAATAGATACCGCCTAAGAGTCAGAGAAAACTCAATTATAATTACGAATAAAGCAGACGTAGGTACAGTTCACCATGAGTTGGTTCATTTAGATGATGATGTTAATGAGTTAGTAGAAGGTCTAAAGGGTTGGTTAGAAGAATTACAAAGACTCCATCAACTTCCTTTAGAAAATAAAGATCTGATTAAAGTGAGAGCTTTTATTTTAGAGCAAAGGGCCTATTCCATTGAAATAGATTTTCTTCGCGACCTAATAAAGCAAAGTCCTAGTGATGAAACGTTGAGGGAATTTGCTGACAAAACTATCGAGCGCAGTAAGAACACTTTTAATGATTATTATAAAGCTGAACTCCACAAAATCATTAATGATTTGGATGAGGGGAGTTTTAAAAGTGAATTAATTAAAAGGATTAAGGAGTTATTGAATCCTTCAGACGAGCTTTTTTATTGATTTTGGTCTTAGGTTCACGCTTCTAAATGCTACCAAGGCTTAAGTTAACTGAATAATTACCTAGGTTTAGAGATTCCCCGTAATACCGACCATTTCGAACCTCCAAAAGTCCTGAAGTATTTACAAAGATTTGTTCTAAACTTTGAACTCCAAATATTCTTTGCTATCTCTATGACATTAATCATTGAAATTAAAAAAGGTATCACTAATGAAAGCTGTCCTCGTAATCTTAACCATTACTTTATTTTCAAGTAACTTGTTTGCTAAATGCAATTACTCAACTGGTTATGACCTTGCAAATCTAGTAAATAAAATAATGGATAAGAAAAATCAAACCTGGGGCATATATCGATATCCCATGATGTTCCAAAGTATTGAAAGCCTCAACTCTTTAAAAAATGAACCCGAGTTTAATACCTGTATAGTAATTTATGATATTTTAAAGCAAATTAAAAAGAATCACGAAAATGTAACTCAGTTTACAAAAGAATCTCATCTACTTTTCAAAAAAATAGATGACTCTCAACTCCCAATAATTAAAGAGCATTACTTAAAATATAAAGAAGAAATGAAGCATATTTGGGACTTCTCCCTATATGATCAATGGGCGCCAAATATGAAAGCATCCATTAAAACCTGCAAAAGTTCTCGTAAAGTCATCAACAAAGATGAAACTATTAACGAACTTATTAAATTAAAAGAGCTCAAAGTAATTGAAAAATCCACTCAGGCCGTTATTAACCGTAACATTTATAAAATCCGTAAAAGCCTACTTAAAGCAGGAAAGCAATTACGAACTCAATGTGAATAACTGTGTCGAATAAAACTATCAACGCTTCTTAATGCTACCAAGCCTTAAGGTTAGCTAATGAATACAGGCGGTTAGAAATCAGCCGTCATTCCGACCATTTTCGATCTTCACAATTTACCTAATTAGCTAAGTTTCAAAAACTATCTAGAATAAAATATTAAACACATACAAACTTCATCGCGATAAATTGTTATAGATAACTAAAGAAAAATAATCCCTCTGCTTCTAAATGCTACCTTCTCGCTACCATTTTTTTGAGTATATTGAAGAGTTTTAATAGGGGAATTTTTCGGAAAGCTCTCCAAAATCAATCCTCATATTTCATTCTTGCAAGTTACCAGGTACCGTTATTTCGTAATCACCCTACGGGCGGTAGACGCAACGAAAACCGAAGGACGTAGACGAGGACGAGGGCGAATAGGACGAGAAGAGCGCGAACGCTCCAGCGTCCGTAATGCTGTTCCAACTGCCGCCGCGAAGCGCCGCACCGCCAGGACCTCCATAAAGCCTGCCAACACCCTCAGTTGCAGTGTATGCGCTGTTATTAGAATTATAATCAGCGTCAGCTAAAGCTCCACATGCAACTGCTGGAAGCTCTAACCATCCCGTTGCGCAACTTGTGGGTCCTATCTGAAAACCAACAGTGTCGCCATCCCAATCGGTCCATTCCCAAAGGTTTCCGGAAAGATCATAAATTTCTTCTGCGTTTGATAAAACGTGTTTTGCTCGAAGATCTCTTCCTGATCCTTGCTCTGGATCAGTGGCTGCATTATATCCGCAAGAGTCTCCCGGGTTAGGTCCTGTTCCTACAGTTGCTTCTCCTGAGTTTCCTCGAAACAGACAGCCAGAACCCTCGGTTCCACCAGTCCAGTTAGCGTCTTGCATTTCTACTTCTCTAGCTATCGCCATCCATTCTGGATTTGATATGAGGTGATAATTTGCGCCGAGAGATTCGCATTCTGCTGCTGAATCATTTGCATTAATATTTCGCCATGGTTGGTTGTCTGCTGAGCTTACTGGGACATGAGTTCCTGTTACTACACCTGTTCCATCAGTATCAACCTCACCGCCATCGATAGTTGAATTAGTATTGGCATCATTAAAAGCTTTGGCTTCGTATTTCATAACGGCGAAGGCATCTAGTCCCATGCCTCCGGCATTGGCGGGTACAACGAT
>JAIBDQ010000241.1 GCA_024686135.1 Halobacteriovorax sp. | reverse complement strand
GTGTTGCCTATTAGGCAGCCATTGCAGGTGCAAAGTCATTGTTTGCAATTATGTTTGGTCTCCTTTTTACTGGGCCAAGAGACCAACCCAGACACGCACCCCAAGCGTCCACTGATCCTGTCGAAACCAGGGCACCCCCGTTTCTATTGATCTTGCTTGATAGCTCAACTGTTATATCATAAGTATTTATGGGCTCAAACACCTTTTAGGGAAACAATATGAATATAATCACTCAAATCATGCTGCCACTGATCCTGGCCTTTATTATGTTTTCAATGGGTCTATCTCTGGTAGTTGGGGACTTTAAGAAGATCGCTAAATTTCCAAAGGCCTTTGCTGTAGGTTTCTTTTTGCAGGTAGTTTCCCTTCCCCTACTTGGTTTTTTAATCGCCTGGATTTGGACAACTTATTTTAACTTAAGTCCCTCGTATGCGGTGGGGCTGGTGATAATTGCAGCTTGTCCCGGAGGCGTGACTTCTAATTTGATGACTCATCTAGGAAAGGGAGATACAGCACTTTCAATTTCGTTAACGGCGGTGATTTCAATTTTAACTTTGTTTACTCTCCCCTTTATTGTGAACCTAAGCCTATCGACTTTTAATGGGTTCACTAATCCGGTTCAGCTTGAAATAGGTAAGACTATCGTAGGAATTTTTCTAATCACAACAGTGCCGGTGATTTTAGGAATGCTCTTTAATGCCAAATGGAGCGAGCTAAGTGCGTCCATTGAACCAGGTTTTAGAAAACTGGCCGCTATTTTTTTCGTGATCATTATTCTGGCCGCGGTGATTAAGGACTGGTCGCTTCTTATTTCAACTTTTTCAACGATCGTTCCATCAACACTTGTCTTAAATCTTGTGACTATAGGGATTGCCTTACTAGCAGCGAAGATTTTTAAGTTAAGTATCTCTCAAGGACGCGCTCTGACTTTTGAATGCGGCCTTCAAAATGGAACCCTCGCCATCTTTGTGGCCGTGACTCTTTTAAAGAATGAGGAATTTATGTTACCGGGAGCAATATATAGCCTCCTGATGTTTATAACCGGAGGCATTTACCTTCTTACTCTTTTAAGAAAAAAAGTTGATTAAGAGTTATTCTTGATCGATTGGAGTTCCAGATTCTGCCATACATGATGGAATTCCAAGATGCTGACCTTTGGCGCATTCAAGTACTTCGGAATACTCATAAGTTCTATTGGCGATGGCCTCATAACACTCAAGCATAGCGCCTTTGGTTACGCGGTACTGACAGAGCTCTACAGGAATTTGCTCTAGTGTATTTTCTGCCACAAGCTTTTCACATTTTTCTAAGTCGTATGAAGGAACTGCTTCACAAATTTGCGCATCAGAGGCGAAAGAAGACAAAGACGTAAGTAACGTAAGGGCAACGATAAGTGATTTCATAAAATTCTCCTGTGCCATACTTATAGCAAGCTGAGAATTTTTATCTAGCGGGTTGTAAGGATTACAGATGGTGTTAAGAAAAGTGACAGGTTAAAGTGCTGAAATTACTCTTCTTTATCAGTAGAAACAAGCTCAATTCCGTCTTTTTTAAGGAGAATCTTGCGGTCTTTATAAAGCATTCCTATTGATTTCTTAAAGGTCTGCTTACTCATTCCAAGAGCTGCCTTTATGGCATCGGGAGTGCTTTTATCGTGAAGCTCTGCTTTTCCGCCGTTCTTTTCTAAGTAATCCAGAATGACATCTTTCGAGTCCACTAGGTTTTTAATCCCTTGAACCTGAAGGGCGCAATCAACTAGACCATCTTCACGAAGTTTCTTTACGACACCCTTTAATTTTTTACCCGGAATAACTTCTGAGAAGATTTCATTATGATAAATCATCCCCACAAATTTCTTATTCACAACACAGCGGTAGCCCCGCTCCTCTTTTGTTGCTGGAACAAGTTCGACTTCGTCTCCTTCAACAATATCAAACTCGGAGGCCTGAATAAACTTCCCCAGCTTTGTGGTTCCAAAGATTCTCTCGGTTCGCTCATCTTTACAAACGCGAACCAAATGATTTTCCCCCATTCTTATAGGCGTCTTTTGTTCCGTATCTGGAATAAGAAGATCTTTTGTGATGCCCCAGTTTAAAAAGGCACCAAAGTGAGTAGTCTCTACCACTCTCATATAGGCGTACTCTCCAACAACTGCGGATGGGAATTTTGAGGTGGCAAGCAGACAATCGGAAGTATCAAGGTAGATAAAAACTTTTAGCTGATCACCAACTTTAATTTCTTTAGGTCCAAGGGAAGGAGGCATAAATGCTTTCTCTTCATTTTCGTCCGTGCTTAGGTAGTAACCTGAATTATTTTCATCTACGACTTTAAGATCGTTAATCTTTCCAACTTCAATCATGATTTTATCTCTAGCCTCTGAATAATATGATAACCGTATTCGGTTTTTATAGGTTTAGAGGTCTCACCTATTTCCATTTTATGAACGGCCTTTTCAAATTCTGCGGCCATTTGCCCAGAGCGAAAACTTGGGAGTAAGCCCCCTTTTTCCGCCGAATCACATTCAGACAAGTCCTTGGCAAGGTTAAAGAATTCTTCACCTTCTCTTAACTTCTCAAGAACATACTCTGCATCTTCTAGCTCTTCCACTAGTATATGCCGACACTTATACTTTCTACGCGAATCGTTCATAACCAAATTTTATAGCATATTTGCAAGTGAGCCTACCCGGCCGGCGGTACCTAACGTTCTTTACTAACAATATGCGCAAATGGTAAGAAGAGGCCACTAAATAAGGAGAAAAAAGATGAAGTTGTTGCTACTAGCACTCCTATTCAGTACTTCTGCGTTCGCTCAGTATAGTAATGAATCGGAACTCACTGTGATCATGAACGGTGGAAATACCGAACAAGAAACATGGAATGCCAAAACT
>JAIBDQ010000199.1 GCA_024686135.1 Halobacteriovorax sp. | reverse complement strand
TTTTGCCTCTGCATTATGAATCTCTCAGCGAAAAAACTAAAACTCCGCTATAATTAGTGCATGTATCATTTTAATTACTAAAAGAGATTCTCAATTGAAAATTTGTTTAATTTCTCCACATTTTCCGCCCATGAGTTACCCCTGTGGAGCCTCTCACTTTGCTTCAATGTATGCCAAGAACTTAGCACAAAAGGGCCATGATGTTACTGTTTTAACGTCTAATGCCAGTAGCGACCTAAAAGGAAACTCTTTTAAAGTAAAGATTATCCCAGGTAACTGGGGCCTTTCTCATATACTAAAAGTATCAAAATATTTAAATAGCGAGAACTTTGACTTATTTGATATTCAGTTTGAAGCCTATATGTACGGAGCAAAGGGAAGTGTTTTACTACTTCCCTATTTAGTAAAAAATAAAGTCAAACCAATACTAACAATGCACTCAGAGGCCCTACCAAAACTCGGTGGAAGACTTTGGCGTTTTATTCAATACACTGCCTTCAACAAGGTCGTTTTCTATTCGAAGGCCTTTATGGACAATGCCCTGAATAGATTTACTAATAGAAAAAACGATTTTTTTCATTTAGGTTTTCCTAGTAATATTACGAAAGTCCAGTATTCAGGTCTTCAAAAGTTTACTCAAAAAATTAAGGCGAAGGAATTAAGCGAAAATCCAGTAGGAATATACTTTGGTCATATAAATAGTAATCGAGGAATTGAAGACCTTTTATTTGTAACAAAAAAACTGAAAGATAATGGCAAAGAGTTCAAGCTGATTCTGATGAGCCAATTTACCCCAGAGAAAAATCAGTATCACCGTGATCTTTTAAGTGAAATCGACGGCCTAGGAATAAAAGACAATATTTCTTTTACAGATAGAGTGGATGACGAACTGGTCTCCCTGTTTTTTCAAGCCGCAGACTTTGCCCTACTTCCTTTTACGGATGGAGCTAGTTTTAAAAATGGATCATTGGCCACGGCCGTTATTCATAACCTACCCATGATTACTACCCTTAACGAAAAAACCGAAGTTGAGCTCAAGGACTGTAATGGCATCAAGTTTTATTCTTCCGGAAATAAGACTGAGCTGGAAAAAGTATTAAGTGACTTTTTCACTAATAAGGACCAGTGGGGCGTATATGCAAGAGAAGTTGAAAAATTAAATCATATTTATTCTTGGAATAATTATCTAGAAAAGAGAAGTGAGATTTATGGAGTTTGTTAAATGCTAAAAGTCCTGGCTGACCAAAACCAAATTGATAATGCAAGAAAAGAGCTTAGAGACCTCGGAGCTGATACTTCTACTGGTTGGAGAAGAGCGCTTTTTAAACTACTTTATGGAATTAGATACCGCTCCCCTGCACAACCTATAAGTATAAATAAATCTTGGGATACATTACTTATCTTGAAAATGATCGAGGAATATTTTCCAAACAAGCTCGACACTGCCATTTTTGAAATGGGATCTTATAACTCTGAAATACCGGTTAGCCTTTGGAACAGAGGATACAGAAATATTAGGGCCTCAGATTTTAATCCAAAAGGTCAGTGCATAAACTATTATGCCAATAGTATAGAATTTCATGTTGAGGACTTCTATGCGCCAAACATTCCTGAAAGCAGTTTAGATGTGATGACTGCCCTTTCTGTTATAGAGCATGGTTACGATCAGCATAAATTTCTATCAGCTTGTCAGAAGTATTTAAAACCCGGCGGCATGGTTATATTTACAACTGACTATCATAAAGAAAAACTTTCTATCCCTGAAGATTATAGGTTATTTGATCTAACCTATATGATCTTTTCTAAAGAAGAGATTCAAGACTTACTTGAAGAAGCAAAAAAGTATGACCTTGAACTTGTCTCA
This sequence comes from Halobacteriovorax sp., assembly GCA_024686135.1. Lineage (GTDB taxonomy): Bacteria > Bdellovibrionota > Bacteriovoracia > Bacteriovoracales > Bacteriovoracaceae. Next base: position 3,455 of record JAIBDQ010000199.1, on the reverse strand, counting down.
GATATTGAATGGGGAGATTCAGAGTATCCCATAGAGTTTTTAGGTCATAACATGACTTTTATTCTCATCGCTTTTCGAAAAAAAGGCTGATTAACCGTGAAGAGTAGACTGGATAACTTTGCATTAAACTTCTCTTCATCGGGTTTTAAGTTCATTATTTCTACCGTTCTTGGGTTTGTATTAACTCCAATCATTATTAAAAATGTTGGAATCGAAGCATTTGGTCTTTTTAAAACTCTCCAGGACTATATTGCTTATTTATTATTGCTGGAATTCGGACTCTATGGTGCTCTTCTAGCGACTTTCAACAAAATTGTTAATAACCAAGATAAAAATGAAAAGTTACAGGTTTTCTGGTTGAGTATTAGTAATTATATTAAAGTTGCTTTGGGAAGTCTCTTTGTTGGTCTCTTAATCCTCCCTTTTATTACAACACTGATTAAGAACGACCACTTGTTAGAACATAGCTTTTACTATTCTTATATTGCCTTATTGCTAGGATTTATAACGCTACCTTTTCTAAGTTTTAAAGCATATCTAGATGCTTCTCAAAAAGGTTATCTCGTAAGCATTGGCCTTACGATTCAAATTATAAGTAATGCTATTTTAGTTGTGCTCTCTCTTTACTTTGAACTTGGGGTTCCAGGTCTTTGTACAGCACTTCTGATTTCTAACTTCTTAAGCTCACTTTGGTATTTTTATGCTTCAGATATAAAACTAAAAGACATTATTTCACAGAGAAGAGTATTAATATCTAATAATTCGTTAGTAAAACAAATTTCAAAAATGAGAAAAGCAATGTTTTCTACGGACCTATCTGGAAAAGTTTGTTTATTCACCGATAATATTATTATTGGTTATTTACTAGGAGCCAAGTTTGTCACTCCTTTCTTTGTCACACAAAAGCTCTCTTTGATCATACAAACTCAACTTCAATATCTTTCAAACTCTAGTTGGGCAGGTCTTGGGGAAATTTACCACAAAGAATCCCCTGAGGCCTTAGGTCAAAGTATTATTGACTTAACAAAATGGATTGGAATACTAGGGGTCGTAGCCCTTGTTCCCCTTGTCAGTTATAATCGTTTCTTCATTGAACTTTGGACTGGTCCTGCTACCTACGCAGGATTTTATGTTACTTTGGTTGCTTGCCTTAACGCTTTTTTCTTAGGAATTTTAACCCTCTGGGGATGGTGTTTCACAGCAACCTCTAAAATTCACTTAGTGGTGCCACTTAGTTGGACACAAACCATTTGTAATTTGACCTTGAATATAGTCCTTACTTACAAATATGGAATTGTCGGACCTATATTAGCGACCTTGATCTGTTACGTATTCATTAATATGAGCTGGCTGGGATTACTAACGAAAAGAGAGTTTAAAACAAGCCTTGTTAAACTCCACCTTAGCTGGATATTGCCACTGGTATATGGAATTCTTTTTTATCTTACTTGGAATCATTTTAGAGGACCAATCGAGAAGCTGGGATGGATAAGACTTATTTTAGAAATGTCGGTAGAAGGGATTTTATTGTTAGGCTTTAGCTTTATTCTAGTGATGAACAGTCAAGAAAGAAGAGCCTCATACAATAGATTGATGAAGCTCCTCAAACGAAACTAATTATTTTACTTCAAACTTAAGTGAATTTTTAAGAAATTTTTCAAAACGAATGCTGTAGCCTCTATTTGCTTCTACAACTTCACCTGACATTGTTACGTCATCTGAAGAAACTCGATCTTGACGAAATTCAATCATAAAGACTTCTCTTTGAGTGCTTGAAAGTCTTGCAGCTTTTTTGAAGTTCAGTCTGATACTTTTATTACGAGTCACCATTACTGATTCTGTACGAACACATCTTCTTTCAGTTGTGTAATAACCTGGACGCCAGATATTTCTACAAATTGTTCTTGTATTTCCATTTCTGTCAGTCGTTGTATGACAAACTCTATCGTAATGACCTGGATGCCAAACTTGCTCATATCTGTATTCAACACATACTTGCTCGCTTTCCTTAACAGTGTAAGCTACATCTACTTTCTTAGGTGTTTTCTTTGTACGAATGACCTCAACTCTATCAAGAGCAGCCGATCTAGCTCCTTGTCTTAATGCTCCATAATTCACGTCTTTGCTATTAAGCTCAAGTGGCTGTCCACCAAAAGCAGTTGCAGAAACAATGGTCAGAGCAGCGATAATAAATGCTTTCATAGTATTCTCCCTTTTGAATTCCATATACTTTAAAGCAATCCTACCCCAACTAAATTCTTCTTGTAAGGCCTTCTAGCGAACTTCTAAAGAAATTACATAAAAAGAAGCTTCCAGTGTCTACTGCCCTTTGTTATAATAAAACCTAGATGAAGCTTTTAATATTACTCATATTCTGCACTGCAACATCAGTGGCTTCGGCTGCCAGAGTCGCCGTCGTTAATTCAAATCAAGCAAAAATTTTTTCAGATATGACCATGGACTCCCCAATAGGGTATGTCCGTGGGGGTAAAGTTATTAAGGTCGGAGAAAAAACGAGAATGAAAGGAACCATTGTTCCCATAATCGTCTCTGGAAGAATCGCCTATATTCAAATCAAAGACATCAGGTTTGTTGAAGATGAAGATCAAATTTATAGTCCAAAAATTACCGAACATAATATTGATAACTCTCAGTTTCATGTTGATGATTCTCTGAAAGATAATAACCATGTCATCATCCAAATGGGACAATACTCCCTTGGGCAAAATTGGACGAACCTAAGTGAGCAGGCCGGGGATACATCTACATCAGCTCTAACTTATTACAATATTATGCTGGAACATAGATCCCCCATAAAATCATTTGGTTTTGGTTTTGGAGGTTCTATTTACTCTGTTAGTCAGCCAAAGGTTCAACTAGCAGCTTTTTCTTTTAATGCTCAAATATATTGGAGTCCCCTAAAATTTTCATGGTTTAGCGTTGACCTTCTTTTAGGAGGGATGCTTTCCCTAGACACTAGAGTTAAGGTCACTGAAGTTGAAGGGACAACACAAGGTAATTTTTATGGATGGTTTTTTGGACCTCAAGCTAGAATATTCCCAGAGAAAAAAATCGGTTTCACCTTGGGCTTTGGTTATAAGAGAATTATTGTTTCAGGAATTAAAAAAATTATTCTAGCTGACAATAGTGAAGGTTCACTTGACCTTCTTTCAGGTGTCCACGCCTACGGTGGAATGAGTTATAGGTTTTAATTATTCTCTGAGCACTGATTCATCGTTATCTATATTATGCCCACCATCTTTTGCTTTTTGTAAGAAAAATTTAATCTTTTCTTCTTCAGAACTAAACTTTCCATCGACGTTATCTAAGTTTCTCTTTTTTTCTACATCTCTTTCTGTTTCTAGTTCCTCAGCAGTTTTTCTTTCAAGCCTTTTTTGAGCAGTCTCTTTTCTTGTACCAGAGTCTTTAGAGTAATTACTCCCATACTTTCGATA
>JAIBDQ010000016.1 GCA_024686135.1 Halobacteriovorax sp. | reverse complement strand
TGAAGTGTTTGCTGTATTATTTCTTGATAATCAGCACCGCGTGTTGGAATTTGAGCGACTATTTCAAGGAACAATAAATGCCGCTGCGGTTTATCCGAGGGTGGTGGTCGAGCGGGCATTAAGACAAAAAGCTGCTGCTGTGATTTTGACTCATAATCACCCATCAGGCATTGCAGAAGCAAGCTTAGCTGATAAAGACATCACGCAGCACTTAACAAAAGCGCTAGCACTGATTGATGTGCGTGTTCTTGATCATGTCATTATTGCCGGACATTCGTGTTATTCGTTTGCTGAGCATGGAGAATTATTTGGATGAATAAAGTTGTATCTGATGCTAATGCCAGTTAATTTTAAAACAATGATCACTATAAAATTTTATTAAAACCAAGGACCATCTTATTATTGATTTTTGCAACGTCGACAGTCTCTGTTCCAAACGTATCAACTAATAATGACATTGGCTCAGCAACACCAATTGCGTAAGCAACTTGCACTAGGGCCCTCTCTGCAAGCCCAGCAGCTACAATATGCTTAGCGATATGCCTCGTAGCATAGGCAGCTGAACGGTCAACTTTTGAAGGGTCTTTTCCAGAAAAAGCACCACCACCGTGAGCTCCGTGTCCACCGTATGTATCTACGATGATTTTACGTCCAGTAAGACCACAGTCACCCATAGGTCCACCGATAACAAATTTACCAGTTGGGTTGATGAAGAATTTAGTATCGTTATCTATTAGGTTAGCAGGAACTACTTTATTAATAACTTCTTCTCTAATACCTTCTTGAACTTGCTTAAGAGTCATCTCTTCAGCGTGCTGAGTAGAAACTACGATAGCGTCTAAACGTGAAATTTTACCATCTACGTATTGAGCACTAACTTGTGTTTTACCATCAGCTCTTAGAAGAGGAAGAGGTCCAGTTTTACGAACTTCAGAAAGTTTCGCTGCAAGCTTATGAGATAAATCAATTGTTAATGGCATGAAACTGTCTGTTTCATTAACGGCGTAACCAAACATTAACCCTTGGTCACCAGCACCTTGTTCTGCAAATGAACCCTCGCCTTCGTTTACACCTTGGGCGATATCTGGTGATTGCTTATCAAGAGCAACCATTACTGAACAAGTGTTACAGTCAAAACCTTTATCACTATGGTCATAACCAATATCTTTAATCTTATTTCTTACGATTTCTTGAAAATCTACTTGTGCTTTAGTTGTAATCTCACCAGCAAGAACAACAAGACCTGTTGTGATCATTGTCTCACAAGCAACTCTAGATTTTGGATCTTGGGCAAGCATGGCATCCAGTACAGAATCAGAGATTCCATCGGCCATTTTATCAGGGTGACCTTCGGTCACAGACTCAGAAGTAAATACGTAATCTTTTAACATGTTAAGCTCCATTATTCGCTAAGCGTCAGTACTTTAGAGTACATTTTTTGTACGGGGAACTATACATAGATTAACTTGAGTAAACAATGGTTTAAGGGCGTTTTATAGTTTTCTTAAAATAGGTAAAATAGTGAGGATTTCTGTATTTATAGAACCTCTTATTTTTTGGGTCATAGACATAAGTTTTTTCTTTAATTTCCAAGACCTTATAAAGATGGTTCTGGTCATTCTTGAATTGATAGAAGAATTGATAAGAGTTTTTACGTAATGCCTTTTTTAAGTGTGCATCATTTTTGATTATCTTTCCGACACGCTCAGGCAACGGCTCAAAGTCTTCCCACAAGTCCCGCATATCAATTCGTCCAAGCATCGCTGCACGGCTAAAGTACCTAACAGCATTAAATTTGGGGTTCGGATTTCGAAGTAACTTCATTGCCAAAAAGAGGTTCTGCTTTCTTAGAATCTTTCCATATCTAGTTTGCTCGGGGCAAAAGATCCTCAAACTTCCGCCAATAAAAAAGTAGGTAAAACTAAACTCACCTTCTTTAAAAAGTAAATTTAGCCAAGGGTATTTCACCATAGGTTTTCCATCACTTCTCTGATTTACATAATCGTAGAAGGGCTCACTTGAGTCGATCTGATTGTATTCTTTAAGAAATCTTCGATTTATTACTACTTGGGTTACATCTTTTCGTTCAAGGGCATCTTTTCCGTCAATGGCCCCTACTTCATTGTAGAGAATAGTTTCAATTGAAAAAAGAGCACGATTTAACTCACTCTCTTTCATCCAAAACTTAAAGGATTCGGCTTCTTTTTCTAATACGTATTTCTTTAAGGCATATCTTCCTGAAACTCTTTCTTTTACTAAGTCATCAGCTGTTAGTTTTTTCTTACCTTCTAGAACTATATTATTTTGGAGGCGTTTATAAAACTCAAGGTTTCGTTGTGTTCGGTTTTCCCATTCACCAAGTCTCTTTACCTGATATTTTTTCCCCCTCTTTAAGATTCGCTCTAAACCAGAAAAAGCTGAGTTTAAGTCATATCTTAAGTTTTCATCTATGATGTCCGTCTTTTTCTGAAACTCCCTTATAACATTATCTAGATTTGCTCTTAAAAACTTATCGCTCTTGCTGCGGTTAGGATTGAGGGCCCCGTCTTGAACAATCTTTCTGTAAAAATAAATCTCATTAGACCTTTTCCTTTCCTCATCTGTTCTTTTTTCTTTTACTAAATCATAAGTTTCTCGCAATTCAACATGATCAACAGGAAAGCGATAGCTCACAAGAAATTGTATTTTTTCGAGAAACTTTCTAAAATTGACTTTAAATTTTATTAATGAGTATTTGGATTTGTTCCTAGCTTTTCTTCTAACCGTTTTGGACTCGCTTTCATAGTAGTCTTGTTTATAGTCTACAAGTTTATGATAACTTTCCTCTAAGGCCTCTAATTCTTTTAAGTAAGGTTTGAAGTTTTTGGCCTTTTCGACATCTTTCTTAACCGACTTTATCCAGGAAACCTTTCTTTCCAACTCTGGGATAAATCTATTGATAGTCAAACGATCTAACTTATCGTTGGAAAGCATGGGGATATAATGTCCATCACCTTTAAATTTGCTATATAAATTCCAGTATTTCTGTTCCGTGCCTGGCGAACATTCCTCTTTAAAGAAAACCTTATGCTTTTTAAGGTACTCATTAATAATTTTATTATCTCGGCCTTTGATTTTTAAAACAGGAGCTGGTCTTCCAAATGCATTTGAAAGTAAAAGACAAAAGATTAAAAAACTATTTTTTAAGGTTCTTAACAAAGTCTGATTCCCATAATCCTAAACATGTTCCATTACTTAGAACTAGTATAATACTTTTTTCAGAACTATGGTCTTTAACCCAAGAAATCACTTCATCTAATTTAGATAAAATCTGAGTCTTCACATCTTCTTTTTCTAAACTTGTCTTCATCCCTACTAAATCAAGATCACCAGCATCCTTTACAGTGGTCGATCTCTTTAGTTTAGTTATGGCCAAATTATCGGCGGACAGAAATGCCCTCTGGAAATCTTCCTGAAATACGTTACTTCTGGCCGTGGCGGAATGTGGCTCAAACAGAACATTAAGATCTCGATCTGGATATCTCTGGGAAATGGCCTGCAGTGTTGCCTCTACAGCTCTTGGGTGATGGGCAAAATCATCAATAATAGCTGCGCCATTATGCCAGCCTCTTATTTCTTGTCTTCGTTTAACAAGAGACAAGTCTTTAACAGAGTCTTTAATTTTATTTAACTCAAATCCTTCAGCGTGAGCAAAAAGAATTAGTGAAGCAATATTTTTAATATTGTGAAGCCCTACCGCTGAAGTTTCAAATTTTTCATTAGCTCCGCCGATCTTTATTTCAAAAATGGTAGAGTCACTATGGGCTTCAATTATTCGAGGACCCAATTCCGCATCATCTCCATAAAATAGAGCTTCTTTAGATAGTTCCTTAAGAAGAGACACTGTTTCAGGATAGTCGGAACAGGCAATCACCCTACCATCAATTTCTTTTAGCAAAGATCTGAATTGGTCTTTAATATCTTCAATAGAAGTGAAGATATCTGCGTGATCAAATTCTATTGAAGTAATAACTAAATTATGAAGTTCATATCTTCTAAACTTTGAAACTTTGTCAAAATAGGCACAGTCGTATTCATCGGCCTCTAAGAAGAAATAGTCTCCAGCTCCAAGAGCTGAGCTATTTTTTCCTTCCAAAACACCGCCAATAAAATATCCTGGCGCTGCCCCAAGCTTCTCAAACATTTGAGTGGCAAAGTAAGTCGTTGTCGTCTTCCCATGAGTCCCCGAAAGACCAATCGTTTTTCGGCCCTTTAAAACAAGACCACCAAGTGCCGAAGGAAAAGAAGTTAAGGGAACATCTAATGACTCAACGAGCTTCGCATCATCTGAGTCTCGAGGGACAACATTTCCCACGACAATGAGGTCAAATTCTTTCAAAAAGTCTGCATTTATATCATTAAGTTGGTGAAGTGGAATATCTAAGTTTTCAAGATAAGTGCTCATGGGTGGATTAAAAAGACTATCTCCCCCAACGATTTCGTATCCTGCCTCTTTTAACAAGCAAGCAGCCGCCCCCATTCCTGTTCCACAAATACGGTAGAAGAATATCTTTTTGATATTCTCCTTTCGCTCAATTAAATCTTTACTATTATAAATCATCATCAAATTTTAAAGATTAACTTACAAATTGCCTAGGAAGAGTTGCATTATCTTTTTACAAGTCTTCGGCGATTTTGCAACAGTCACTCCTTTTGGGTTAATCGAATCCCACCACTCTCTTGTAGGATTTAACTTATTCCATGAGCTTCTGCCATTCTTTTCTTTGGCGGTCACGGATCTTCCAATCTTTTGTTTAATATCGTTGAAAAACTTTGTTTGATCCATTCCACCATAATCATCTGGATCTTCCATTCCCATAGCAACAATCTCGTCGGGGAAAACTATTAACGGTAACATTCTTTCCATTTCCCCATAATCACTTATGGCGTTTGTCATAAATCGATCCTTATCCATAAAGATTGCGGCCATTGAATAGCCTCCTCTATCACCATCTGAGAACGAACTGGCCGTACTGAAGTCTGATGCAGATAAATAAGGGGAACCGTTAGGTTCATGACTATGGGCCTGCATAATAGAAGCAAGTGAAGGTATTCCGGTATTTACCTGTACACCAATCTTTTTTACCATCTTAGTTCTATAAGTTTTAAGTGAACGAAGTCTTCTGGTGTAATTCCCTTGGTTTTTAGTTAAAAGCTTTGCCATAAGAAAAAATTCTCCCTCGTTAGCACCTTCTCTAACGAGATCCCCTTCAAGGCCTCTGAACATGAGAACTTTATTTTTCTTATTTGTTGTAGGTTTTTCCATGACCTTAAGCCATTTTTGCCAAGCCGCCACTTCTGTCGGCTCCATATCTTCCCACGGCATGAAGGTATTAATTAACTCAACAACCTTTTTTCTATTTCCTTGAGCGATATAGTCATCAAGCTTTAGATTCGCATCTTGCATTTGCTTTTGAACCGCAGTCCATTGTTTTGCCATGATATTTCGTTGTTTCTTCTCTACCTTTTCAAGTTTTTTTAGTTCTGCGTACTGTTTTGTCGCATGAGCTTTCCTCTTCTGAAGATATTGATTCACATCAGAGTTACCTTCAATACCGAAATCTTCCAACAGATCATTAGTAACAACATCCATAGCATCAATTTCGGCCTTAGCTAAAAATGCCTGACTTCTTGCAGAACCAAACTCAGCATTCTTAGTCGCCTCAGCCCAAAGCATAGGGTTTCCAAAATATCCTTCAGTGGAATTGAACTGTCCATAACCACTCCTAGATATAATTTGTTTCAAATGGGCCATCTCTTCAAGAACGACCATAGGGTTGTTCTTACCCGCATTTGTGATCTTTAAATTAACAACAAGACCTTTTGCTTTGCTATACTCGGGAACAATTTCTGCTAAACGTCCATCCGGCAAACTACTCACAGTCGTCATCTGGACTGTTCCTTTAAAGTCACCTCTAAAGGCTTTGATCTCACCATCCATTTGCGTTACAAATTCTTTTAATTTTTGTTGAGGATTAATTCCGTTGATACTACTAAGTCTGTCTAGTAGTTCTCTTGTAGAACTATCCGGAGCGAAGTAGGCCAATGAGCAAAATTTCTTTGCGGCATCACATACTTTGGTTTGTTTTTCTGTTGGTAAAAAATGATATTTTATATTTCCGTTATAAGTAATTTCGTAATCTAATCCAGCTTGTCTAAAACCAGCTTCTGCGTAAACCTTTACTAAAAAATCCTGATCTACATAATTATCAGGCTTAACTGTAACCATACCTGCAGGGGGTGGACCTCTGACGACTTCAAACTCACTCCAGTTTGAAACATCATCAACCATATCTTCAAATTCCTCAAGAGCGGCTTTAAAGCGAGCTTCTTGAGCTACTGAACTAGCATAAATTTGAATCTTCATTTTTCCATTTTTGGGATGCCATTTTCCTTCTACGAACTCTTTATCAACACCAATTTTTGGCATAGCATCTTCATCAGTAATTCTTCTTACGATATTGGCAAGGGCCTCGCTAGAAGAAACTAGTCTTTGATTAAAATAATTATCAGAGAAATTTGGGAAACTAGCTTCAAAAGCTTTTAGATCATCAATCGATGGGATTGGCTGATCTTTAAAGTGAGCAAAAAGATAATATCTTAAAGTTGCGCCTTTTGACCCAAAGACATCATCAATAATACCTCTCAGTTTTTCTACCTTTGTATCGTAAACTTCCTCAACGGCTTTAGGTGATACGGCCTTATCTCTTTTAAATAGAGCATTAAGAAGATTATTAAGACTTTTTCTTCTTTTACTACTACTCGCATGGGCAAGACTCTCTCCCTCAGTTCCAACAATATCTGAAACGAGAAGATAGGCACGCATATGATCTTGAGCACCATTGAAAATACGAGCTAAATAGTTCGTTTCAATTTCAACCATGTCAGCTTTATTTTTAGTAGCGTTAAACCAAGAAACTGTTTCAGTGAATGGTGAAGGGACATGTTCTACCACACCTCCAACTTTTGCTCCTTCAATATTCATGGCAGAGCCACGAAACTTAATTTTTCCTTTAGCATCTCTGGCGTGAGAAGGAATCACGAGATCCCCAACTTCGTAGCCTTTTCCTTGAAAAGCTCCTGTAGTACCCATATAAGTTACATTTTTATTACCTGTAGCTTTTAAGGCTTTAGCAAGAGGAACAATTTCATCTCCCCATACATTTCCAATAACTCTCCAGCGCACTTCTTTTCCAGCCTGATTTTTAAAAACATAATCGGCCATTTCAGTCGTGGTGTTGTCAGAACTAAACTTTCTAAAAACCGGTGGTTTAAAGCCTTCGCTACCTTCGACCGTGGACTTAACTTTATCGTAAGAGTTTTCAACAACTTTTTTAATACTAAAGATATCAAAGTCTGTATCCGTCCCTTTAAGTATGCCTTCGAGAGTTGAAAAATGTGCAGGTCCAATCTTTGTTTTAAGATCTGCTTTATTGGATTTATAAAGAGCGCGCATTCCTTCAATTTTCCAATGAAGATTAAACACGCCATCAATTGCCCCTTTTTGACCAATAATAACTCGGTTTGCTTTAGGTAAATGCTTCATTTGACCCGTTAATTTCTTAAAGAGTCTTTCATGAAACTCTTCTAAGTTTCCATAAATCTCAACCTTATTTTTAAGTACCTTATTTGATAACTTACTTAAAGAAAGATGGTGAACGAGATGCTCTAAGCGATCAGCGCCGCCAACATTTGTAATAGCAAGTCTGTAAGAGCTGTCACCCGGATACTTCACAAGAAATATTTTATTATAGTTTCTTGCCATTGGTTTTAACTCATAAAGAATCTCACCTTCATTGCGAGAGATATTTTTTAAGAACTCCCTACTATCTCCTAGATGAAACTCAACCTTTCGATCTTTTGCAACAGCATCCCAAAAGGCAGCTCTGGTTGTTCTGTTAGAAATATAGTGGCCACTATCAAGAGTTTGAGTTTCTGGATTTACATTTGTTAATATGAGCTTCTCAGCTTCTTCACCCGGCACGACAAAATCATCATGATATAGAATTTCTTCCAACTTTGTAGGTCTTAAGCTAAAGGCTTCATTCAACTTATTTTTTAAAAAGTTATATCCCCATTTTACTTGATCCTTAGGTGCATGAAGATCTGGATAATGACGTTTTAAGTATTTCCAAATCATCAGGTCATAATTCTGGGCCTTTTTAAGCTGAGTTACGGAATAGCCTTCATCTATCAAATCTTGTGGTTTAATTGCTCTTAAAGCATCAATAACTTCATCATCAAGTTTTCCTTCCTGAAAATTTGAAAACTCATTAATATAATAATGGAGTCTATCAATTCCTAATAAATGCTCTATATCGCCAGTTGGGTTAGCTAGAGATCTAAAACTAACAGTTCGATCTCCCATTCCAAGCCAGGAACAAGAAACAAGACTTACGGACAAAGCCATTAGAAGGATTAAGCTAATTCTTTTCATGAAAATCTACCTTTATAGTGAATCTACTCTCAGGTATCTTTTCGGCAAAAAAAATGAAAAATTTTAACTAAATTATAGCAATAAGCCATTGAAATCAGGATGATTTCCAGACAATTCCACCTAGGCCTCTACGGAGATCGTTGAGTGCTTTTCTATGGTACCAATAATTTTGAGTTGAGTTGGTTAAAAGAACCCATCCAAGATTCTTATTAGCATCTATCCAGATTGAGGTTCCAGTAAAACCCGTATGACCAAAAGTATTCAACGAACAACCGGGACCGGCTAAAGTTTGCTCGGGAGTATCAACAGTATCCCAACCTCTTAAAAAGCGTCCTGATTTTTTTCCAGTATCAAATAGTTTTTTTATATGTTCAATAAAGCCAGTTTTAGCATCTAAATTTAACAATGTTTCTGAAACACCTTTTATCGTTCCAAAAAGTCCAGCATGGGATAAAAACTCTCCGATCACATACGCATTATCATCGTGAACCTGCCCTCGAATAACTTTTTTTCTTCTATATCCTGTCTCAGGGCAATGATAATACTCAGGCAGATCTTGCCAATGCATCAGTTCATCACTCCAAGTTGGTGAACATAGTTCTCTTAACTTTTTCCCGCTCTTTTTTTCAATTTCAATCATTGTTCTTAGAGCAGATATATCTGAATACAAGTAGGGACTATCAACAATAGAGTACTTATTAACAGTATCTCTCCATCCCTCTTGTGAGAACCTTCCCCACGAAGGCAATCCCGCCCGATGCTCCAATAATAAGATTTCATCTTCACCAAAAAGACTTGGGTGCTGATGATAAGCATTGGCCAAAGTTAAAACCTTGGTCAGACTGGCCAGATCAAACCAAATATCTCCGTCATATCCTCTCTGAGTGGATTCAAAACTTCCATCAGTAAAGTTAATAACTGAAGCCGCCATATGATCAAATTGGCAGGCAGGAAAAAGTTCATCTATAACCTGGTCTAAAATCATTTCTCTCCTATACTTGCTTGAGCAGCTGCAAGCCTAGCTACAGGGACTCTATAAGGTGAACAACTGACATAATCCAATCCGGCACTATGGCAAAAATGTATAGAAGCAGGATCACCACCATGCTCACCACAAATTCCTAAGTGAATATTTTCATTGGCCTTCTTTCCTTCACGGCAGGCGTGTTTCACAAGAAAACCAACTCCTTTTTGATCAAGTGAGACAAATGGATCAACTAAGAGTATCCCCCTCGAAACATACTCACCTAAAAACTTTCCAGAATCATCTCTTGAAAGACCAAACGTAGTTTGAGTTAAGTCATTTGTACCGAAACTAAAAAAGTCCGCATGGGGAGCAATTTCATCTGCCGTGATGGCGGCTCTTGGCAATTCAATCATGGTTCCAATTTTGAAATCAATCTTATCTTGTTTTTCTTGAAAGATTTCTTCAATCACTTCGAGAGCTTTACCTTTTAACATTGAAAGCTCTAAATCAATTCCGACAAGCGGGATCATGATCTCTGGTTTTACTGAAATCCCTTTTTCTTTACAAATAAAAGCTGCCTCAACAATGGCACGAACTTGCATTTGATAGACTTCGGGATAAGTCACTCCAAGACGACAACCTCTATGACCAAGCATTGGATTAAACTCATGAAGACGATCAATTCTTTCTTCAACTTCTTTTAATTCAATATCTAAATGATCAGCCAACTGATCCTTTTCTGATTCTTGATGGGGTAAAAACTCATGAAGTGGAGGGTCGAGTAACCTAATATTTGCTGGTTTCCCATCTAGAGCAGTAAAAATCTCAACAAAGTCTTTTCTTTGAAAAGGAAGTAATGTCTCTAAAGCCTTTTCTCTGTTTACCCTAGTCTCCGCAAAAATCATTTCCCTTACGGCCAAAATTCTTTCTGGGTCAAAGAACATATGCTCAGTTCGACATAACCCAATTCCTTCAGCTCCAAACTTAAGTGCAACTTTGGCATCTTCCGGATTATCTGCATTTGTTCTAATTTTTAATCTTCTTCTAGAATCAACCCAAGACATAAACTTAGCGAAATTATCATCTATGGAAGCTGCAATTGTAGGAACTAGTCCTTCAATAACTTCCCCAGTAGCTCCATCAATAGTTAGAAGGTCTCCAGCTTTGAAGATCTTCCCCCCAACCATCATCGTCTCAGTACTAGAGTCGATTTTAATATCTGAACAGCCCGCCACACAAGGTTTACCCATTCCTCTTGCAACGACTGCAGCATGGGAAGTCATACCACCTCTAGCGGTTAAGATTCCTTCACTTGCAACCATTCCTGAAATATCTTCTGGACTTGTTTCTTGTCTAACCAGAATAACTTTTTTTCCGTTCTCAGATTTTATATGTGCCGAATCACTATCAAAACAAACCTCTCCTCCCGCTGCACCAGGGGAAGCAGGAAGTCCTTTTGTTAATACGGTTTTCTTATATTCTGGATCAAGCCTTGGATGAAGAAGCTGGTTTAAATCTTCTGGCGCGACTCGCATAATAGCTTCTTCTTCACTTAAAGTTTTTTCTTCAACTAAATCGACCGCAATCTTAATGGCCGCAGCAGTGGTTCTTTTTCCATTTCGAGTCTGAAGTAAATAAAGTCTATCTTTTTCGATCGTAAACTCTATGTCTTGCATATCTCGGTAATGCATCTCAAGCTTCTTATAAACCTCTACAAGCTCTTTATAGGCTGCAGGCATAACTTCTTCTAAAGTAGATAGATTTTGATTAGTTTCATTTTTAGATTCAGAGTTTATGGGATGTGGAGTTCTAATTCCGGCTACGACATCTTCACCTTGAGCGTTAACTAAAAACTCTCCAAAGAATCTCTTATCTCCGGTACTAGGGTCTCTTGTAAAACAAACGCCGGTGGCAGAATCATCCCCCATATTTCCATAAACCATGCTTTGAACATTTACCGCGGTTCCCCACTCATGTGGGATAGCGTGAAGCTGTCTATAGGTAATGGCGCGATCATTATTCCAAGAACCAAACACGGCAGAGATAGCAAGCCATAGCTGCTCCATAGGATCGTCAGGAAAAATCTGACCACTTTCTTGGGAAATAAGATCTTTGTAAACGGCACAAAGTTGCTTTAAGTCATCGGCCGTTAAGTCAGTATCAAGCTCAACTTCTCTGGCCTCTTTCAAGTCTTCAAGTGTTGACTCGAGCATTGAAAGATTAAAGTTCATCACAACATTTGCGTACATCTGAATAAAACGTCGGTATGAATCCCAGGCAAACCTAGGGTTCTCAGTAAGCTTGGCCATCCCTTCAACAGTTGATTCATTTAAACCTAAGTTTAAAACCGTATCCATCATTCCAGGCATGGAGACTCTAGCCCCTGATCTCACAGAAAAAAGAAGGGGATTACTCGAATCCCCAAAACCTTTACCTGTATTTTTCTCGACTTCTTTTATGGCATTAATAATTTGTTTTTTAATTTCTTCAGAAAATTGATTCTTATTTTTTTCGTAATCAAGGCAAGCTTCGGTTGTCACAGTAAAACCAGGAGGAACGGCGATACCTAAAGAGGACATCTCGGCTAAGTTAGCCCCTTTGCCTCCTAGAAGATTCTTTAACTCTTTGTTCCCTTCTGTTTTTTCCGGACTAAACCCGTAAACCCATTTTGTGGTCATAACTGGCCCCTAGAACTTAAGTTTGTCGTTAAGATAATTAACGACATTATCTAATGAAATCCTTTCTTGGGACATAGAATCTCTATCCCTTACTGTCACGGCCTGGTCTTCAAGAGTGTCAAAATCAACCGTTAAACAAAATGGCGTTCCAATTTCATCTTGACGGCGGTAACGCTTCCCAATTGATCCAGCTAAATCATATTCAGCTCGGTAGTGTTTTTGAACTTCAGCAAAAAGTTTCTTCGCCGGCTCCTCAAGTTTCTTCATAAGTGGAAGAACAGCCACTTTAATTGGAGCAAGTTTTGGGTCAAACTTGAGAACAGTTCTTTCCTTTTCCTTATCTCCCTCAAATTCTAAGCGGTAAGCGTCTGACATAAGTGCTAGTAAACAACGGTCACAACCAACAGAGGTTTCTACAACGTAAGGGATATATTTTTTATTATTATCTTGGGTATCTAAATATTCTAATTTCTTCCCAGAGAACTCTTGATGTTGTTTTAAATCAAAGTCAGTTCTTGAGTGGATACCTTCCATTTCATCAAATCCATGAGGAAATTCATATTCAATATCCGTAGCTGCGTCTGCATAATGGGCCAACTCATTTCCTTCATGGGGATGCCAACGAAGTTTATCAGGTCTAAGACCATTTTCAAGATGCCAATTCCAGCGGATCTCTTTCCATTGTTCCATCGCTTCTTTTTGCGTTCCTGGTTTTAAGAAATATTGCATTTCCATCTGTTCAAATTCACGAGTTCTAAAAATAAAGTTCCCTGGAGAAATCTCATTTCTAAAAGCTTTTCCAATTTGAGCAATACCAAAGGGAAGCTTTTTTCTCATGGTAGTTTGGACATTTAGAAAGTTAACAAAGATACCTTGAGCCGTTTCCGGTCTTAAATAAACTTTCGATTTATCATCTTCGACTGGTCCCATCTGGGTATTAAACATAAGATTAAAATCTCGAGCCTCAGTAAAAGAGTCCTTCGCTCCACATTTTTGACATGGCTGACTTGGATCAATTTTATCTTCTCTATATCTTTCTTTGCAGTTTTTACAATCGATCATAGGGTCATTAAAACCATCGACATGGCCTGAGGCCTTCCAAACAGTTGGGTGCATGAAGATTGAGGCATCAACACCAACGACATCGTCTCTAAAAGTCATGGCCTTCCACCATCTTTCTTTTAGATTATTTTTAAGCTCAACCCCAAGTGGTCCGTAATCCCAGCAAGACTGTAAGCCTCCATACACTTCTGAACTTTGAAAAATAAATCCGCGCCTTTTACTTAGGCTAACGAGATCTGACATGGACTTGAGATTAGATTCTGACACAACGCCTCTCCTGCAATGAAAATTCGCAGTAAAAGTACCCTATTAGAGGCGTTTTTGGCTATGCTTTCTGAGAGAGTTCGTAAAGTTTGGCGTACTCACCATTCTTACTCATAAGCTCATGATGGGGGCCTGACTCAATGAGCGATCCCTCTTTAAGAACATAAATACAATCGTAATCTTGAACAGTTGAAAGCCTATGGGCCACGGCAACTACGGTTTTACCGCCGGCAGCATTCTCAAGGGCCTTTTGAACTACTTTTTCTGACTCATTGTCCAAAGCTGAAGTCGCTTCATCAAAGAGCATGATGTCTTTATTTTGAAGAAAAGCACGGGCAATAGTGATCCGCTGCTGTTGACCACCAGAGAGTCTGGTTCCTCGGTCTCCGACAATAGTATCTAGACCTTGGGGGAGTTCGTGGACAAACTCATCGGCGTAGGAAACCTTAAGCGCTTCTGTAATCTCAGCCTCAGAATATTCACTCCCCAAAGTCAGGTTATTTTTTATTGTATCGTTAAACAAGAATACGTCTTGAGAAACCAAGGCCGTTAAACCGCGCATAGATTCTAACTCATAATCATTGATATCTTTACCATCGATAAAAATACTTCCTTTAGAAACAGGATAAAGACCTAGTAGCAAATTAATTAAAGTCGATTTTCCGGATCCGGATAGTCCTACTAAAGCTACTTTTTTTCCTTTAGGGATATCTAAAGTGAGATTATCAATAACTTTTCCATCCCCATAATCAAAACTAAGGTTTTTAACAGCAATACCTTCGCTTAAGTTAAAAACTGTAGTTCCCCCACCAAAACTCTCTTCGGGAAGCTCTAACAAATCAAAGATTCTATCTCCTGCTGCTTGTCCTTGAGACAATCTAACATTCGCCTGCGAAAACTTTCTTATGGGGTCCATAAATAGTGCCAAAGCCGCTACGAAAGAGACAAACTCCCCTATGGTAGTTGCTCCCGACTGAATTCGGTGGTGAGCAAAAACGATGACACAACTAAAAGCAATTGTTCCCACAATTTCTACGAAAGGATGTGCCATTTCTTCAACAAAGGTCGTTCTCATCTGAGCATTAAAGAAGAGTTTTTGAGCCTTCTCAAATCTCTCGCTCACAAAATTTTGTAGATTAAAGGCTTTCGTTAATTTTTGAGCAGCAATCCCCTCTGCAGTATTATGAGTTAATTCACCATGCTCTCTTTGAACATCCGACTGATTATTTTTTACTTTCTTTCCACTAATGGAAAAAATCAAAATGAGAAATGGGGCAATGATAAAAATAACTAGGGTTAACTGCCAGTCGGCCCAAAAGGCCATACCAAGATAAACGGCTCCTTTTAATGGCTCGCGAATAAGATCGACAATGGCTCTGAAGCCAGTAGAGAAAACCTGGGTATCATTTACAACATTAGAGATTAACTGCCCCTGCCTTGCTTTAGTAAAAAAACTAACAGGTAATCTTTGAAGTTTTTTAAATATATCGTATCTCACACTGCAGGTGGCATTATCAACGATATAGCGAATCCAATAAAAATGAAGAAATCGGCATGGAAAATGAATTAGTCCAAGTCCTAAAAGTTTTCCGGCCAGGATATAAACTTCTCTATCTGTTGCCCCAGCTCTAAGTCCGTGATCAAAAATAGGTTTAACCAAACTGACTTGAAGTCCACCAATTGCGGCCAAGGCAAAAGAAAAAAGAATGGTGATAATTACCTTTCCTTTATGGGGTTTAATATAGGGCATTAACCTTTGGTTAAGAAATGCTAGCATTGGAAGATAATATCAAAGTTGAAAAACCATAGAAAGGGATTTGAAGCTCCCTTGATTCATTTGAAATTGATAGAAAAAATAGTCCATTAACTGCCTTGAAACCCCTTTATTCTCAATTTTAAGGGGAACGAGCTCTGGGTACTTTTCTGACCCGATAGGTCCTAGGACATACCAAAGCTCTCGAGTCATGGCAGTATCTCCTCTTCCGGGGCTACAATTTTGGCAAGTGAAGCCCCCATGCTCCAAGTTTAAAAGGCTCACATTCTGAGTTGTTAATTCTAAATCGCACAGACAGCAATTTTCTCTCTGGGGGAAGACCCCTTGCTCACCTAAGAGTTTTCCAAGAAAAACGGTAAGCTCTTTATGCATATCAAAATTTCTCGAGTCCACGGCCTTTTCAATATAAAAGAGCGCATTGCTAACCACTCTAAAGATTCCCTCATGCTCTTCGGTTAGATCTTTTTGGTGAAGATCCTCTTCACCCACGATCTTTCCAGCGATCTCACAGATAAGGCAAATGGCAGTAAAAGCACGGTGGTCAGTCCTAATTTTCTCTGCTCTCCAAATTGCTTTCCACTCCTTGGCCCTATAAACTTCCGAGCTTGATTTTGAAACTGATAGCTCAATATCGAGCATTGTTCCTAGGTCTAGCTGAGAAGGCTTTTTCTTTTTTCCACCACCTTGACCCCCATAAAAAAGAACTGAAACTTTTTTTCCAGTTCTTAGGAGAAGTGAGCAGATAAGATGCCTTTCTTGAAAGTCGGTTTTATTGAGGAGAAGTCCCTCTACCTTAGTACGCATGCCCTAAGCATAGAAGAGCTGAAGGTATCGGTCAAAGACCATGATTTTAAACTTATTCCAGAGACTTGCCTTCTTTTTCCTATGGGAAAATACTTCAAAACCTCCCCCCTTTCTTCCGCCTCTAGCGACCATCTGTAGGTAAAGGTCCCAATCTTCTACATCATACGTAACAAAAACGTTTTCTATATTCCCTAAATTAACTCCATGGCTCAAAGCCGAAGTGCAAACGATAACCTGTGGGTACCCGTTTTCATTACATGCCTCCATAAATTTGAGACTCTCTCCCCCCACACAAGACCTAACCTGCAACCCCGTTTTTTGAATCCTCTGACATAGTCTTTCTACTTCCTCTCGATACTTACAAAAGATAATACTGCTCTTCTTTTTATCAAGTTCATAAGACATCCGTCTTATAAACTGACTTCTTGGAAGTCCATGAAAGCTCAGCTCACTAGAGGGAGGATTCTGTGTCTTACCATTCCCAAAGTCTAAAAGTTGAAAATCATAGCCTCCATGCTTCAACAAATCCCTCCATTCTTTTTCATAGACCTGCCTAAGTGTGGCACTTAAACAAAGCATAGGAAGTCCTTCATTTGCTATTCGATAAAAGCACTCCCACAATCTATAACGAAATCGACTTCCCCAAAAATTCCAAAGATGAATTTCATCAAAGATAATAAGTAGATTATTTCTCTCTTTTCTCGTCAGTGTATCTAAAAAATTATTAACTCTTTCTGCTGTTAAGGCCTTAAAGAAGAAGTCTTCTTTGGCTAATGCTGCTGCTTTTTCTTCAACTTCTTTTTCCAGTGCTTTTAAAGGGGAAACAAAGAGGATATTGAGCTTATTTTTTTGAAAAAGCTTAAAGACTAGAGTTGTTTTCCCCCATCCTGCGGGAGCTAAAAGAAAAATGGCTTTATATTTTTGAAGCTTATTCACAATCCTTGGCATAAAAGCTCGCTCGCGGTACTAATATTGTAAATCACGAAATATGGGTAGAGAATTTGAACAACTTACTGCTTTTTGAACACGAAATTCAATCTGAGGGTCAATATTTATTAAACGACTCTGAGAGAGTTCAACATATAACACATGTCCTAGGTAAGAAGGCCGGGGATGAAATCAATATATGTGAAGTCGACAAGTCTCTAGGTCTTGCTAGAATCGATGAGATTTCTAACGGGTCGATAAAACTCACCATTTTAACAAAAGAAGTCGGTAAGTCATTTGATATAAAATTATTTGTAGCTATTTCTAGACCTCCAACTATGAAAAAAATCTTAGAACATGGCACCTCTCTTGGTGTTAGTGAATTTCATTTTTTTAAACCTGAGCTAACAGAAAGAAGTTATTTAGATGCAAAGCTGTTTAAAGACAAACTTTTTACTTCTCAACTAAAATTTGGGCTTTCTCAGTCAAAAGTATTTTGGAAATTACCAAAAGTTATTCTGCATCAGGGCATGCCAAAGTTTGAAAATATGGAATTAGGTCAAAAATATTTACTTCAGATGCAGGCCAAGAAAAAACTGACAGACTTTCCCCCAGATTTAAAAAAGCCTATTAGCTTAGTCATCGGACCAGAACGCGGTCTTATCCCAAGTGAAAACCAATTTTTTGAAGAATCTGGATTCACGCCAATTGAGGTGGCTCCATCCACCCTAAGAGTTGAAATAGCCACCTTCGCGGCCCTATCTCAACTCTTCTTATTTTAATCCGGCGCAACGCGCCAATCATTCTTAACATGTAGTTTACTTAGGCGTAGAATAGGCAAATGCTAAAAGCTTCAATGAATTTAACATTCGCCGGTCTCCTTGTTTTAAGTTTAGGAATCTTTACCTCAATATCCATTGGAGCGGTTTCTCATATCCTCTTAGTCCTTGGGATTATTTGTTTAATTATTCATGATCCAAAAAAATATTTAGAAGAACTGATATCAAGAAAGCATCTGGTCTATTCACTCGGCGCTTTTATCGCAGCCATTATTGTTTCGGTTCTCTTCAATTGGACAGATATTGAAAGACCACTGAAGAATATATTAAAGGCGAAGTACTTTTTAATCCCTCTTCTTAGTATCCCGGCTCTTTCTCTCCTTTTTAAAGAGCACTTTGATAAAAAGAAATTAAAGATTCTTTTTTATCTCTTTGCCATCGCAACAACGGTTGCAACTTTATCTGGCATTATTGGCCTTTACACGGGTTTTAATCCAGTAAAGTTTAAAGCTGCTTGTCATGAGAATAGGGCCTGCGGACTCTATGGAATGTACATGACTTACGGCTATGGAATTTCATTATTTATGGTTCTATCAATGGGAACTCTTATTTATATAAAGAGATTTAAGGAGTTCATCTCCCCTGCCTTACTTATTCCTGTTTGGATCATTAACTTGATAGGATTAATCCTTTCTTATGCTCGCGGTGGTTGGCTTGGATTCTTCTTTGGGATTCCATTTTTCGCCTTAAAGAAAAACCCTAAGAAATTTTGTTTGGCAGTAGTCTTTATTTTGATTTCACTAATCGGTGCTATTGCCATTTCTCCAACTCTTCAAACTAAATTCTTAACTTCTAGAGAGGGGTCTAATAACCAAAGGATCGCTTTTTACAAAACGGCGATTAAGGCTTTTCAGGAGAAGCCCGTTGTTGGATGGGGTTATAAGAATTACGAGCCCAATGTAAAGGCCCTCAAGAAAAAATACAATATTGCCTATGCACATTTTGGAGCTGATGCTCATAATATTTTTTTAGAAGTTATGGCCTCCACTGGAATAATAGGTCTCTTATGTTTTCTCTACTTTCTTATTGTTTGGGGATATGAAGCCTACTCAGGGTATACATTAGTACATCTACTCAGCTTCCCTTTTATCATTTCAATTTGTATTTCAGGAATGGTTCAAAATATCTTCGGAGATGGTGAAAATTTATTTTTTATCATGCTCATCTGGTCCTTACTCTGCGCTACCCCAAAAGAGAGGAGGCAGTTAGCATGAACGACGTCTCTGGATTTACCTTTATTAAAAATGGATTAACTCTTGGTTATCCAATAATGGAAAGTATTAAAAGTATCGAGCCATTATGTGACGAGGTTATTATTAATGTTGGTTTTGATGATAAAGAGCTGACTAAGGATGATGGAACTTGGGATTATTTAAATTCACATTTTAATCACCCCAAATTTAAGTTTTTAAAAAACTACTGGGACCCTAGTCTCACTAAACAAGGGCTTATCTTAAGCCAGCAAACTAATATTGCTCTCGAAGCCTGTAGTGGAAAGATTTGTCAGTATATTCAAGGTGACGAAGCCGTACACGAAAAAGACTTCCCTGCGATTCATGACGCTTATATTGAGATGATGAGAAATCCTAAAATTGAAGGGCTTGTCTTTAAGTACACTCATTTTTATGGAAACGTAGATATCGTAAAGCACACTAGAAATATTTACCGAAGAGAAGTGAGAACTGTTCGCAATAATATCGATGTTCAAAGTCATCTTGATGCCCAGGGATTTAAAAGAAATGGAACAGAAAAACTAAACTGTATTCAAATACCGGCCAGTATTTATCATTATGGTTGGGCAAGACAAGAGCAACTTATGGCCAAAAAAACTGAAGCTTTTGAAAAGCTCTATCATGGGCAAGATCACAAAATAGAAGAATATAAGTATGATCGAATCTGGGGACTTAAAAAATTTAAAGGATCTCACCCTGCAGTAATGAAAGAATGGATCTCGAATAATCGTAATAATATAGATTTCTGGTCTCTACCCATGAGATTTGAATGGAAAAACATGGGTTTAGCCTTCTCTGATGCCATAGAATCGGTCACTGGCTATCGAATGGGCGAATATAAGAACTATCGCTTAATTTAAAAAGTTTTCAAAGTCATGACAATAGAACAAAAACACTTTGCTAATATACTTACAAATAAATCATAAGGAGAAAGTAATGAAAAAGAAAAATCTACTATTAAGTGCAGCTGTTACAGGCCTTGTCCTTGGTGCAAATATTGACTCGGCTATGGCCTCAGGAAATACAAGCAACAAAGAAAAGTGCAAAGGTGTTGCAGCAAAAGGTGCCAATGCTTGTGGAGCAAATGGGCACGGATGTGGTGGTTTTGCCAAGACTGACTTTGATAAAAACGAATGGGTTTATGTAAAAAAAGGAACCTGTAAAAAAATTCAATCCGCTTTAAAAGATAAAGATCTAATGGATTTCATTAAAAGCTCAACAGAAAATGCTAGAAAGTATAAAGATAACTTTAAAGGCTAATCTCGTCCCATAATAACTGAATCTTGGGTCTTTTCGATTGTGGAGAGATCCAGGTTTACGCAGACAACTTTCTCACCCTCTTCAGCATTCGCAATTACAGTTCCCCAAGGGTCTATGACCATTGAATGCCCATAAGTGGAAATTTTATCATTATTCCTACCCCACTGAGCAGAAGCCACTACAAAGCATTGGTTCTCAATGGCCCTGGCCCTTAAAAGAACTTCCCAGTGGGCCCTCCCAGTTGGAACTGTAAAAGCTGAAGAGTAAGTTAAAATATTCGCTCCATCTTTTTTATAAGCTTGGGCCATTTCACAAAAGCGAAGATCAAAACAAACACCAAGTCCCACTTTTAATGGTCCTACTTCTATAAGTTTTGGCTCGCTACCAGGAATATAAATATCTCCTTCATCAATTTTTTTGTTCTCACCCTTTGGGTTTTTAATATCACAAGAAAAAAGATGGATTTTATCGTAATGCCCTAGATCTGTTCCGTCAGGATCAAAATTATAGGTTCTATTCTTAGACCCTGTCTTGAACTGAGTCGCAGCAGTTCCTCCAATCAAATAAATAGAGTGCTTCTTGGCAAGGTTTTGAATATTTTCATAATGTTCATTATCTTTATGAACTTGATAGGGTGTAGGTTCTTTCCCATCACTCATAGAGTAAAAACATTCTGGTAAAAAGGCATACTCCGCTTTTTGATCTTTTGCTTCTACTAAAAAGCGATCTAATTTTTCTAGATTTTCTTTATAATCCAGAGCAGAAGTCATTTGAATGAGAGCTATTTTTATTTTCATTATTTCTTAATATGCTTCCCAATCGCGTAATAATCAAACCCCTCTTCCAAAACCTTTTCAGTTGGGTACAAATTTCTTCCATCAAAAATCACTGGAGACTTAAGTGCCGATTTTATTTTTTTAAAATCTGGCGCTTGAAACTCTCTCCATTCGGTCATAGTAACTAAACCATCACATCCGTTAATACATTCATACATATCATTAACAAGTTCCAGCTTACCTTCAGTGACCGGATAACTCTCCATAAGTTTTGAAAAGTTTTCAGAGGCTTCAGGATCGTAAAACCGGACCGTTGCTCCGGCCTGAACAAGGGCCTTACTCATATAAATAGCTGGGGCTTCTCTAACATCGTCAGTATTTGCTTTAAAGGCGACGCCCCAAAAAGCAAAAACCTTCCCCTTAAGATCACCATTAAAATGTTCGTTAATCTTTTTATACATATAAGTTTTTTGGCTATTATTTACTTCTTCCGTCGCTTGGACGATTTTCAAGTCCGTACCTAGCTCTTTTGCCGTATGAACAAGGGCCTGCACATCTTTTGGAAAACAAGATCCCCCGTAACCAGGTCCCGGATAGAAAAAGTGCTTACCAATTCTTACGTCTGAACTGATCCCCTTTCTCACTTCATTAATATCAGCTCCAGCTAAATCGCAAAGCCCAGCTATTTCATTGATAAATGATATTTTTGTCGCAAGAAAACAATTGGCTGCATATTTTGTCATTTCAGCCGAGAGATTCGACATCATATAGATAGGGTTACCCTGTCTCACTAGCGGTGAATAAAGCTCTTCCATCGCCTTAACTGCAGCTTCGGATTGATGACCGATAACAACTCGATCAGGTCTCATAAAGTCTTCAACAGCTGAACCCTCTTTTAAAAACTCAGGGTTATTAACTAAATGAAATGTTTTATTTGTCTTAGTGCTTATAAATTCACGAAGCTTAGTGGAAGTCCCCACGGGCACTGTCGATTTAATAACAACAATTCCGCCATCGGGTAGTTTTTCAGCAACTGATTCCGCTGCCGCATAAAGATATTTTAAGTCTGCCTGTCCATCTGCTCCTGAAGGTGTGCCCACAGCTAAAAAGACAGCGTCAGATTCTGCTACAGCATCATATTTCAAAGAGAAGTTTAATCGTTTCGAAGAAATATTTCTTTTTAGAAGATCAGATAATCCTGGCTCGAAAATTGGTGACTCACCTTTTTCAAGAATCGCAATCTTAGCCTCATCAATATCAATACATGTTACGTCGTGACCTATCTCAGCAAAGCAAGTTCCACTTACAAGACCAACATATCCAGTTCCAATCATTACCACTTTCATAAAGACTCCATTTGAACTTATATGTTATACTCCCTTTTAAATAAGAGAAACAGGTGCTTGGTGCCAGAGTAAAATGGTAAAGATTATCTTAAAATTCATATTTGCGACGGGAATAGTCTACTGGTTATTTAGTAGCGGAAAACTCGATTTTGGCCTTATTTCAAAGTCTTTCTCGGTGGGTTATGGCTGGTTATTCTGCCTTATTAGCATAATTATTCAGGACCTTATCTCGGCTTTTCGCTGGAAGTTAATCCTTAGCCCCGGCGTCAAAAATAAGCTTCCCAATATACAAATGATAAAATTGACTTGGATTGGTCTATTTTTTAACTCAGTTCTACCAGGTGCAGTAACGGGAGATTTGATCAAATTAGTATATGCCAGAGATCTAGATAAAGAAGTTTCAAAAACTTTTCTCGTAACCACAGTTTTTATGGATAGAATTTTAGGTCTCATGGGACTGCTAACGGTCATGGGATTCTTTAGCGTCATCTTCTATAACGACATTATTGCTCTCTCTCCCCAGCTCAAGCCTTTGATTCAAATCAACTTTCTTTTATTTCTAGGGGCCATAGTCTTTATGACCGTTCTTTTCTTTCCTAAAAATCTTCAAGATAAAATATTAAAAATAACTGATCATGTTCCTATTCTTGGTAAGCATATTAGTAAAACTTTAAAGCAAGGTTGGCTTATTGGTGAAAACAAAAAAGTCGTGGCCATAAGCTATGCTATGTCAGTTGGACTTCAATTATTAAATGTTTTTTCTTTTTGGATAATTACTTCTCCATTCTATGGAAAAGAAGTTCCATTTGAACATTTAGTAACTATTATTCCTCTAGGTTATATTGCAGTGGCCGTACCAATTTCCCCAAGTGGTTTAGGAGTAGGGCACCTTGTTTTCGATAAACTTTTTTCCTTTGTTGGAATCGCAGGTGGGGCGAACCTCTTCAATCTATATTTTCTATGTTTGATTGCTGTAAATCTTGTTGGATTTTTTCCTTATATTTTTAGTGGAAAAAGACATTCCCTAAGCGAAACTCAGCAATTTGAAGAAGTTTCTAATTCAAGTAATTAGCTAACCGCAATTCCCTTTTCGGATAATTTTAGAATAAGGGTAAATTCCTTATCCCAATGATGGGCATTTTTTGTTCGAGTTTTCTTTGGAACTAGTGAAGGTCTGAATACTTTTTGAAAAAGGGTCGGCTTTACAATAATAGCCTTTACTCGGTCTTCTGCTGGTATCTCTACAATATTTCCGGCCCAAATTATTTTTTTTGCTTTTATTTTTTGGATAAACTCAGGTCTATAGTCCCTCGGTTCTCCTAGAATATAAACTTTTGCTACGGTAAGTCTATCCCAAACCCCTCCCCAGTTTTCTATCCTTCTTTTCATAATTGGAGGTTGAGGTCCAAAGTAAGTTAATAGATCCGAGTCGCGATAAACAACCTTTTCCTTTTCTTTCTCTTTTCTCAAAATTGAGTAATTAAATAGTTTAACCTCAGAGTAATATATTTTCTGATCATAAATAATTTCTTCTTTTTTAAAATAATCATTCGAACCCAAACGAAAAAGACGAATACTATGAGCAGGATAATCACCTGAGACGGTTAAGTGATGTGGATCCTTTAAAAAGTTCAAGTTTCTAAGAGCAATAGCCTCACAACCTAGTTCAGTCGCTCTTTTAATATCTTCTTTCACTAATTCGAGATCAGCTAAGTTTAAAACTTCGTCAGCACCTATACTTAAAACCCAAGCGTTTGGAATATTTTCACATCCCTCCCTTAGGAATTGTAATTGGTCCGTATCATCTTGTTCATAAGAGTGTATTTGAAATCCTTCGCTGTTCTTTAAAGCCACTTCTGTGCCATCAACACTCTTCTTTATAAAAACATGGGTTTCATCGCAAATAGAATGCAAGGAAGCAACAGACTCTCTAAAGCAAGTATTATCCTTTAAAGCATTCTCTAGTACTGATAAACCGTAAATTTTCATTTCTTTAAGATTCAAAGATAAAGATTTTTGAAGCATCTACATGGCCAAAGCGCTTCCATCTTGTTTTTAAGTTTTCTAACTGCAAAAGAAAAGAGTATTCATTTTCAGGCTCAGCTTTCTTTCTCACTTTTTTAACTTGTTTCTTTATTAGGGAGCGACCTTCTTTTGGAAGTAAGCAGGTACCGGCCATGAGAAGAAAGTCTTCCCCTATTTGAATAATTCTACCTATAAAGATATCTCCCTTAAAAACGGGAATAACTGAAGAATCTGAAGAGAAAATAATTTTCTTATCGAGTAAAAGATCTTTAACAACTAATTTTCCACCAAGACTTTTTCCTGCAAATTCAAATATTGAATACCTAAAGTTTTCCAAGGCATTTTTTATTTCTTCATCTATTTCATTATTTTTAAGATAAAGAGAAAGAGCTGTATCCTCTCCCTCTATTGGATAATGCATAATAAACCAATCATTGAAACAACGCATTCTAACTTCGTAGTTATCGTCTTCCTCGTTGGTTAATCCTGTCAGTTCAAAATATTTCTTCTTGGATTCAACAACCAAGTCATAGTATTTACCTTCTGAGTAAGTACTTAATATTTTGTCTAAATGTTCTTGAAGATCATTAAGCATGACCTAAATTGTAACCGAAAAGTTATTCATCCACCTTGAGCACCGCAAGGAAAGCTTCCTGAGGAACCTCGACGCTACCAACCATTTTCATCCGCTTTTTACCGGCCTTCTGCTTCTCTAGTAGCTTACGCTTTCGACTAACATCTCCACCATAACATTTGGCGAGAACGTTTTTACGAAGGGCTTTGACGGTTTCACGGGCCAAGATCTTCGCACCGATGGCCGCCTGAATGGCAATATCAAATTGCTGACGGCCGATCAATTTCCTCAACTTCTCCACTAACATTCGGCCTTTGGAGTATGAATTGGAACGGTGACAAATAATACTTAGAGCATCAACTTTGTCCCCATTGAGTAGAATATCCACTTTCACGAGATCGGCTTCGTTATAATCCTTGAACTCATAGTCCATGGAAGCATAGCCTTTGGTCATACTTTTTAACTTATCGTAGAAATCAAAAACCATTTCACTTAAGGGAAGATCGTACATAATCTGCACTCTATCTTCAGTGATGTATTTAATTTCATTTTGAATTCCACGCTTCTCTTCACAGAGTGTGATGATTTTTCCCACATATTCATTAGGAACGTGAATTGAAATTCCAACAATTGGCTCCGTCACCGACTCAATATCACCCGGCTCTGGCATATCAGCAGGGTTATCAACGGCAATCTGCTCACCATCAAGCTTAGTCACTGTATAGTTCACAGAAGGAGCGGTAGAAATAAGGTTAAGGCCAAACTCTCTTTCAAGTCGTTCTTGGATAATATCCATATGGAGCATTCCAAGAAAACCACAACGATATCCAAAGCCTAGGGCCTGAGAAGTTTCAGGTTCATAAGTAAATGATGAATCATTAAGAGCGAGTTTCTCTAAGGCGTCTTTTAGTGGTTCGTAGTCAACAGACTCCACAGGGAAAATGCCACAAAAAACCATTGGCTTTATTTCTTCATAACCGGCCAATAACGGAGTATCTTTCTTCTTCGCATTAACAATTGTATCGCCTATTTTTACGTCGCGAATTGTTTTGATACCGCAAATAAGCATACCAACTTCACCAGCTTCTAGCTGAGATACTTCTTCGAAAAAAGGTGAGTTAATTCCAAGCTTTAAAACTTCGTACTCTTCTTCACAGTTTTTCAAATATATCTTTTCGCGCTTTTTAAGCGTTCCTTCCACAAGTCTGACGAGGACGACAACACCTTGATAAGGATCAAACCAACTATCAAAAATAAGCGCTTGTAGATCATTATTTGGGTTTCCGCCAGGAGCAGGCATTTTTTGAACAATTGTCTCTAGCAGATCATCTATTCCAATACCACTTTTGGCGGAAACTTCTGGAGCTTCGCTAGCATCAATCCCTATAATATCTTCAATTTCAGTTCTTACTTTTTCAATATCTGCATGTGGTAAATCAATCTTATTAAGGACTGGAACGATCTCTAAATCATTTTCAATGGCCATATAAACATTGGCCAAGGTCTGAGCCTCAACACCTTGAGAAGCATCAACAACTAAGAGGGCTCCATCACAAGAAGCTAGTGAGCGACTTACTTCATAAGTGAAGTCCACATGACCTGGAGTATCGATCAAATTGAAATAGTAATCTTCCCCATCTTTAGCTTTATATTTCAAACGAACCGTCTGGGCCTTGATGGTAATCCCCTTCTCTTTTTCTAAATCCATATTATCTAGAAGACGATCTTTCTTCTCTCGATCAGTAATTGTATTAGTTGCCTCAAGCATTCGATCTGCAAGGGTAGATTTCCCATGATCAATATGAGCAATAATAGAAAAATTGCGGATGTTCTTTTGGTCCATGTATACGCGTTCTTAGCTAAAAGTGTCTTTGGACATTACCATAAGGTAGTAATCTAGGGAACTGTCTTTACCACGAATAGGAATAACATTGGCAAAGCCCTTGAAAATGAAGTCTTCTTCCACAGCAGGAACTGCTGCGTCCCCTTCAACATTTCCATTCCCCTCAGCGGCTTGAATGGCCTCAGCCTCTTCCTTTTGCGCCTGAGCTTGAAGCTCGCCTTCTATATCTTCATTACCACCCGACTTCTTCTTAGGGATCATAACCTCGGCATTTTCTATTTTAGATCTACGTTTAATAGCTAATTCATAAGCTTCTATAATAGACTGAGGAATGACACTTTCGGTCATATCCTTACCAATAACGTCTTCTGACTGCACTTGGAGAAGTGAGTACAGCTGGTTATTCATGTAAATTAGTTTACTTTCAGCATTAGCAACGAGAACTGGTCTTTTCACTAAGTTAGCTAAGGCGTCAAACTTTCGGTTCTCTACGCCAATACGATCTGTCCTAAGCTCATCAAAAACTTTAATGGAATGAATCATCTTATTCATTTCTCTAGCGATTTCTCCGATTTCATCGTCTTGAGAATAATAAATAGAAACGTCAAAGTTACAATCCTGAAGTTCTCGAATAGCATCTTTAATCTTCTTAAATGGAAGAGCAATCTTACCAGGAACAACGAGGGCCAAGATAATGGTTCCAAGAAAACCAATGATGAGAACAATCATCATATGTCTTTTCGTTTCGTTGATTATCTTTTTAATTTTCTTGTCCCTTTCTACTGACTGAAAATATTGAATATCTTGAAAGTCCGAAAAGGCATCTAAGATTTTATCTGCGAGGTCTCCAACGGAGCTCATTCCTAAGGTATCTCTATTACTATAAATCGCCGCTTTACTTAAAATAAGTTTAAGTGAATCTACATATGAAAGCATTTGTGCCACAACTTTTTTAACTTCTGGGTCTTGGTAAAGAGAATCAAGAGTATGCAATTGAGATGTAAAAGACTCACAAAGATTAACAACCTTCTCTACCGTTTTTTGATCTGGCTTAGTTGTTAATATTCTTCTTTGATATTTAAGAATTGAAACAGCACTAATTCGAATTTCGTCAGTTAAAAGAGAAACTCTATTAGATCTCACGGTGATAGATTCAATATCTTTATTTAGTGAGTTTAAAAAATGGAAAACCGTAAACGATAGAATAAGCACCGCCAAATTGGCGACAATAAAACTAAATGCAACTCGGTTTCTTAACGATAAATTCAATCTTAACTCTCAGATATGTCTGCAAATAATTTATTAAAGTTCTTTTCTGACCCCACTAAAACTACAATGTCGTCAGCTTCAATCACATCCATTGGCATAGGGCAGTCATTAATCTCTACTTTATATGCAGACTTCCCATCTTCAGCAATATAAGGAACCCTCTTTTGAAGGGCCACAATATTTAAATTATAATTTTGCCTAATTTTACTTTCTACTAGAGTTTTCCCTTCAAATTTTTTGCCAAGCTTAATCTCAACAATGGAATATCCAGCAGCAAAGTTATAGCGCTGAAGGACGTGAGGGGCGACAATCTTTGAGGCAATAATCTCGCCCATTTGTTCTTCAACTTTAATAATTTCAGATGCTCCAATTTCATGGAGGATATGCTCGTGAAGAGTTGAGATGGCCCGAGCAATAACTCGTCCAACTCCAAGCTTTCGAAGCATGGTCACGGCCATAATACTTTGCTCAGATGAATCACCGATGGCCACAACTGCAACATCAACATCTGAGATATTGACTCCTCGAAGTGATCTTTCTTCAGTCACATCAAGAGCCGCCGCATGAGTAACGCGATCTTTAATTTTTTCAACAAGCTCAGGCTTCTTATCGATGGCAATAACCTCTGCGCCTTTTTCAAAAAGACGAGTGGCCGTTTTCGAGCCAAATGTTCCTAAGCCAATAACTGCAACCATCATAGCGTTAACCTTTTGTTTTCATTCATTATACCGCATGCGTTAACCAATCATAATTCTACCGTCAGGGTAGTCAAATTTACCGGTTGATCTCTCTCTTTGGGCGATGGCCAAGAGTAGAGTCAACGGACCAATCCGGCCAATTAGCATTAATGCTGCTATTGCTATCTTTCCCATTACCGAAAGTACTGGAGTAATTCCGAGTGATAAGCCTACCGTTCCAGATGCCGAGATGACTTCAAAGAAGATTGCCAGAAAGCCCTGGTCGCTTTCTAGTCTCATTAGGACCAAGATAAAAATCGAGGTCACAATAATGGAAATAAAGGTAATGGCCGTGGCCCTTACCACCAGAGGCCCAGGAATTTTCCTATCGATAATCCCAACGGACTTCTCACCTTTTAAAGTCGCCTTAATCGACTGATAAAGAATTGCTAGTGTCGTCGTTTTTATTCCACCAGCAGTAGAGCCTGGACTTCCCCCAATAAACATAAAGAGAGTCATGGCATAAAGCGTATAGGTATTTAAATTCGTCAGCGGTATAGAACTAAATCCAGCCGTTCTTAATGTAATAGATTGAAATAATGAAATCTGAACTTTTTCCCAAACTGTATAGCTATCAAGAGCATGGAGAAATTCACCAAAGAAAATAAACAGAGCTCCAGCGATTGTTAAAATAAAACTCGTTACGATCACAACTTTTGAATGCAGACCAAGCCTAACAATACTTTTACCACCCATAACAACTTCTTTAAGTTCTTTAATAACTATAAATCCAAGACCACCCATAGTAATAAGAACCATTATGGTTCCATGTATCAGCGGCTTAGTTGAATAAGACTCTAGAGAAGTATCAAAGAGAGCAAATCCTGCATTACAAAACGCAGATATGCTGTGAAAAAATCCATAATATATAGCGGAGCCAAATTCATAACCTTCAAAAGTAAATCCGATCGTTAATACAATCGCCCCCCAAAGCTCGATAAAAAAAGTATATTTCATGATACTAACGATCATCGAAAAAAGTTCCTCGAGACTAGCAACTTCCAGGATTTCTTGCATATTCATACGCTCTTTCATTCCCATGGCATTCCCCATAAGAAGCGCCATCGAAGCGTAGAGGGTCATGATTGAGAGACCGCCGACTTGTATCAAGATTAGAATGACAATCTGCCCGAATAAAGAAAAATCATTTTCTAAACTCATGGTTGAAAGTCCCGTCACACAGGTAGCTGAAGTCGCCATAAAAAGCGCATCAATAAAACTCATCACTTTCCCCGGTGTCGTAGAAACCGGAAGCATTAACAAGAATGTTCCTATTAGAATAACTCCAGAAAAAGAAAGAAGGACTAGCTGGGCAGATCCAAGTTTAAGACCTTTAAACATTTCGTACTGAGAAAACCATGATCCTCTTTCAGACTTTGGCTTACCGCCTTCATCGTAAAGTGAAAGTACACTTGAAAGTAAATGGGCAGAACCTAGCCAGAAAGAGAATTCAACATCACCCCATGTAATCAGTAGAGGTATAAAAACAACAATCGAAAAAATATGCTTTCTGAAAAACTCATCCATCGATTTTGCATTAACATAATTAACCACGACCGATAGAAGAAGAACCAAAGGAACAATCATTCCTCCAGCATTGATAAGAGTTGTGATAAGCTCTTTATTCCAAGCTGCTGGAATTTTTCCCATGGACTTACCTGAAAAAAGTAAGATAAAGCTACCATTGAAAAACAGCTCTAAAATAAATGGGATTTTATGTAGTCCTTGAAGCATAACTTAATGATAATACTGAATTTTTAATAAACTACTAAGTGCATAATTTACCGAGCCTATAAAGAATGAAAGAAAATACCATCAATTTTAAGATCGAACGTCTCGATCCCCTTGCCCAAGGGGTAAGCAAGATAGATGACAAAATTACTTTCATCCCAAAAACCCTCCCGGGGGAAGAAGGAAGGGCTCTACTTACTGGAAAGAAGAAAGGGGTTCATTTCGCTCGGCCATTAGAGCTTACTAAAACTTCTGAAGATCGTATTGAGGCGATATGCCCTCATTTTAATCAGTGTTCTGGTTGCGACTACCTTCACACAAACTACGAAACCGAACTTGAAAACAAAAAACAAAGCTTTGAGAGGCTTTTGAACTACAGCCCCTTCAAAGACTTTAATATCAAATGCCATGGAGCACCGAACCGACTTGAATACAGAAACAGAATTCAACTTCATTACGATTTAAAGTCAAAACAACTTGGCTTTTTCAAGGGACGAACAAATCAAATCCTTGAGGTCCCCTCCTGCTTAGCGGCCATTGGCCCTATTCAAGAGAAACTACACTCCCTTTATGAAAATCAATCTTGGACATCTTTGCTCCCTCCAAAGTCCCCTCCCAAAGGGCATCTAGAGATTTTCGATTCTATTGAGGGTATTCAAATAACCTGGAACATGCCCTATGCGTCAGGAGGATTTTCTCAAGTTAATAAGACTATGAACGAGTTGGCGTTAAAACTTTGGAAAGATTTTTACCTAGAATCAAATTCACCAAAGAAGATTTTTGATGTTTTTGGTGGCTCGGGGAACCTAAGCAGAAACTTTGATGACTCTAGAGTCACCATCTTTGATAATTATTGTGATGAATCAAAATTACTATCTCATCAAGTTTTTCAAAAAAGAGACTTATTCAAGGAGCCTAATCCACCGGAAGAGAAAATCGACCTATTGCTATTCGACCCTCCTAGAAGTGGATTCAAGGAATCTCTCGACTGGATTGAATCCTGCAATCCAAATTTTATTGGTTACCAAAGCTGCTTTGCAGATACCATGATAAGAGATTTTAAAAATTTACCAAATCACTATGAAGCCTTAGCGATTCACCTGCTAGACTTCTTCCCCAGCACACGCCACTTCGAGTCCATAATATTTTTAAAAAATACCCGAGCATAATCCTCAATTACAAATCATGCAGTTTGGCAAAGAAGCTTTAACTCAGTAAAATAAAGTAGTTCTATAGTGTTTTAGAAACAATGGTGGTCTATGAAAAATATTTTTAAACTTGTGCTTTTAGCTCAACTTATTCTTGTAGGATGTAGCTCATCTAAAAAAGAAGCTGAGATGAATGAAAAAAAAGCTGAGCTTCATTATACCCATGGAACGCAGGCCCTATTAAATAAAGAATACACAACTGCTCTCGATCATCTTTTAAAATCTAATGTTTATAAACCTAACCAATCAAATGTTTTAAATAATTTAGGAATGGCCTACTTCTTTAAAAAAGAAAAAAAACGCGCCCTAAAATCTTTACTACTCTCTCTTAAAATTGATCCTAAAAATTCTGATGCCAGAACAAACTTGGCATCAATTTATTTTCATATGGGAAATTTTTCAAAAGCTGAAGAGCATTACAATATTATTCTTAAAGACCTTATTTACAAACATCAATATCGAATCCATTACAACCTAGCTCTTATCGAGTTAAAAAGAAGCAACTACGATAAAGCCGTTACTAGGTTGAAAAGTTCAATTGAAGAAAAAGATGATTATTGCCCAGCCAACTACAAGTTAGGTGACCTTGCTTTTAATCGCTATGATTATCAGTCAGCTCTTAAATATTACAAGGATGCGACAAAGGGTAACTGCTACAATCTTGGTGAGCCTCATATGAAGCAAGTAGAATCACTTATTCAGTTAAAGAAATATGCTGAAGCAAGACTTAAACTTTCAGATATTAAAAATCAATTCAAAGGAACTAGGTTTGATACTCTTGCGAGAGTAAAGCTAAACGACTTAGATACACTTGAAAAACAAGAGTTTTATTCCACAAGGAATAAAAACTTAAACAACTTCTATAACAAATGACAAAAAAGAACGATCCCTTTGACGGGGCAGAAATAGAACAAGATGCCGAACCTCTTCACTTTGAAGAAGCTTCTTCACTATTTGAAGAGAACGAAGATAAGAGACCTAAAGAAACTTCTGAAAAACCGAAAAAAGAAGAGCCTACTGCTGCGGAAAGAACCCCACAAGTAGAGCCAGAAGAGGAAGAAGTTGCTTTAAACGATGAAGTTTTAGATGTTCACACTATTGGTGCTTTCTTAAAGCAAATGCGAGAAGAAAAAGGCATAAATATTAAAATAATTAGTCAACATACTAAAATCTCTGTGACTAACCTAGAGTTGCTTGAGGCGGATGATTTAGAGAGACTGCCAAACCGGGCTTATGTAATTGGCTATGTAAAATCATACGCTAAAACCCTACAGCTAAATCAAGCGGACTGTCTCGAACTCTTAGATGTTACTTATGGTATTGAAAGAGAACCTGAGCCAGAAACACCAGTTTATCACTCGAACTCCACTCAGACTGAATCTCATTCTGAAGAGTCAGAATCCGAAGCTAATGGTATTAAAATTGGAATAGCAGTAGGCGCTCTAGCAATTATAGTCTTCCTTTTCGTTTTAAATAATACTGGCGAGGAAGAAAGTAGTCCTGAAGAAGTTGAGGTTACAAAAGAAGAAGTAGTTGAGCCAGCCAAGAAAGTCGTTCCTCAAACTCTTGGAGCCACAACGCCACTCAAAGAAACCTCTCAGTTAGAAGAAGAATTGAACGTAAAAGTTGCAACTACTGAGTCAGATAAGCCCGAGGCTCTGGCCACTCCAGTTCCTAAAGAACAATTAGAAGAAATTAAAAAAGTTGAGGCTACTCCTGAGACAAAACCAGAGCCAACTCCTGTTCCCGTTGTAGAAGAAAAAAAAGAAATTATTAAAGAAGAAAAGAAAGA
Organism: Halobacteriovorax sp.; assembly: GCA_024686135.1. Taxonomy (GTDB): domain Bacteria; phylum Bdellovibrionota; class Bacteriovoracia; order Bacteriovoracales; family Bacteriovoracaceae. The sequence goes on along the minus strand of JAIBDQ010000016.1, from coordinate 2,372 downwards.
AGAAAAGAAAGAAGAAAAAATAAGTTTTAGAGCACTTTCCTCTTCTCTCTATAGTGATGATACTAATATGTCTAAAGATGAGATCGATCGTCTTCTTCCTACAAAATATCGCGCAGCTGTTGTTGAAGGGAATCACAACGTATTTATCAATGCGTATAAAGAAGCCTCGTGGCTGACCTATAAAGCAGACGATGGACCTATTAAGAAGTTTATCCTGAGAAAAGGCAGAACCATCTTAATTCGCGGAAAACTAGTAAGAATTTTTCTTGGAAATCTTGGGGCCGTAAAAGTCTTTAGAAATAATATTCCTCAAAGTATCACAAGTCCTTCAGGTGTTAAGTCACTTGTTTTTCCACAGGAAAGAGGTAGTGAGTTTGTTATTCCACTATTTATTTTCAATAAAGATGGTACCGTTCAAACTTCCGAAGAGTATTTAGAAGATAATCCTGAATAGAGTAGCTAACTCATCCAGTCTAACTTCCTATAGTAGATCGAGCCAACTAGTCCCGTTAGGATAGTTGGCACAAAAACCGTAATCACTGGAGGAAGCCCGCCCTTTCTTGAAAGACTAACACCTACAAAGAAGAGAGCATAATAACCAATAAGAAATAAAAGCCCGATAGTTCCCGAACTTTTAGTTCTCCCTCTCCCCTTTTTAATACCAAGACTAAAACCTAAGAAGATAAAGAGAAAGATCTGAACGGGAGCATTGAACCTACTCCAGTACTCTAACTGCGTCTTAGGTAATCTCTTTTTTATTTGACTAACTTCTATCGCTTCAGCATTGGTTAACTTTTTTTTCTTTCCTAGCTCTGTTATTTTCTTCTTACTTTCCTCAATCAACTCCCCTAACTCTTTATTGGTCCTCATCGCATCTTTTGTGACAAAACCAGGTGAGTATCCTCCGGTCAAAATAGGGAAATCATATTCTTTAAAAAGAATTTTCTCTATTTCATTCCCATTCGAATCGGTCTTAAGAATATTTCCATCAGACAAATTAAATCTAAGTGATGGAATCGTATTTCCCTTTAAAATTTGCTTTATCAGAACGCCCTTTTTGGCAAAAATCACTCGATCAACTTTCTTTTTATAATCGACTGTGGAAATAAAAACATTATCCATGACAGTAGAATCTCCAGAGACTTTTTCTGCAAACAAAGTAACTCCAGGAATATCTGTGAAAAACTTCTCTGATTTAATATCTGTAAGAAAGCCTTTACTCGTAAGCTTAATGACTGTGTTCTTAAATAAAGTCTTAGAGTGAGGAATCAAATTTATATTCATACAAAAAAGAGTCGCTGAAATAACAATGGCCATTCCTAAGAATGGCTTTAACAATGAAGCTTTAGTTGTACCAAATGAACGCATAGCAACAATCTCAGAGTCTTCACTTAATTTATTTAATGTATAAATGGTGGCGAAAAAAGCAGAGAGAGGTATGGCCATGGGCAAAAAACTAACCGCAATATGCCCCACAAGTTCAAAAACCTGCCCCATATCAACGCCCTTCTTCGTAATAATCCTTGTTAAACGAAATAATTGAAAGGTTAAGAGGAAGGCAACAAAGAAAAATGCACTCAAAAAGAAAGGTGGAATAAAGTTAAAAGCTAAATATCGCTGTTTAATATTGAGTAGCAAAAGTTGTCCTTCTTAGACATCGTAGGTCTTCTCTGTTAGTTTAACGCGCTATAAAGATAATGCAAATGTGAGGCAAATATGGAATTCAAATTAAATTTTAACGCAAAAAATCATTCTGACTGTGAAGTTGTAGTTTTCGCAGGTTTCTCGAAAACTGAAACAAAAGGTAAAAAGTCGGAAACTAAACTAATTAACTCCCACTGGTCAAAAGAGGTTAAAGAAGCTTTCTCATCTTTCAAAGCTTCTAATCACTTTAAAGGCACCAATGGCGATACTCTTGTCTTTCCACTTGATGGCGGACATATCGGCCTTGCCTTTGGTCTTGGAGAAAAATCTAATCTTACTTACGAGTGCATCAGAAAAGCTATCGCTAGGCTTGTAAAAGAATTAGTTGATCATCACGAAGCAGTAGCTGTTAACCTTGACTCTTTTATTATTAAAGGAAAATTAGAAGATAGCTTAACGGCAATGGTCGAATCTTTTCTTATGACGGAGTACCGTTATGATGCCTTCAAAAGTAAAGCTCATAAAAATAACTCAAAACTTAAAACAGTAATCATCGATTCAAAACAACCAAAATCTAAACTTAAAAAAGCTCAAGCCGCTCTTGATGCAGCAGTTGCCGTTTCTGAATCTGTTAACCTTGCTCGTGACTTTGTAAACTGTCCTCCTAACGATCTTCATTCTATTAATTACGCAAAAAGAGTTGTGGCAGATGCTAAAAAGCTTAAAGG
>JAIBDQ010000062.1 GCA_024686135.1 Halobacteriovorax sp. | reverse complement strand
GTAAGAACGAAGTAACAATGTTCGAACTTGCTAAAATCCTTAACAAGCACCTTTCTTAAGACTTAATTTATAAGACATAAGTTAGAAATGAACGGCCCTCTTTCGAGAGGGCTTTTCTATGCCCTTTTGAGACTTGATTTGATGTGTCAAAGGTATTTGCATTTAGGAAGTTTTTATTTATAATTTTCTTATTACGGATACAGGTTAAGGCAGACGATTCTCCTTAATCAGCTTACACAGGAGAATTTTGTGGCAGAAGGAACAGTAAAATTTTTTAACGGTGAAAAAGGTTTTGGATTTATCGAGCCAGCTGACGGTGGTAAAGATATTTTCGTTCATGTAACTGGATTAACTGAAGGGACTCGTATTAATGACGGTGACCAAGTTGAGTACGAAGTTGGTGAAGGACAAAAAGGACCTTGCGCTGTTAATGTAACTAGAAAATAATTTTTATAATTTATATCAAGTTACTAAAGATTAAGGCTCCCAATATGGGGGCCTTTTCTTTATCTAAAATATGGACGAGAAAGAACTAGAGTTAGAGATTAAAAAGTTAAGGGATCAATGTGATGCTTATCTTGTTGTTCTTCCTCCGGATAACCGTGAGGCCCTGGCCGTTGTTGATCAATTAAAAGGTCAGCTTAATAGACTCCTCGATAAGTTTGAGGTTATTCAAAATCAGGATAATAAAAATCCTCTTAGTCCAAGAGAGCATCAGGTTTTAAGTTTAATTTCAAAAGGTCATCCCAACAAAGAGATCGCCTTTCAGCTTTCTATATCCCCTAAGACAGTTCAATTTCATATCAAGTCATTATTCACTAAGTTAGAGGTGGGAAGCCGCACAGAAGCCGTTACCGCTGGCCTAAAGCTAGGTATTATAAGTCTTTAATTACGGAGACTTGACCTAGCAACTAGGGAAAAGCCTAGGTGTTTCCAAGGGATTCTAGGGATACCATGGAAGTGGGTTATCCGGCAGAATATGGTCAAGACACCCAAACAGGAGAATCATATGAAGACTTTTGGAAAATTACAGAAACTTTATGAGAACAAAGATGTTAACGAGATTATCGTCGATAGATTTGATGACGTTTACTGGGAAGAGAAAGGAAAAATTAAAGAGGCTTCTGATTTATTTAAAGATGATGGTGAAATAAGAAACTTAATTGACGCTTTACTGGCCTCAGTTAATAGGAAGGCAGATTCAATTAATAATGGCTTTGCAGATCTTCGTTTAGAAGATGGGACCAGAGTGGCCATAACAACAGAGCCGATCTCTATCAATGGGCCAAGTTTAGTTATTAGAAAAATTCCTGAGCACATCGTAAGTTTTGATAACTTAAGAGATTGGAAAGTCTTAAATGAAGAGGGGCAGAAGATCTGTGAGTCTCTTATGAAGAGCGGAAAGAATGTGCTCCTTGCCGGTAATGCTGGGAGCGGTAAAACGACTATGGCCAATGTTTTGATTGATGCTATTGATCCAGAGTGGAGAGTTGTAACGGTAGAAAAAGTTGCAGAGCTCAATACTAATAATAGAAAAAGAACTCTACGTTTAGAGACTCCTACGGCCTGTCATACTGAATTAAACGACCTCATTAAGAAGGCCTCTCTCCTAAGGGCCGACACCCTCGTTATTAATGAGTTCTTAGGGCCTGAAGTTTTTGAAGCGATTAAGTTGATGCGTGAGGGTTACTCAGTCCTAGGAACTATAATGGCCGAAGGTATTAGTGATGCTCTAAAAAAATGTGAGCTATTCTGCTTAATGGGTCAACTTGGAATTGGAATCAATGAAATAAAATATCATGTTTATAGTGGAATAGACGCCGTGATCTTTCAGGAACGCCTTGAGTCAGGAAAAAGAGTGGTTTCTCATATCGCCAAGGTCGATGGTATTTCAGATAGGGGGGAGCCTCTTCTCACTACACTATTTAGTTATGACGAAGCCTCGGACGAGTTTCACACGACAGCTGAAGGAAAAAAGCTTATTTCTTAAGGGGTTAGCGCCCCTTTTTATTTAATCTGTCTAAGAAATGCTGATTACGGTCATAGTGCACAGAGATGGTAAAATGGGCTTCTAAGTTATATAGTTTCCAGCAGTTAATTAAAATCGGAGTACTTACTATGGCAGGCAAAGAGCGTTATGCAGGTAAAATGGAGCTTCCTCCAGAGACAGAACAACCCAATGTTTATCCACTTACATGGGTAAGCGAAACCCAAAAGATGGAAGAGATCTTTAAGGCCAGTACAAAAGAGTATTGGGATCCTGATTCGCTACCTTGGGATACATTTGATGTTGAGTCTTACTCTTGGGAAGAAAGAGAGTCGATCGCTTACTGGTGGACAATTCTTTCAGTCTTCGATGCTTCAGCACCTCCTGTTTTCGCGGAAGCTTTAATCAAATGCTACGAGGTTCACGAAGAAGATCCAGTTCGTAGATGTTTTTTCTCTGTCATGAGAGATGAGCAAAACCACGAAATCGTTTGTGGTAAGTTTATAACAAAACTCCTAGGACATACTGATCCATTAACATACGAGCCAAAAACTGAAATTGGTAAAAAATGTAAAAAGAATGCTCAGTGGTTATATTTTAATGGAGGCCGCTATTGGACTGGTTATAAAAAAGCAGTTCCAAAATATTCCTTGGCCGTTTTATTCAGCTCTTTCCTAATGGGAGAGATCGCTTCTTCAACCATATTCCATCAGATGGCCAATGGTTGTAATGAGCCTGTATTCCAAGAAGCTTTTAGAAATATTGGAAAAGATGAAGGTCGTCATATGGCTATCTGTATGAGCTTAATGGAAAGAGATTATCCAAAACTTGATCTAGAAGACGTTCCTACAATTACAAAACAAATTAGGGCCGGTTACTTATTCTTATCTGGAATCCTTTTTGAACCACCAGAAGACTTTTGGGATATTCCATCAGACTTTATCGCCAATCAACGAGAAGCTGAGGAAATTGCAAGAAATGCTGGTTTTGGAATTCCGACTTACGATGAGAAAAAGGAAAACTGGAGAACTGCGATTTTAAATCTTAAAGGTGTCCTAGATAAGTATAATATTCCTTTCCCGGCCATTCCTGAAGTTGGAATAACTGGTGAAGAAATTAGCGATATAGATATGGAAGATATTATTCCAGTATTCTAGGAACCTATGACGAAGACAGTAAAACTTTATCCATCTGAAAAAGAAATTCCAATAGAGGAAGGACAGACCGTATTAACGGCCTTAGAAAAGGCTGGGCTTGTTCTTCCTAATAACTGCCGCGCAGGTGCCTGCGGAGAATGTAAAATTAAAGTTCGAAGTGGGGAGTTTGATCAAGGCCTTGTTCTTGATATGGCCTTAAGTCCAAGTGAAAGAGAAGAAGGCTATGGCCTTATGTGCATGGCCAAGCTTCAAAGCGATGTTCTTGAAATCGAGTTCAGTGACGAAGATGGGGGAGTAAAACTTTTTCCGCCAAAAGAAAATATGCGTTTTGTCTTAGTTGAAAAAAGCATGTCCACTCATAATATTGTGAAGCTCAGACTTAGGCCTCTTGGGCGTGAGCCAATGCGTTTTTGGCCAGGTCAATATATCAGCATTAATGATACTGATGGAAACAGACCTAAACGCCATTACTCCATAGGAAATATTCCTAACTCTGATAATGAAATTATCCTTTATATAACTAAAGTTGAGGAAGGGAAGACTAGTGGTTGGGTTCATGAAGAATTAAAGGTAGGGGAGTCAGTTGTCGTGGATGGTCCCTACGGAACTTTTATTGGTGACCCAACCGCTGATACGCCGGTTCTTTGTTTGGCCTCTGGTTCAGGACTTGCACCTATAACTTCACTAGCCTCAGCAGCTCTACTTAGAGGCGGATTTAGAAAGCCGGCCACGATTTTATTCTCTGCTAGAACTGAAAATGATCTTTTTGAGACAGGCCTTTTTAAATACCTACAAAGTAAATTTAGAAATTTTAAATTTAGATATACCTTAACTGGGGATTCAGAAGCAGAAGGTCTAAAAGGTCGTATCCCTGCTATCCTCCCTAAGCTTTACCCTGACCTTTCAAACTACAGTGTCTACATCGCCGGCAACCCGGATTTCGTTAAAGACTGCCAAGAAAAAGTTAAAGAATTAGGCGGTAAAGATGAGCTTATCCATGTTGAAGGCTTCTTTAATCAGTAACCTTTTGGCCTGACTCAATGAGTCCCAAAAGGTACCTGGTACCTTTTCATTTACGAAAAAACGGTAGGTTATATTGGCATAATCCTTGCTCTTTAATGGTTCGAAACAAGTCATGGAGACTTATTTAAACCAATAAGGAAAAGAGAATGAGAAAAGGAATTATTGCAGCTTTAGTATTATCAGCGCCAGTTCTAGGGGCTGAGAAGATTCATACGATTCAAAAAGGGGAGACTCTTTCAGAAATAACCAACGCTCAGCTTGGGGCTCCTATATATGGTGAGAGTGGAAACTTAAATAAGTTACTATCGGCCAATAAAGAGATCACGAATCCAGACTTAATCTTAATCAATCAAAAGATAGCGATACCTTTTTTAAATGAAAACAAAACTGATGATGAGGTTAACATGCAGTTAGCAGCAACCTTAAAAAATAAATTAACGGGAGACCTTGGAAGTGCCTCTAATGAGAAATCAAAATGGGACTTTGCACTAGATGCCAGGGCCTTTGTTACCACTCTTGGTGTTCAAAAGAAAAGCAAGGCCCTTACTAAGACCGTTAACTCTAACCTAAGTTTTGGGGCAACGGGGAATATATACTTAGAGGGGGCTGATTGGTATCAGACACGTTTAGAAATCGGAATAGATAAGATTAAGTACAGTCAAAAGAATATTTCGGTTAAACAAGATAGCGAAAATCTAGCTTCGGCCGTAATTGGAAGTGAGTTCTTATATAAGAGCCAGATTCTTATTGGTCTCTATGGCGGGATTAAAGAAAGACTAGTGGCCGATAAGCTAACAGATAAAGAGCTAAGCATTGCTAAAAAAGCCATTGCCCAAGTTGGTCTTGGAACGGCTTTTATCTTAAGCGAGTTAGGTAAAAATAAGATGGCCTTAGAGTTAAATGGCAACCTTCTTCTTGAGAACTCAGGGCGAGAGTTTGGGGCACAGATCAGTATAATAAGATCACGTACAACCATCAGCCCTTTTTTAAACTACACCACGCTCGATACCATAGCTGGTCAACAGGATGACCTAGGAACCGGTCTTAATTTATCTTATCAATTGTAAACGCTATTTACGTTTGATGGCAGAATGCTGAACTCGAATCCTATCTTCCACATGATGACCAGCAAAAAGGTTGTCACAATCGGGGGTGGGATTCCCATTTGCAAATGAAACAGTCCCTTTTAGATAGTTTAGGCAGGTCTTAGAATAGTGATTTATATATTCTGGAAAGTTTTTCTTAAAATATTTTATCAATGTATTTTTCTTTCCATTATCTATTAAAGAAAAAAGCTTTCCTGGAAGTGGATCAAGATTTTTTAGTTTATTAAGAACCTTAACTCTTCTATTAAAATTCTGGCCTAACTCTTTTAAGGTGTTCCAAGAAGCATTAAGCTTTTTTCCAGGAACCGGGCTTCCAAGAAAGTAGGAAGTATAATAAAAGTCCATCCATTCCTGAGATAAATCGCCCATAGATTTAAGCAAGGCAAAGGCGTAATCTTGTTTGAGACCAGGCCCCCTTACAAGAGCTTGATGAACAATAGGTCTTAGGGACTTCCAGCATTCTTTACCAACTAAACTATTTAAGACTTTTTTTAACTTATCCTCTTTTTCCATTCTAAGTGGCTCAGTAACGATAGAGAAAATCTCAGACTGAATCCAAGGCTTTTTACAATGATAGAGAGCATAGTCATCATGACCAATTACAGTGAGAAATGAAGACAGGTTTGCCTTTGGGTCTATTTGTCTTAACATAACAGCGAGCTTTTTAGCCAATTCACCGTCTTGTCTCTTCGTAGAATACCAAAAGCTCATAAGATCACTCTTACAAGTTTTTCCTAAACAGTTATCAAAGTAACGTACGCCAAAATCTCTTCTCTTATGCTGAAAATAAGAATCCTTTTGAAGAGTTGGCCAACGACTAAGGTCCTCTACGTAGTCAAAGTTAGTTTTGGTATAGGCCTTTGTTTTAATTTGTTGTTTGAGAAAACCTACCGCCATATTGTTGACCATTTCAGTCCATTGCTTCTTGCGGTCTGAGGGTCTAATATCTAAAGCATGATCTAAAAATTCTCTATAGGATTTGTTCGACTCTAAGACTTCTAAGTCTTTGATATCGTAAAGAGTGGCACTTAAAGAAGTGCAAATAAAAAGTGAGAGAATCATCCATAATTTACCCATAGATCTATTCTAATGGGCCAATGGACGCGTCGTCAAATATTGAGTTTTATTGATTTTATCCGATAAGTCCTTTGGAGTAACTCAATGTCTAATGCAGCAAAAAAGAATAATTTAGAAGAGCAGGCAAAGCGCGAACAGCAGCGTATAGCCGAGCGTGAGCAGTGGCAAAAAGAATTCATTGCTAGACAGAATCTAATGCAAAGTCAGATGGAGCACCGTAGGCAATTGCAGAAGCTCCCAAAGTCGACTTGGATTTTCCTAGGGGCCATGTCACTTATGCTTGGAGCCTCGGTAATCTTATTTGTAATGAGCTTTAATCCGGCCACGAGTGGGCTTGTAGATAAAGTCATGTCCATATTTAAATTTTATTAAATTTTAGGCCAATTCAATTCATCAATTAATTTGTCTTTTAACTGTAGGCCTAATTGGGTAAAGGGAATGACGATAAAGTTTGCTACCATCTGGTTGAAATGAGCGGGAGTGACTTCACCAATATCCATTCCTGTATAATATCGAATATTCTGCTTATCGACTTGAACTTTGAGAACTGGAACGCCGTTGCAATCGTCGCAAGTTAAAAGATAATTTCTAAAGCGTACAGAGTTCTGCTGGTCCTCGTAGATATTTATATGAAAGCCCTTGATTTGTAGAAAGGAATCAAATTTGAAAGGCAAATCCCGCAGATCATTAATAATGGCAAAACTAAAGTAATCAAAATAGAATTCTAGTTTTTCCCCGAGTTTATTTTCAGGCAGGTTAAAACTTAAGAACTGCTGAAGGCTGATTGGTTTTAAGTCTTCTCCAGTTCTGATCAATTGAAAAGATCCTGCAAATTGGTTTGCAGAATGTACTCTAAGAGTCTGTTTGACCTTATCTTGGGAAATCTGACTCGAAAGACAAAACTTCAAACTTTTTCTAGAGTTAGGTACAGAAAGATTATTGAACTTGATAAGTTGGCATTCATTGCTAAGTTTAAAAACCTGACTTTTTTGAAGAACTTGAAACATATAAGATTTCATTTCTCTAAAGAGGATTGAGTTTATATTGGTTTGGCTTGGAAGTTCTCTTGGAATTTGTGCCAAGACTGAAGTCGTAAGGATTAAATAAACAAAAAAATGCTTCATTCTTTAGGCCTATTATCTATCACTTTAAGAAGCCCTTCTTCTATTGACTTGATATATTCTTGGACTAGGTTTCTTACTAGGTTAAGGTCGGTATTACTTAAGAGTCTTGTAAATGTAAGCCTGAGTTCATCTAGAAATCTAGAGTTTTGCACACCCGTGGCTTGGAATTCAGTTGTTGGAAAGATCCAGTTATGCCACTTGATAAAATCAGCCAGTCTGGCAATGGTTCCTTGAAGAACACTATATGAGAAAAATCTTTGAAAAGTTGCAGCTGCGATTGGAGTGTTGTCTGAGTTTAAATAGGTCACAGGGGAGATACCGCTATCTTTAGCGATGACTTTTAAGGCATATGCGGAGCGCCCTCGGTTCATAGACCATTGTGAGTGCTTACGAGAGTAGCTTACGTTATATCCATAAAAGGTATATATAACTCTACTTTGATCATCATTAAAATTATAAGTGGCGTTCATAAAACGTTGTTCGCGAATAAAGAACTCTGCGATCTTGCCGTTTACTGTTCTTCTTATCGTGAGCCTAAAAAGCTCAACATCATCCCAGGACATAAGTCTATATAGCTTTGATGTTTCATTCTTCTTTAAAGCAAAACTTCTTTCACCATTAAAGAACTGCTTCTTAGAAATTGGTTTTAGGTCGCTACCTTTTGTAACAATAAGTTCTTTTAAATTTAGTTGATCTTTACAGCCGGTATAGTAGGCAGACTCGGAAAGAGTATCTTCACCTTTTTTAATATTTAATTGAACTTTTGCCAGTACTTCTCCGCCCGGAATATTGGTCCACAGACAATTGACATTAGTATGGCTTTTGTAAGAGGCGTTATAACCTTCTTTTTGTACGATATAGTTCTTTGATAGCTCCGATATTTTTAGTTGGAGGGGGGCACGAAATTCTTTGATAAGATCATCCACTCCAAAGGCAACTCTTGGTAATTTGGGCGCAGCTGTGGCATTTAAACTACCAAGTAGCAAAATGAATATAGCTAAGAGCTTCAATCTTATTCCTGAATAAAGCTGTTAGTTCTAGGGTTGTAGTAGAGCTTCAGTCTAACTCTCTCAGACCTAGAGCCTCTAAAGGGTTTAAGTTCAACTTTGAGTTTTACAACCTTCTTATCTAAATATCTAAGCCCCATAGGATTAAACTTAATTCCTGAAAGCATTAGGTTCTCTAAAGTAAGAATCGCCTCTTGTTTAATGCCCCCACCTTTAATAGTGACTTCAATACTTTTCTTAATATTGTCGGCTCTTGCAAGAGTCTTATCAATCCTCATTCCTAGAATCTTTTGACCTGAAGGAGTTTGAAGTGCATAGGGTTTTACCGATTTTAAAACCGTATCGAGGGCAATACTGTTTCCCGGAAAGCTGTTAATTTCAAGTTCACTAAAACTTCTATGAAGGTCGAGTCTTCTTAATTTTTTAAGTTGTCTAATATAGTCCTGAAAACTATAGGCCGTGGCCCTAGTCACAACCATAAGCTTTGTTCTTAGTTTATCTTTGCTTCTTCCAAAAAGACCAAGTCCCCATTCTCTACCATTTTCTTCTCTTACTGTATGAGTTGAGACCACCATAGTTGAAGTGTCTTTAACTAAGTAGAGCTGCGGATTTTGAATTGAAAGAAGAGTAACTGGCGCAGTAACTTCACCTTCAATTGAAGGATTTATAACACCATAGTTAAAATTATAATTCTTAAGAACCACTAGCTCAGAATCAAACTTATTAATTGATACAGTTCCACTAATGTTTAATCCGGCCTTCGCTTCTTTTACAATACCAGGAGTAGGTGAAACAAATACTGTAGAGCCATGTGAGTAACTAATATCTGCCATATTCGGAATTAGCTGAGTCACAGTTTCAACTTGAGACACTTCCTCACGAGCAACTCTTGTTCCTAGGACGCTTCCCAAAAGATTCGATCCTAATTTAAGAGCCAAATCGATTGTTCCGCCACCTAGAGTATTTAAAACTACGTCCGTAGCATCTCCAGTATCAGTAGTGGCAGAGGCAATCTGAGCAGTCATATGATTAAAGCCTTTTTCAGAAACCGAGTAAATCTCTGTCGTAAGTTGAACTAAAGCTGAAGGGTTGAACTCTTCAAATGAATCTAATAGTGGAAGAAGAGCAATAAATCTTGTCTTTAATTCTTCATTTGAAAGCCAGAAGTTTATCTTCTTTAAACTCTCAACATTTATATATCCTTCCTCCGGAGTAAGAATCGATCCAGGAAACATGATTGAATTAATACGGCTAACAAGTGTCCGCGCCGTAATATTTTGACTTACATAAGTACATCTCTTGAGCTCTTCATTACATTCAGCTTTAGATGGACTGTCTTCTAGGCTACCTGCAAAAGAGATAGAGATAGACGAGAGCACAATTAGTAAGGGCAGTAAGATCTTCATAAATTCCTCAAAATGATAATGATTTTAAGGTTTTCTACAAATCGCTTCTTATTTAGGCAACTGCGAAAAAGCGACTATATAACAAATATAGGCCCAACTTATGGTGCGATGCGTTTCGAACTCACTATTTCTAGACATTTGTGGAGTTTACGTCTTAAAATCTTCTCTTTCCAAAAAATACTATAGAGAGGAAGTAAGCATATGAGCGATATTCAAGTCCCCGAAAAGCCGACCGAGGTCACCCATCTGATCAAAGGAAAGTGGGAAGCTGGGAATAGCGAATCCTACTCAGTTCATAGCCCTTATTCTGGCTCAATTGTTGGAGAAGGAAAGGGAGCTGACAGTAGTCTCGTTGATAAGGCAGTGACTGCCGCAAATGAAGCTCAGAAGGCTTGGGCCAATACCCCCTTAAAAGAAAGAACCGGGGTGATGTTTAAGCTTCGTGAAATTCTTTTAAGAGATATTGATAAAATCGCTAAAGTTGTATCAGTAGAAAACGGTAAGACCCTCGGAGAGTCTAAGGCCGGGATCATGAAAGGAGTTGAAGTTCTTGAATACGCCATCTCTCTTCAAAATTTAGATAGTGGCGCAAAGATGGAAGTTTCAAGGGGTGTTTTCTGTGAATATAGAAGAGAGCCCCTAGGAGTTATCGCAAATATTACTCCCTTTAACTTTCCGGCCATGGTGCCCATGTGGACCCTTCCTATTGCTATCACTCTTGGAAACTCTTATGTCTGGAAACCTTCAGAAAAAACTCCACTAACAAGTTTATATATTGGTGAGGCCTTTAAAGAAGCTGGTCTACCTAACGGTGTTCTAACCATTCTTAATGGTGGAGTCGAAACTGTTAATGCCATAATCGATCATCCTTTTGTTAAGGCCATTGGTTTTGTCGGTTCTTCTAAAGTAGCGAAGTTGGTTTACTCTAGAGCTGCGGCACTTGGAAAGAGAGTCTTGGCCCTAGGTGGAGCAAAAAATCATATTGTCCTTTTGCCCGATGCGGACCCTGAAATTGCTGGACGAGGAATTAGTGATTCTTTTACTGGCTGCGCGGGGCAACGTTGTATGGCCGCTTCGGTCTTACTCGCAGTAGGTGATACTCAAAAACAAATTGATGCTATCGTGACTCGGGCAAAATCCCTAACTTTAGGAAAAGATATGGGGGCCATTATTACAAAAGAGCAGGTGGACTTTTTAAATCAGGCCATAAATCGAGCTGAAGAAGCTGGGGCTAAGGTTATTCTTGATGGAAGAGATGCCACAGCTCCAAAAGGTTTCGAAGGTGGATATTGGTTAGGTCCAACAATCCTAGACGGTGTTGATCCAGGTTCAGAAGCTTCTAAAGTAGAGCTCTTTGGGCCAGTTATCTCTATCGTTAGAGTTGAATCGATCTCTGAGGCTATGAAGATTGAAAATGAAAATGAATACGGAAACGCCTGTAGTGTTTTTACAACAAATGGTGCCCTCGCTGAAAAAGTTGTCAGTAGCGCAAGTGCCGGAATGGTAGGGGTCAATATAGGTGTCCCTGTTCCAAGAGAGCCTTTTAGTTTTGGGGGAGTTAATCATTCTAAGTTTGGCCACGGAGATATTACAGGAACAAATAGTTTAAATTTTTGGAGTGACATGAAGAAGGTCACGACTAAGTGGGAATCGCAAAAAGATTCTAACTGGATGAGTTAAGGAAATATTATGACTGAAGAAATGAAAAGAACAAATCATGTGGTTCTAACCAGCCACTCAAATCAAGTTTACAAAGAAAGTGTGCCAATTCATTGGGGTGCTAAAAATCCTGCGGAAAGAGGACCCATCGTGGCGACTATTTCTGATAAAGGAAATAGAAATGCTATCGGAACCCATAGTGGCTCTTACACGGTTTATCGTGCTCTTTCGATTGCAACAGGACATTTTCCAAATGATCATGTGGCAGATCTTGTAAACACTCATGCCACCACAGTTATTGGCCCCCATGATTCATGGAAAGATCCTGAGAAGATTGTCTCAATTGATCCTTGGGGAGCTCAGATCAACGAGCACTTTAAAGACTATATTGATCAAGGTGTTGATGTCAGACCTACGATTGCCGTTACTCAGGCTCGTCTTGGTATTATGGAAATTAAAGATGCTATTGCAAAGGGACGTCTTCCCATTGATGGAAATATAGTGACTAAAGAAGGTGATATTAAAGTGACGAAAGTTGCTATTGAACCGGTTTGGTATCTTCCTGGGATTGCTAAACGCTTTGATATGGATGAAGGAGAACTTAGAAAAGTTCTATTTCAAGAAACAGGAGGAATGTTTCCTGAATTGGTGACCCGTCCTGATTTAAAAGTCCTACTACCACCCATCGGTTCAAGCACTGCCTATATCTTTGGTAACCCTGACGATTTGGCCAATCCAGAAGTGGAGCTTACTTGTAGAGTCCACGATGAGTGCAATGGTTCCGATGTTTTTGGTTCAGATATTTGTACCTGTCGTCCTTATTTAACTCACGGAATTGAAGATGCCGCCCGTACGGCACAAAGAGGCGGAGTAGGAGTTATTGTTTATTTTAGAAAAGAGGGACGGGCCTTAGGAGAAGTTACTAAGTTTCTTGTCTACAACGCAAGAAAAAGACAAGAGGGCGGTGACTCTGCTTCAAATTACTTTTATAGAACAGAATGTGTAGCCGGTGTTGAAGATGCTCGTTTCCAAGAATTCATGCCAGATGTTCTTAACTGGCTTGGTATCAAGAAAATTCATAATCTTCACTCGATGAGTAATATGAAATATGACGCTATTGTTGGTTCAGGAATTGAAGTTGTTAATAGGCTCTCTATTCCTAAAGAGCTGGTTCCAGCTGATGCTCAAGTTGAGATTGAAGCAAAAAAAGCGGCGGGCTATTTTACTGATGAAGAAATTATGGATGAAAAAGGACTTGATAAAGTACAGGGACGCGAACTTGAAGATGGTGAAGAATAGTGAGCTTTGAATATACAGCTAGTGATATTGATTATCTTCTTAGCCCAAAGGCCATAAGAGAAAGAACCGCGAAGCTCTATGAACGTGCATTAAATGGTGAGGGCTATTTTGAATTAGACGAATCTAAAATTGAAGAAACCGCTATGTTTGTGATGGAGGTTATTCAAGATAACTACCCAGATCTCGATATTCCTTTTCATTCTAGATGGGGACATTTTAATGTGGGAGGGCACCATAGAGTTGCTGCTCTTAATGACAAGATTATTTCCTTAGATAAAATTGAAAAAGCGAGATTGAAGTTAGACCTGGTTATCTCTTCAGTTCTTCTCGATGCTGGTGCCGGAATGGGCTGGCGTTACAATGAGGAAAATGACTCTGGAATAGGTGGAGGGGAATACTCTCGCTCCGAGGGACTCGCCATTGCTTCCCTTGATATGTTTAATGCCGGACTTTTTTCTAAAACTGATTCACCTTACCGAGTAGATGGGGAGAAACTTTTAAGTTTAACTTTAGAAGATTTAGAAAAAGGCTTCCAAGTCTCTGATTCTAATCCCATTATTGGACTGGAAGGCAGGCTAACTCTTTTAAAAAGTCTTGGAAAAACCTTAACGGAAAATGAAGAAGTTTTTAAAGATGGTAGGCCAGGAAATATCTTGGACTATTTAATTGAGAAACATGGAATGAAGTTTAAGGCGGAAGATCTCTTGAAAGGAGTTCTCTTGGGATTAGGTCCTATTTGGCCTGGAAGAATTCACCTAGGCAGCGTTAATCTTGGTGATGTTTGGCATCACTCAGCTCTAGGTCCAGCGGACTCTTTAGATTCTCTTGTGGCCTTTCATAAACTTTCACAGTGGCTTACTTATTCAATGGTAGAACCCATTTTAGAAGCTGATGTTGATGTTTGGGGAGCGGAAGATTTAACTGGTCTCGCTGAATACAGAAATGGTGGTCTATTTTTAGATAAAGAAGTTATTAAATTGAAAGACCCTGAGCTTTTAAAAGTTCAGCATGAACCTGGAAGCGAACTTATTATTGAATGGCGAGCTTTGACAGTTCAGCTACTTGATAGAGTAGGGGCTCATGTTCAAAAGGCCTTAGGTAAAAAGCCATTTGAGTTTCCTCTAGCAAAAGTACTAGAGGGAGGAACTTGGTGGGCAGGAAGAAGAACAGCTAAAGAGTTAAGAGAAGATGGTGGTCCACCGCTAAATCTCAAATCAGACGGAACAGTATTTTAAAGGAAAAAACATATGAAGAATTTTCACTTAGTAGAACATCCAATTTTGAAACATAAATTAGGATTTTTAAGAGATAAAGAAACAAGGTCATCGGAATTTAGATCAATCATCAAAGAGATGAGCCGTCTTATTGCCTATGAAGCAACTAGGGAAATAAAAACTAAAAGCACTACTGTTGAAACGCCTATGGCCACGGCCAATGTTGATCGTATTGAAGAAAAGCCAATCATCGTCTCTATTATGAGAGCTGGAAATGGGATGCTTGATGGGCTTTTATCTATGCTTCCATTTGCATCTGCAGGTCATATTGGAATTTATAGAGATAAGTTTATTAAAAATACTGTTGAGTATTACTTTAAGCTTCCTGATGATTGTAAAGGTAGACCAATACTTTTAGCTGACCCGCTTCTCGCTACCGCTGATACTGCTATTGCCTGTGTTGACCGGTTAAAGCAATACGAAGTAGGTCCCATTAAAATGCTATGTATTTTAGTTTCAAATGAAGGTCTTGAAAGACTTCATCACTTTCATCCAGATGTAGAAGTTTATGCTGTTGCTAAAGAGGAAGGTCTAACAAAAGATGGTTATTTACTTCCAGGTCTTGGAGATGCAGGAAGTCGATTGTATCAAACATATTAAAAAGGTTAGTTAAGATGAGTGCCTGCATTATTATCGCCATTGCTGGAGGGTCAGGAAGTGGAAAGACCACTTTCGCTAGAGAGCTTCAAAAAGAATTAGGGGAGGATAAGTGCGGGCTAATTTATCAAGATTCTTATTATATAGATCAATCGGATAAATTTGATGAAGACGGTGGCTCAGTTAATTTTGACCATCCAGATGCTCTAGACTTTAACTTATTAGCAAAACAATTAAGCGAATTAAAAAAAGGCAAGGACATCGATGTGCCTATCTATGAATTTTCAACTCATACGAGAAAAGTCGAATCTATTCTTTTTCCCTGCCGTAAAATCATCATTGTTGATGGAATATTACTTTTAAGCCAAGAGGTTCTAAGGCCGCTCTTTGATCGCTCTTACTTTATCGATTGTCCTGAAGAAATTAGATATGAAAGAAGATTAAATAGGGACGTCGCTGAAAGGGGGAGAACTCCTGAAGGTGTAAAGGCCCAGTTTGAGTCTCAAGTTAAGCCTATGCATGATCAATTTGTAGAAACCTCAAGGTCGCATGCCACTCGAACGGTGAATCAAGACGATTTTGCTGACGCCCTTGAAATCCTTGCTGAAAAGCTTCGAGACGAAATAAAATAGCCTAAAATCGGTTATTTAGCTAAGTTTTTTCATCCCAATATAGTTACAAATAGCTTCTGTTGTTGTAATAATCTAGCCATTAACTTTATAAGGTTTGGTAATGAGCTTTTCTCCTCTAATTGATTCTATTGATCTTGGTGATCGTGGCTGGAAGATATATTTTCCAAAAAGTTTTTCAAATATCTAACAAAACTCATCAATGATGATCAAGCTTATATGATGAAATGTTT
>JAIBDQ010000215.1 GCA_024686135.1 Halobacteriovorax sp. | reverse complement strand
CGATTTGCGCGCGACCACCTGAACATGATCTCCCCGATACCCTGTGACGGTTATCGCACCGTCGATATTGTCTACGACAAGTTGACGGTCCTTGTCGTTTGAAAAGGAAAGCGTTCGTCTGAGGGTCTCTTCTTCCTGGCCGGCCGATGTCAAATTGGTCAGGAGCAGGATGCATACGATTAAGGTCAGGCGACTCATTATTTACCTCTCCGGTAACGAAAAAGAATTGTTTGCCCAGCAATATTCATCGCTAGTGTAATAATAAAAAGAAGAGATCCTACTGCAAAGCAGGTCATGTACTCAACCCCTCCTTGAGGGGTATCGCCCATACTCACCTGAACAATATAGGCAGTCATGGTTTGTACTGACTGCAAGGGATTAAATGAAAACTGAGCATTTGCTCCAGCAGCTAAAGTAACTGCCATGGTTTCACCGATAGCGCGGGAGAGGGCCAAAATAAAAGCAGCTAAAATTCGACTAGCTGAATGTGGCACAATAACTTGCCCTATCACTTCATAAGAAGTTGCTCCGAGAGCATAACCACCCTCTTTAAGAGCTTTTGGTACTGATTGAAAAGCATCATCACAAAGTGAAGCGACCATGGGTAGTACCATAATCCCAACCACGATAGCTCCTGAAGCAGCATTAAAAACTTCAGTGGAAGGAATAATTATTTTTAAAATAGGAGTAATAAAAGTTAGGGCAAAATATCCATAAACAATAGTTGGAATCCCCGCTAACACTTCTAAAATTGGTTTAATAATCGAGCGCATCTTTTGAGAGCTAAACTCACTTAAATAAACCGCCGTGGTTATTCCTACAGGTAAAGCAATGAAAGCAGAACCAACCATTATAAGGCCAGTTCCCGTAACTAAAGGAAGAACGCCAAAAGACTTAGGCTCTAAAAGCGGTGCCCACTTTGTACCGAACAAAAAATCCGTGATGGGGACTTCTTTAAAGAAAGGAATCGTCTCACTACCAAGAACGAGAATAATCCCAACAGTAGTTATTAATGTAACAAGGGCGCATAAACCTAATGCGCCCCGTACAGTATATTCAATTTGCTTTACGCCTTTTCTCATTAAAACCTTGGCTGATTAAAACTTGCTCAACTGCTCTTTATACTTAGCGGCAGAAAGAGGAACATAACCTACATCACCAACGAGACCTGCTGCTGACTTTATATAGAAATCAATAAAAGCTTTTACTTCAGCTCTTTTATAAGAAGCCTTGTTAACATAGATAAAGATTGGTCTTGAAAGAGGTTTATAACTACCATTGTTAATCGTCTTCATGTTTGGTCCAACACCATCAATTGCTACGGCTTGAAGCTTTGTCTTGTTCTCTTTGTAATAAGCATAACCAAAAAAGCCTAGAGCGTCTTTGTCACCTGCAACACCGCTAACCAAAACATTATCATCTTCAGACTTCATAAAATCAAAGCGACACTTACCAGACTTACCGTTGATTGCTTTAGTGAAGTAATCAAAAGTTCCAGAGTCAGTTCCTGGACCATATAATTTAATCTTTCTATCTGGCCAAGATGAATCAAGTTGCTTCCATGTTGTAATCTTCGAACCTGCATCCCAAAGTTTCTTCAACTGAGCAGCAGTCATATTTTTTGCCCAAGTATTTTTATTGTTAATAACAACAGTGATTCCGTCATAAGCAACCGGAACAACGGCGTAATCAATATTATTCTTTTGAGCCTTCTTTTTCTCTTTGTCTTTGATTGAACGACTAGCGTTATTAATATCAATTTCACCTACTGAGAATTTCTTAAATCCACCACCGGTTCCAGAAACACCGATATTTACTCTAACTCTTGGGTATTCATTTCTAAATTCTTCAGCAACCGCTTCCGTAATAGGAAATACTGTTGATGAACCATCAATTGAGACCTTTCCTTTAAGTTTTGAAGCCGCTTGAACATTGCTAATCAAAATAAGAGTAATAAATGTCGTAAGTAGTAAAAATAAGTTTTTCACGTCTTTCTCCTGAAAGATTAAGTTTTGTAATCTAGTTTTTTATAGCAAAGAGAGGATAGGGTTCCTCGTTAGGAATTTGTTAGGCTTGTTAATAATTGAAATTAGGCAGAGCGCTAAGTAACTTTTACAAAACGATAAAGAAGGTACTGCCCTCTCCAGGACTAGAAATAACCCCTTCTCTACCTCCATGGGCCCTTGATATATGCTTCACAATAGCTAGACCAATCCCAGAGCCCCCAAGCTCCTTAGATCTAGCCTTATCTACGGAATAGAAACGCTCAAAAAGGCGATCATGATGCTCTTGAGAAATACCAGGTCCCTGATCTTTAACTTCGAGGCTTATACCTTCATCAAGTTGACGCGTCGAGATAACGATTCGGCTGTCTTCAGGACTATATTTAATGGCATTATCAATAAGATTTATGAGGGCCTGCTGAAGGAGGCTCTCGTTAAGCTTTGCGGCAAGGTCCCTACCAAGATCAAGCTCAATACTTATCTTCTTTTTTTCGGCCCTTTCTTTACAAATATCGACTGCTGAAAGAACTAGTGGTTTTAACTCCTGCCAATTGAAATCGAGTGAACCTGTTTCAATACGAGATAGCTTTAAAAGGTCTTCAACGATATGGCTCAATCGGTTTGCTTGCTTACTAATAATCTTCATAAATTTTTGACGAGTTTCCTCATCATCGACTTTTCCATCTTCAAGAGTTTCTAAGTAACCTTGGATGGCAGTAATTGGAGTTCTTAGTTCATGAGAAATGTTGGATACAAATTCTTTTCTATACCTTTCTAAAATTTTAATTTCAGTCAGATCGTGAAAAACAAGAAAGGCTCCTAGTAACTTCTCGTCAGTCGAGAAGAGCGGACCACCCTGGATTTGAAAAAAGCGCTCTCCATCAAAAGAGAATTCTTCTTTAATAAACTTCTCTCCGTCGAGGATATTGTCTATATATTCGCTAATTTTTGGCATTCGGAAAACTTCCAGCAAACTTTTACCCCGAAGATCCGCATCGTGATCGAGTTCCATAAAATCCCGCATAGCCAAATTTACCTGAAGAACTTTTTTCTCTGGATTAACAGAAAGAACGCCTTCGTCCATTGCAGATAGTACTGCCCTTTGCTCAGATTCTCTTTCTTCCAAAATTTTTGAGTTATCTTTTAGCTGTTGTCCCATTCTAGAAACATACTTACTAAGACCTTGCACTTCTTCCGATTCAAGTACGGACATGGGAAGCTTTATATTTAGATCACCTTTAGAGATTGCTCTCGCTGCCTTTAAGATACTCCCTAGGGGGATAGTAACTTTTAAAGCAGACCACCAGAAAAAGAAAAAACCGGTAAGCGAAACAAGAGTAGCTATAAGCAGAGCCCTCACTCTAATTTTTTTCATATCCTGTAAAACCTGCGACTCTGGCAATGCTACTCGAAGTATTCCGTAAACAATTCCCCCAGCTAAAAAAGGGTGGGCATGAATATAATAAAATTTCTGATCATGAATTGACTCACGGTAATCTGATGCTTCCTCACCTTCCATCGACTTAAGAATTTCAGGTCTGTTATCGAGAAGTGAATCTTCATCAAAAATCTCTTCGGAATCTGTAAGAACTTTCCCATTTTTGTCTAAGACCGTTATCCATAAGTTCCCTCTGCTTTTTAGCTTCTCAACTTCAAAGGCTAGCCTATCAATATTTTCAGAAACAACGGCTTGGGAAACCGGCTCTTCTAAGTACAAGCTTTTTTCTTGAAGCTCTTTAAAAACTCCCTCTCTAAAAGTATCCATGAGGAAATAAGAGAATACGAAGTAAATACAGATAAAGGTAATCGATAGATATAAGAGGGCCGTAGGAAGTAACTTCCAGATCAGTTTTTTAGGTTTCATGGGGGTTACCTCCCGGAGCGTCTAATCCTCAATTTCTTTGAAACGATAGCCAACACCTCTGACTGTTTCAATAAGGTCGCCTTTATCACCAAGCTTTTTACGCAAACCAACGATTTGCACATCAACACTTCGGTCGGTAACGGCGTGATTGTCTCCACGGACAGTATCCACTATTTGACTACGTGTGAAAACCCACCCAGCCTTCATGGATAAAAGAGCAAGAATCTGAAATTCCGTAAAAGTGAGAGTGATTTCTTTATCATCTATAAAAACTTTACGTCTTGGGTTATCGATTTTGATGCCGAAGATTTCAAAAACAGGCTCCCCTTCGGGTTCCTCTTTGATTCTTCTTCTAAGAACCGCGTTAACTCTAGCGATCACTATCTTTGGGGAAAAGGGCTTAACGATATAGTCGTCAGCACCTAGCTCTAGGCCTTTTACAATATCTTCTTCATCGCCCTTTGCTGTAAGCATAACAATGCCCGTATCATTGAAAGAAGCGTCTTCTCTTACGAGGCGGCAAACCTCTAAGCCGTCCATCTCTGGCATCATAATATCTAGGAGCATAAGGTGAGGCTTGATTTCTTTGGCCTTAGCGAGGGCCTCAGCACCGTTGGCTGCAGTTTCGACTTTAAACTTTTCCTTAAAGAGGTTGAAATGAAT
>JAIBDQ010000028.1 GCA_024686135.1 Halobacteriovorax sp. | reverse complement strand
GAAAGCATTTACTTTTTTAGTCCGCGGCGTTTTCTATATTCATCAATAGATTTTTTAAACTCTTTTTCCGTTTTAGCATCAACGTCGCCACCGGGGTCAGTGATATCATCTACGATTCTGTGCTCTCTAAGCATATCTATAGAGCCTCTAAGCCGATCTGACAGAGTGATCATAATATTTGATACCCAATCAGGGCATTCTTTAATCACTTTTCGAATATCACTTTTTTTAACCATGATAACGGTTGTTTCTGAAGTGGCGATAGCAGAAACACTTCTTGGCTCATCACTAAAAATTGAGAGTTCACCTATAAAGTCTTTGCTTCTGGCGACTGATATTGGAATAAGGCGATCTTTATCTTCTTTGAAGATCCTAATCTCACCTGAAGCAACAATATAAAGAAAGCTACTAGGCTCCCCTTCAGCAAAAATTACTGTTCCTTCTTTATAATCAACTGGTTTATCAAAGCTCGCCATATCTAGAATCTATTGTACCAGCAAATAGCGTTCCGTACCTCAATCCAAAGGTAGAAATTTCAAAAGATTTAATTTTTAGCCTTTTCCCCATTTTTAGCCCTAACTTCGCTCCCGCGAGAATACTTTTTGCTCTTTTCCCCAAGAATGGGAACTTTTCCTGCAATTGCTCGGGATTTAGATTTTGAATGGATTCAAAAAACTTCAAATACTTATCAAAGGTAATAGCTGAGCCATTTACTTCATTACTATCGTACTTCTTTAAGCCTTTTATCATGCCGCCTAAACTAACCATGCTTCCAGCAACACAAAGCAAGTAATCAGATTCAAAATGATTGAGCTCTTCATTATCTAGAAGCTCATCCAACTTCTCCTCAAAAGTTCCTTCCTTTACCCAATCTGTTCCACGAACAGAACCAACAGGAAGACTTATGGTCCTTGTCACCTCAAAAGGGCTTTTGTTGATGAGTATAAGTTCTGTACTAGCACCGCCCACATCCATAATAACTGCGTTATTAGGCTCAAACTTGTGCCCCTTAATAACCCCCAAAGAAGTGTAGTAAGCCTCCCCTTCAGCATTAATAATCGTCACATTAAAACCAAGTTCAGATTTAACTTTCTCAAATAATACCTTAGAGTTCTTAGCAACCCGTGAAGCTTCAGTGGCCGTTACGATTACATTTTTTGGATCGAGACCAATTGATTCAACTTTTTCTTTGTAATCTTTTAAAGCTGTAAAAGTATCTTCAATAGACTGTGGATGAAACTCTCCTGTTTTATCTAAATCTTTTCCAAGACTCGTTACATGAGTTTCATTGAATAATTCTTTATAAGAAAAAGGGGAATCAATAACTTCCGCTGCTAATAGAAGAACGGTATTAGAACCAATATCAATTGATGCTCTTTTTTCCATCTAACTCTCTACAATCTTTGTTAAACTTTCGGTTGTAATGGGATCTGCAATCAATCCTTTTTCACAAACTATTCCTGCAATATTTTTTGCTCTAGTTACATCAAAGCTTGGATTCAAAGCACCACTTCCATGGGGGGCAATTCGAGCACTTAGAGCATTTAAGATTTCATCTTCTGGCCTAAGTTCAATTTCAATTTCATCCCCAGTTTTTGATGCCATATCAAAGGAGCTTGTGGGAGCAACGACGTAAAAAGGTACTCCGTAGTATTTGGCTACGATCGCCAAAGAAGAAGATCCAATTTTATTAGCAGTGTCTCCATTAGATACAATTCGGTCGGCACCTATAAAGATTGCGTCTACCAATTTATTTTCCAAAATATAGCTAAAAGCTCCCTCTACTGTAATCTTATGCGGAATATTTTCTTTAATTAGCTCATAGGCGGTTAATCGGCCACCCTGGAGATAAGGTCTTGTCTCAGATGCATAAACCATTTCAATTTTATCCTGAGAGGCAAGGTGAGAGATTACACCTAATGCTGTTCCCATTGGGCCACAGGCCAATGCTCCAGTATTACAAAGAGTCATTAATCTAAGCTTCTTATCCCCAAACCTTTTTTCTAAGTCTGCCTGAGCAATTTTTGCCATTGTTAAGTTATTTTCATGGAGAAGATCCATTTGTTCTTGAGCAAACTTTCTAAGGTTTTTCTCATAAGACCCTAAGTCTTCCTTTGCAATAGCTACGGCCCGGTCAACTTCATAAGCTAAATTCACAGCAGTTGGTCTAGCTTCCTTTAAATACTCTGCTGATTTTTGGATCTGTTCAATGGAATAAGTAGGATTATTAATTATGTCGAGAACCATTCCCCATAGAGCCGTAAAGCCAATTAAAGGGGCTCCTCTAACGACCATAACTCTGATTGAATCAAAACATTCTTCAAGATTCGTTACCTCAACGTAAGTTTCTTCCAACGGAAGTTTTCTCTGATCGATTAATTTTAATGTATCATTTTCCCAAATAAGTGGCTGTATCATTTAAATATATCCTTTAGAAGGTCTTTTGCCTTCTTCCCTTTTAATACCTTTTCTTCTAATTTCTTTAATTCTTTCTTAATTACTTTCTTGGCCTTAGCTTTAGCCTTCTTTTTTATTCGTTTTGTAGCTTTCTTTTTAACAAATTTAAAAGTGTAGTCATAATCCGGCTTCAGCTCGTAACCAGGTCCAGAAAGCTTTACTGGAAACTGCTTCATATCCACTTCTTTCAAAAACTTCAAAACTTTTTGTTTTCTATCGAAGATATTTAGATACAAGTCACTAATTCCTTTTGCTCTAAGTGTCCCTTGAGTTCGAATCTCAATCTTTTTATCCACACCAATAAATCGAGATTTTTTAATCGCGGTCTTGTCACTTTTTGCATGTATATCAAAACTGAGAACTTCAAAATTCTGCGAGATTTTTACTTTCTTTAACGGCTTTTTTGAAAAGTATGGGAAACTATTAATTCTCTCTAAATAGCCATTTACCATGTTCGATAAATCATAGCCTTTTAGTTCGCCATTAATAACATTCCCTTTTATAAATGCATCATAAAAAGGCAGGGATTTAACAGTTTTCATTTTTCCTACCACTGAAGCATTAACTAGGCCTGTGATATGAGGGGTTTCCTTATCTAAAAAACCCTCGAATATTGAGGCCTCAAAGTTTTTAGCCTCCAGATTAAATGAATGATTTGGACTTGTATCAAGATTTCTAGTTGTTGTGTCTAGCAACAACAAACCTTTTTTATGTTTTAACTTGAATTGTTTTAGGGCCAGCATTTTTTTCACGGCCAAGAGCTCCCCCGAGCCACTAATAACTTCATTAAAAAGAAGAATATTTTTAAGCTCCACGCTTAACTTAACTGGAAAAACAATCGTACTCTTAGGTTCAGTGTTGTTCTCTTCCTTGCTTTCTTCTTTAGGTAATAGATCATTATTAATTTCTAAACCATTTAGGGTAAGCGAGGCTTCGAAGATATCAAGCTCTTTAAAATCGATCGGTTTATTAATATCTATAGTATTCCCTGCTCTGAGGTCAATACGGCCTTTGAATGCATTTATAGCAGACTCTAATTTAAAGTCTGTATCTATAAGCGAAACTCTTGCTCTGTCTATTCCAATAAAATTCCCTTTATAGTCATAAGAGATGGGTTTTGTTATTTTTACAGAAAAGTTGGGAGTTAGCTTCGTATTGGGCTCTGAGCTAATCCCTCCCTCGACATCCAACCATGATTCACTTACGCCTAGACCGGGAATCTGAACTTCAGCCATTTTTAGAATTGATTCAAGTTTAATCTTAAAGTTCTCAATCTTTACGTCTATTTTTTCTTTAAGAATTAGAATTTTTAGTTTGCTCTCGAGTACCTCTGATATTTTTAGATCTGTCTCAATGGTACCCGTATTATTTTTTCTGATACTTATCTTTGCATCTGAAATTAGCTCTTCTTCCAGTATTTTTCTCTTACCCAGATATAAATTACCAATTCGAGACTGTGCTTTTAAGTGAATGACCTTATCTTCTAAAAAGGCCCTTAGGTTTAATTCTCCAACAGACTTTAGATCAAATTCAATATTCGTTTTCTCATTATCGATCTTAATTTTAGAAACAAGATTAAAGGCAGTAGGTCTTTTTATCCCAACATCATTTAGTTGAAATTTATCAAATTCATAGATATTTAACTTTTTATTATCTTGATGTCTTATCGTAAGGTTTAAAAACTGCGCATTAATTTGTGAGTTTGCTAAGATAGACGGTAGTGACTTCTCTTCATTTTGCTCATTAATTCTTTTTGTATTTGAGGTCGTCTCTTCTTTCTTTTTTAGCCCTTCTAGCCAGTTAGCTTTTTTGTCTTTTAAGATATAACTAAGAGTGGGCTTCTCTAGAAATACTTTTACGGTTCCTCCCCCAGTTAATATATTCAAAAGAGGTACTTTAATATTACATTCTTTCAAAGAAAGTAGTTCTGAAGGAATATCCTTTCCTTTATTTTTTAATATAACCTCACTAAGTTCTATATCCGTAGTTAGACCGAGCCCTATATCAATATTGTTAATGGAAAGATCTAAATTTGGATAATTCTTAGCAACGTAAGAGTAGATCTCATTCTTTAATGAGTCAGGGTTGATTTTTTTATGAACATAAAAACCTGCACCTACGACAAAAAAAAGGGTCACTAGAAAGAAAATCGAGAATATTTTAATAGTCTTAGAGTTCATTGCTATGCAGGGTATTGTACTGGCAAATAACTAAGAAAGTAATTCTAAAGGAGCAAACTTCACCATAAATTTCTTAATGGCCCCGTCCTTAAATTTGATAACCACTTTTTCCTGATCGCCAGCTCCGGATGTTTCAGTTACTTGACCCTCACCGTATAGTGAATGAATCACGGATACACCCTGTGGAAACTTAGATTCAGGTCCTTTTGACTGCACTTGGTATACAACGTCATCGTCATATTCTTCATCAGCAAAGAAATCATCTTCGTTTTGACTGCTATGGCCATTGCCTTGACCGGCCCAGCTCCCCCTCGCTCCGGTTTTAGTTTTAATCCAACTGTAGTACTTCGGAGGTATTTCATGGATGAATCGACTAGGTCCGTTAAAACGAAGCTGACCATAAAGCATTCTTCCTTGGGCAAAGCAAATAAAGAGTTTAACCATGGCCCTAGTCATGGCCACATAAAATAGTCTTCTCTCTTCTTCAAGGGACTTTTCTCCCCCCTCTAGGCTGCGTAAACTCGGAAACATATTCTCTTCGGCGCCCACAATAAATACATATTGGAACTCTAGGCCCTTGGCTCCATGAATCGTCATCAGACTAACTTCTCCTGAATTT
This sequence comes from Halobacteriovorax sp., assembly GCA_024686135.1. GTDB lineage: Bacteria > Bdellovibrionota > Bacteriovoracia > Bacteriovoracales > Bacteriovoracaceae. The sequence goes on along the minus strand of JAIBDQ010000028.1, from coordinate 23,407 downwards.
TGTTCTTCATGATTTGCACTCTGATCTAATGTCACAGTTTCAAGGAAAGTATCTAAGGTTGGTTTTGGATTATTATTTTCAAATTGAGCGATCGCGTTTCCAAGTTCTCCGAGGTTTTCAAGTCTTGCCTCAGCTTCATAAGTCTTCGCTGCTTTTAAGAAGCTGATATAACCCGTTTCATTAACGGCCTTTTCAAAAATAATTTCAGGACTCTCTCCTGCATCATTTAAGATTTTCAACTCATCAATCAAGCTTACAAATTGATTGATCGAAGACTTAACCTTCGCAGACATTCTTATATGCTTGAAATCCTCTGGTGAGTTTACAATATCTCTAAGTGTCTCTAGGAGAGATTGAGAATTCTTAATAGACTCTTCTTCAAATTTACGAAGTGTTGTTGCGCCAATTCCTCTTGCAGGAACATTAACAACTCTGCTTAAAGCAAGGTTATCCTTCTCATTAACGATAAGTCTCAAATAGGCCAAGATATCTTTAATTTCTTTACGATCATAAAATTTAATCCCACCTACAACTCGGTAGGCTGTATTGCTATTTCTTAAAGCATCTTCAACCTGTCTTGATTGAGAGTTTGTACGATAAAATACGGCTATGTCATTGTAAGAAGCCCCTGCCTTTTTTAGGTCTGCGATTTTATTTGCCACAAAATCACATTCTTCTCTATCACTACCGGTTTCAACAATTTCAATTTCCTCTCCATCTGGATTATCAGTCCACATGGTTTTACCTTTTCTGTAGGAGTTTCTTGCTATCACATGAGAAGCGGCTTCGATGATCTTTTTACTGGATCTATAGTTTTGTTCTAATTTAAACATTTTTGCTGTGGGGAATTTTTTTTCAAAATCAAAAATATTATTGATATCGGCCCCACGCCAACTATAAATGGATTGATCTTCATCACCTACAACACAAATATTCTGAGTTTGTTCCGCTAAATAACAGACTAGTTCAAACTGACAGCGGTTTGTATCTTGATACTCGTCAACCAACAAATATCTAAAACGCTCTTGATAAGTTTTTAAAACAGAAGGATGTTTCTCAAAAAGCTTTAAAACACCTGTAATAAGCCCACCAAAATCTACAGCGTTAGATCTAGCTAGTTCTGATTCATATTCTTGAAACATTTGAAAGAAGAAATCATCATCTTCAGTATCAATCTCTGTCTCTCGTCCTGGGTAGTAACCTTTATTTTTTAACTCATCTATAAAGTTCAAAACTTCATAGGGAGAAATCTCCTTCGTTGAAATTCCTCTTTTTGCCAACAGACTCTTAACAATGGCCTTAGACTCACTATCATCATAAATAGTAAAACTTTTACTTAGTCCAATATAGTTGGCCTGACTTCTTAAAACTCTGGCACAGAAGCTATGAAAGGTTGTTACCTGAAGAGCTCCAAGATCAATATCTACGGAACTAGCAATTCTCTCTCTCATCTCTCTCGCTGCTTTATTTGAAAAAGTTAGCGCTAATACTTGAAAAGGACTAATGCCTTTTTCCTGTAGAAGGTGAGATATTCGAGTGACTAAAGTTCTCGTTTTACCAGAACCAGCCCCAGCGAGGACCATCATAGGACCTTCGCTATTGAGAACAACTTCTTTTTGAACTTTATTAAGTGAGTCTAACTGCATTCAGGGATTCTATTCAACCGTCACTGACTTTGCCAAGTTTCTCGGCTTATCAATATCTGTCCCTTTAAATTTGGCCATATAATAGGCTAATAATTGGTTCGCAACGTTAACGTACAGCGGAGAAAGCTCTCCAAGCCCATCAAAATTTAAATCAAACTTAAAATCACAGATATCATCAAGGTCTGATTCACCTTTTGGGCCTAAACCGACAATAACTCCGCGGCGTGCCTTAATTTCCTGAATATTAGAAATCGTTTTATCAAATAATTTTGGACCTACAATAGCGATATTAACCATTTGATCATCAATAAGGGCGATTGGTCCGTGCTTTAACTCTCCTGAGGCGTACCCTTCTGCGTGTACATAAGCGATTTCTTTTAATTTTAGCGCTCCCTCAAGAGCTACTGGAAAATACTGACCACGACCGGTAAAGAAAAATCCATTATAATTGTAGATCTCTTCAGCAATCTTTTTAAGCTCGTCAACACGAGATAAAATATCATCGATTCTCTCAGCTAGTAGAGAATACTTATCTGCGATTTCCTTTTTCTTTTCTTCTGAAGTGAGATCTCCGGCCAGGGCATAAGAGAGCAAACAACCCGTTAGCGCTTGTTGAGTAAACGCTTTGGTACTTGCTACACCAATCTCAATACCAGCTCTAATTAAAAGGTTTTCATCACAGTCTCTGTAGAGAGTTGAGCCCTCAACGTTTACAATTGAAATTGTTTTCATTTTATTTTCAACACATAGACCTTGGGCAGCCAAAGTGTCAGCAGTTTCACCGGATTGACTAATAAATAGACCAACTTCACCTTCTCTTAAAAGCGGGTTTCTGTATCTAAATTCACTAGCAAGTTCTACCGCGCATGGAATCCTATTTCTATGTTCAATGAAGTCTCTAATAACCATTCCTGCATAGGCGGCTGTACCACAGGCAGAAATATGAAATTTTTCAGGCTTTAATGCAGAAACCTTAGTTAACAGCTCTGCCCCTTCACCGGCTAAATAAAATTGGACCAGGTCTCTAATTAAACCTGGTTGTTCATAGATTTCTTTCAACATGAAGTGTTCGAAATCACCCTTATCAGTGGCCTCGAGTGACATCTCTTGTTGCTTGGACTTATAGTTTTTAGATTCAGAGCCGTCTAATTCAAAGAAAGAAATGATATCATTATTTCTTTTTGATAAAAGAACGAGAACTTCATCACCTGGAAAATAAATTGTCTCTGAGCTTCCAACTAAAGCATAAGGATCTGAACTTACCGATGCATCTGAGTTAGCTTCATGTAGTCCAGCAACTAATGGTGCACCTCTTTTTATTGCTAAAATTTCACTAGTCTCTGCATTAAGAACAACAAAGGCTGAGTTCCCGTCGGTTCTTTTAAATGCCTCAGATACTGCCGTAAGAAAACTCATTTCTTTTTTTAAATTACTTGTGACTAAGGCCAAGAAAACTTCGGAATCTGTATCAGATTGAAATTCAAAACCTTCTGAAGCTAGTTAATTTTTTAATGAGGGAGCATTTTCAATTATTCCATTATGAACAATTGAGATCTTACCGTGAGTATGTGGATGAGAGTTCGCATCATTCACTTCACCATGAGTTGCCCATCTTGTGTGACCAATACATCCAACTACGGTGTGTTTTTCTTTTTCAAGTAATGAGACTAGGTTTGCTAGCTTTCCCTTTTTCTTATAAAAGTGAAGATCTGATTTATCATCTACATAAGCGATTCCGGCTGAGTCATACCCACGATATTCGAGACGACTTAAACCTTCTAATACAGTATCCATTGGGTTATTAGGACCCAGGTGACCTACAATTCCACACATAATTTACTAGCCTGTTAAATTAAAATTTGGTGTATTTTTAACACTTTGGGGAACCCAGAGAAAGACCCACTGAGTTTTTTACACATGGCGACAAGTTCTAGCTTTCCCACCACAACACATTAAAATCATTACTTTTTTTTGATAAAACGCTTGGCCATCCCTTCTTTAGTACTCTGGCGGCCTCTAGCGATTCCAAATCCACCACTAGGGATGTCCTGGTTAATAGTTGAGCCACTGGCCACATAGCATTCATCTCCCAAAGTAACAGGGGCTATCATTTGGCTATCTGAACCAATAAAACAGCCTTTTCCTATAATGGTTTTATGCTTTTTAGCACCATCATAATTACATGTGATAAAACCACATCCAATATTGGAGTCTTCACCTATTTCAGCATCTCCCACGTATGACAGATGTGAAACCTTAACTCCTTCTTTCAGGTCTGATTTTTTTATTTCTACAAAGTTTCCAATCTTTGAATATGATCCAATATTGGCCTTAGGTCTCAACCTAGCATAAGGACCTATTGCTGCTTCCTTACCTACAAAAGATTCTTCTAGACTTGAATAAGCTTTAATTGTCGTTCCATCTTGAACCTCAGAGTTTTTAATAATGACTCCTGTTTCAAGAACACAGTCCTTACCAATAATTGAATTTCCATAAAGAGTTGCATTTGGATAAAGAGTGCTCCCTTCACCAATTTGAACATCCTCATCTACATAAACATGCCTTGAATCAATAAATCGAACTCCTGAATTCCTAAGTTCAATCTTCTTTCTTCTTCTTAGGAGAACTTCAATCCTCTCCAGCTGTTCAAGGTCATTTACGCCTAAAAAGGTATTCTCGTCTTCAAACAAACAAGGTTTAACTTTTGATCCTTCTTGAAATAAATCTGTAAGATAAAACTCTCCAGCGGCGTTCTCGCTCTTAATATTACTTAAGTGCTCCAAGATATAGCTAGTTTTCACGATGTACATTCCTGAGTTCACTTCCTTTATTAGGAGTTCTTCTGAGTTAGCATCCTTATGTTCAGTAATCTTGAAACCTTCTTTATCTGATCTAATAATCCTTCCAAGTCCGGTTGGGTCAACAGTCTCAAAAGTCGCTGCTACACCATCTAAACTATCTTTTTTAAGAGCGCTAAAAAGCTCAATTAAAACGTCTGAGCTTATTAAAGGTGTATCTGCGCACATGATAACTGTATATTCATATCCAGCGGCATCTGAATTTTGTTCGAAATAGCACTTTAAAGCATGGGCCGTTCCTAACTGCTTTTCCTGCACAGAGAAGCTAATCTGCACATCAAACTTCTTTGCTGACTCCTCAGCATGGGCTTGTACTTTTTCCTTCTCATGGCCGATAACCAAGCTGACAGCACCTTTGGAGCTATTAGCATCCATAAACTTTTTTAAAGACTCAATAGAGTAATCGACCAGACGCCGACCCATAAGGGGGACCAAAGGTTTTGGGTCTTTAAGTTTAAGACGAGTACCTTTTCCTGCTGCTAAAACCACACAACCAAATGAGTCAGACATAATTTTTTTTCCTTACTTGATTAATTTACTTCAACCAAAAACCTCGGGTAATGCCTTTAATCCAACAGTTAACTGTTGTAGCCGACTGACGAGCTCTTTTTGTTTAGTAAATTTTTACATTTTTTCCCACTTTACTACCACAAAAAGTTTAAAGAATCGGAAAGATTTTCCCGATTCGTACTATGACTACTTGTTAGTACATGACCGTTACTTTAAGGAGAGAGTATGGTGACTAATTACGAGGGTGATAGCATAGAGTTCAAGGATCAACTCCCCCTCTTACCAATTCGCGACATCGTTGTTTACCCCTTCATGATTTTACCTCTGTTTGTCGGTAGAGAATCATCAATCCAAGCTGTTGAGCACGCTCTTAATAGTTCAGAAAGATTGATCTTTTTATCAAGCCAAAAAGATATTAAGTCTGAGCATCCTGAACCATCAGAAATATTCGAAATGGGTACAGTTGCCATGATCATGAGAATGAGGAAACTTCCAGACGGACGAATTAAGATCCTAGTTCAAGGTCTCACAAAAGCAAAAATCGTAGATTTTGAGCAAAAAGACCCATACTTTGTTACTAAGCTTGAAAAAGTTAATGACTTAGAGCCTGAAAGTGAAAATGTCGCTGTTAGTGCGCTAATGAGAACCATTCGAGAGCAACTTGAGAAAGTTATCTCAATGGGAAAAATACTTTCACCAGATATTCTTATGGTACTTGAAGATATTCAAGACCCAGGAAGACTTGCTGACTTAGTTGCCTCTAATATGAATCTTCATGTTGCTGAAGCACAGATGGTTCTTGAAGTATTAGATCCAGTTGAGCGACTTCATAGAATCAATGAGATTCTCTCTAGAGAATTAGAAATACTTGGTATGCAAGCCAAGATTAAAAATGTCGCCGATGATGACATGGCAAAAAATCAAAAAGAATTTTTTCTTAGAGAACAAATTCGTGCCATCAAATCTGAACTTGGTGATGATGGTGAGCAGCCTGAAGACGAGTTCCAAGAGTTTAGAAATAAGATCGAAGCTGCTGGAATGAGTGAAGAAGTTGAGAAAGAAGCTCTTAAGCAATTAACGAGATTAGAGAAAATGCATCCAGATTCTTCGGAGTCTAGCATTCTAAGAAGCTACTTAGAGTGGATGACTGACCTTCCTTGGAATGTTGCCTCTGAAGAACATATTGACCTTAAGAAATCTCTTGAGATTCTAGATGAAGATCACTTTGATTTAAGAAAAGTTAAAGAAAGAATATTAGAATACCTTGCTGTTAGAAGCCTTAAAGGCAAAAACATGAAAGGACCAATTCTTTGTTTGAGTGGTCCTCCAGGTGTTGGTAAAACAAGTCTAGGAAAGTCTATTGCGAAGGCCACAGGTAGAGAGTTTATAAGAATCTCACTTGGTGGTGTTAAGGATGAAGCTGAAATCAGAGGACATAGAAGAACATATGTTGGTTCTATGCCGGGTAGATTTATTCAGGCCCTTAAGCAAGCAAAAACAAATAATCCACTTATCCTTCTAGACGAAGTTGATAAGCTAGGTGGTGACTTTAAGGGTGATCCATCAAGTGCCCTACTTGAAGTTCTTGATCCTGAACAAAATAGTAACTTTAGAGATCATTATTTAAATGTACCTTTTGATTTATCAAACTGTATGTTCATTGCGACCTCTAACGTTTTACAAGATATTCCAGGGCCACTTCGTGACCGTATGGAAGTTATCAATCTTTCTGGGTACACACAGGAAGAGAAACTCGCCATAAGCAAGAAGTATCTTGTTCCAAAGCAAATGGATGAGAATGGAATTACAAATGAGCATGTTGAGTTCCACGATGAAGGTCTTAAGAACGTAATCAAGTGTTTTACTGCTGAAGCAGGACTTAGAAATCTTGAAAGACAGATTGGTGCTCTTTGTAGAAAAGTAGCCATGAAGATTGCACAGGGCGAAGAATCTAAGACACATGTATTCTCGGATACTGTATTTAAGCTTCTAGGTCCTCCGGTTTACACAAAAGACGATGAAAAAGAAAATGACGAAGTTGGTGTTGCTACAGGATTAGCCTGGACATCAGTTGGCGGAGAAGTTCTTTATATTGAAACAACTAAGATGAAAGGATCAGGTATTACTCTGACTGGACAACTTGGAGACGTCATGAAGGAATCTGCTCAGACGGCCATTGGCTTTATCAGAAGTAAAGCTAAAGAGTTTAATCTGTCAGAAGACTTCTTTGATAACCATGAAGTGCATATTCACCTTCCAGCGGGGGCAACTCCAAAAGATGGACCAAGCGCAGGTATCACCTTAGCTACGGCAATAATGTCTTTGATCACGGGTCTTCCAATTGATAAGTCTGTGGCCATGACTGGTGAAATCACTCTTACAGGAAAAGTGCTTCCGATTGGTGGACTAAAAGAGAAATCTTTAGCGGCCATGAGGATGAACGTTAAAACTGTAGTTATGCCTTGGAAAAACAAAAAAGACCTAGAGGATATTCCTGAGGAATACCGCAAAGAGCTTAAGTTTGTTCCGGTTAAAAGCTTCGAAGAGGTGCTAGAAGTGGCACTTGTGGGCTGGAGTGACTATATTGCAAAGAGCAAAAAGAAGAGCAAAAGAGGAAAAAAAGAACTTCCTCCGATGGCCGCCTAACAAGGCGGTCCTACAGCCGGCCTGTTCCAGGTCGGCTTAAACTTGACCAATTTATTTACGGACTTTTGATATATTGTATTTCTGATAGAATATATCCATGTCTAAAGATCCTAAAAGTGTATTAAAAATTGCTGTTGTTGATGACGCTGACTTTTCACGTCGTACTGCTGTCGAAATTCTCGAGAAAGAGGGGTTTGAAGTTGTAGGCCAGGCTGGAAATGCTGAAGATGCAATTGGAATGGTTACCGGAACCAAAGCAAACTTATTTCTCATAGATGTTGTTATGCCAAATATTAGCGGGATAGAGCTTGCTAAAAAACTTAACCAAGTCTCAAATAGACCTATCACAATCATAATGATGTCGAGTCTAGATCTTGAGAATATTATAATTGAATCGATCTCAAATGGTGCGATTGATTTTATTGCTAAGCCTTTTGATGCAGAAACTTTAATTAAGTCTGTAACAAAAGTGGCAAATGATATGCTTAAAGACTCTATCTAGGTGGATGTATGTTTATAATTAAATTCTTTCTTTATTTTTCAATTAGCTTTTTTATTCTAGCGATTCCTATTGGCGGTAATCCTATTTTCTATAGCCTTGAGGAAGCAGCAAGGCCAATAACGGGAAAGCTATTTGCATTTATGAAGGAAAGCTCAAATGAAGGAATAAAAAAAGGAACTGCCGTCACAAAGAAGTTCTTTTCAAATACTATTCCACCTAAAAAAGATATTGTTAAAATCAAAGAAAGTGGAACAAAGAAGCCTCTTGGAAAATATACAGAAGAAGAAAAAGAGTTTTTAGAGAAGATATTAAAAAAGGCCCAGTAGCTACTTCTTTTCGCTAGTGGGCCTAATAATATACCAGGATTATTTTTATTATTTCTTTTTAGTTTTAGTGCCTGATTGTTTTTTACCTGCATCAGATGCGCTGGTCTGACCCGAGACAATCACCTCTTGTCCTCTAGTAGAGTCTTTACCTTTTACGCATTCACCTTTCATGTCTTCACCGTAACCGGCATAAGAAACATTCATGGCCAAAATAGCAAGCATCAATACGAATAGTGCTTTCATAACTTCCTCCAAATCCCCTACATGGGGGTAAGTTTGTTTTGTTATAATAGATGCACGAGATATGCCAAGATCCCACTCATAATTTCAAGTAGTTAGATAGTCTGATCTGTTGATCAAAATTGGTCCTGCCTAAAGTTTAGACAGCTAAGAAAAGATCCTGAAAATTTTTCTAATGATGGAGAGCTTCCCTGTGTAGGGAGGATACCTAATAGGAAGGTCCCAAAAAAGATACCTCTTCATAACACTTTTCAAATGACTAAATGTATCGAAACTCTTTTGGCCATGATAACTACCCATTCCGCTAGGGCCCACTCCACCAAAAGGAAGAGTTTCAGAGCTTAAATGAACAATAGTATCGTTAATACAAAGTCCACCGGAAGAAATCATCTCTCTCCAGGAGTTTATATTATTATCACTATCACTAAAGATATATGAAGCCAGAGGCTTTGGTTTAGATCTCACAAACTTAATCGCTTCTTTAATATTATCAAATTCTAAAATAGGTAGGATCGGCCCAAAGATTTCAGTTTCCATAGATTTAGAAAACTCATTCGCCTCTAATAGAACTGGTCCCATAAAGCGGCTTTTACTATCTTTTCCATATTCAACCAATAGTTTCTCATCTGCCAGCATGCTATCAAGCCTCTCAAAGTGTCTATTATTTACAATCCTTCCGTAGTCCTTAGAGGTTTTTGGGTCTCGATAAAACTCTTCAACTATCTTTTTAAATAATACTGCAACCTCTTCGGCCTTACCCTTTTTAACTAATAAGTAATCAGGAGCTACACAAGTTTGTCCGCTATTAAAGTATTTACCCCATACTATTCTTCTAACAGCTAGTTCCATATTGTGAACTTCAAAAAGACCGCAGGGGCTTTTTCCTCCGAGCTCTAAGGTCACTGGAGTTAGATTTTTAGCAGCAGCTTCCATCACGATCTTCCCAACAAACTCATTGCCGGTATAAAAGATATAATCAAAATTCATCTTTAAAAGGGTAGTCGTCTCTGGGATCTCTCCTTCAACAACCGCAACCTGTTCTTCTCTAAAGTATTTAGGCACTAGTTCAGCTGTTAATTTCGAGGTCGCAGGAGCTACTTCACTAGGCTTTAAAATAGCAGTATTCCCAGCGGCCAGAGCTCCTACCAGAGGAGAAAACAATAATTGAAAAGGATAGTTCCAGGGAGAAATGATAAGGGCTACACCTAAAGGCTCTGGCTGAATATAGCTTCTTGCTGGAAACTGAAGCAAAGGAGAACTTACTCTTCTTTTCTTCATCCATTTTTTTAGTTTTTTAATGGCATGTCTGGCCTCACCAGCAACATACCCGGTTTCCCCGATGAAAGACTCAAAGTTAGACTTTCCGAGGTCACTCTCAAGGGCCTTAAAAATCAAAGACTCATTCTCCTCAATCATTTCTACCAAGCGGGATAGGGAGCTCTTTCGAGACTCAAGGCTCAAAGTCTTTCCATCAAGAAAGAAGTTCTTCTGTTTATCAAAAAGCTGTTGGATTTGGTTTTCTAGCATGGACCTATTATAGAGGTCTCCCGCAAATATAAAAAGCCCGGCATTAGGGGTACCGGGCTTTTACTGACTTTCATCGCTCTAGGGGGGGGAGAAGCGATATCTTAACTGTATCTTATTTCTTTTTTGTTTTGTTTCCTGATTGCTTAGATTCGCTATCAGAAGCTGCAGTTTGCCCTTGGACAACGACTTCTTGACCTCTGCTTGAATCCTTACCTTTTACACATTCACCCTTCATATCTTCACCGTAGCCGGCAAAACCGATGTTTGTAAAAGCGAAACCTAAAAACAATGCGATAATTAACTTCTTCATCTCTATTCTCCTGGTATTGGTATATACCTATAGTAATGCATAGTTAGTGCCAATTATGGGAGTCCTGTTTTCAAGGGATTATGTAAATCTTTCAGTTAGGTTCTTGATAGGTGTTTAAACTTTAGACATAAAAAAGCCCTTCACAAAGGAAGGGCCTTTATTAAGAGGTATTAATTCATACGTTTTTAAATTATTTTTTGATTAGCTTACCTGTTTTAGGATCTTTGATATATCCCTCAGGAATTTGCTCCACAGGCTTACCATCTACTAAAGATTGCTTAATACACTTACAGCCTTTCAACTCGTCAGCACTACCACATCCCTCTTGATCTTCACCATAGCCTTTTGCATCTTCAGCAAATGCACCAAGTGACAATGTTAGTCCTAGAATAATTAGTAATGCTTTCATAATTTCCTCTCTGTAATCAGTTTTCTCTATTATAAGTTAAGTTCGTTTTTTACCTATCTTTTAGGCCAACCCCCTGAAAATACTTAAAGAAGTATGCCTCAAGGAATGGGCGATTCTACATATTAAGGTTCACACCTGCTGGCTTAACAATGCTTAAAAGCGACTGAAAGGCCTGAGTTACTTGTAGGGCCATTTTATGACCTGCTTTAGACTCAACCTTTTTAATCTCTCCATAGTTATCGTAGGCAACATGGATCTTTCCTACCTTTTCCATAGCAATCTCAACAGGCTTCCCTAGTGAGTTGTACTTAAAGCTAAGAGTTCTCTTTTTCCCTTTCTTACCACTCTTATCGATCATTTTAGTAATACGACCTTTGTGATCATAGAAAAGAAGAACAGCTTTACCTTTATTACTAACAGCTCTTTTTAGGTTCCCTTTCTTGTCGTACTGAAAAGAAGTTGTTCCTTTTTGGTTAGTAACCTTTGTAATTTTATTAAAACTTTTGTGGTACTCAAGCTGAACGAAGTCACCTTTAGTAGAACTCTTTTTAACAAGTAGACCACGATCGTTATAATCAAAAGTTGTTACATGCTTACCTCTACTAATTTTAAGAGGTAGTGAACAGCATTCTGAGTAAACTGTTTCAGTAGAAAGACCATTGATGACAGTGGCTATTCTATAAGTATACTGACTTCCATCAGGGCGAGTTTTAATTTCGTACTCATACTTATTTGAAACTTCTTTTCCTAGTGAGTTTTTCTTAGTAACAAGTGTCCAGTAATGAAACCTTGGATTCTTTGGATTTGATTCATACTTATACTTAGTTGAATCTCCATTTCTCGCCACAATCTCCTCAACAAATTGAGTTTTTCTTGTGTACTTTACTTTCATTTTTGAGCCGTCAGAGTAAACAACTCCAACCATATTATGTTTTGGATCGTAGTCGTACTTAAACACGTTTCCAACGACATCTTTTGATTCTACAAGATTGTCCCCTTGGTACTTATAAAAAGACTTTTTATCACCAGCAGACCAGATATTCTTAATCTTTCCATCTGGATACCAGTCAAAGAATAGTTGCTTTGCCTGTGAGTCTTTAATTGATTTAAGTGACCCGTCTTTATAAGAAAGAGCTACAAAGTAACCATTCTTATCCTTCATCTTGCTAAGCTTTCCGTCCTTGTTAAAGAACTCCACTTTGCCGTCATTATATACTCTTTTAAAACCAGTGCTTACTTTATGAACCTGCTGTAATCCTCTTGTGTTTGAGTAAAGAACAGTCCCATTAGCTAGCTTTGCTTGAACATTAAATTTCTTGGCATAGGCCTGTCTAAGTTCAGCATCATTTACAAATTTGTCTAAGTAATTTTTGGCAACTGTTTCAGAAAGACTACTTCTCTTTCTCATGGCTGCAACAATCTTCTCTGCGGCAGCTTTTGGATCAACAGCTGTTTTAGGAGTAAATCTAGTTAGTGCACCAGAACCATTCTCATGAATAACGACTGAACCGTCAGCAGAAACAGTTAGGTAAGTTTCATAATCACTACCCCAACCAAATCCAAACCAACCTCTATCGGTAGACTTCGAGTTATAAGTTCTTACTATCTCTAAATCATGACCACCACCTGGAACAATAATATCCGTATAAGAGATATAAAAGTTCCCGTTTTTCAGGTTTACACCAGAAAACGCCAGAGCCGGAAAGAGTAGTAAAAGTAAACTAAGCAATTTTAAATTCTTCATTTGATCCTATCCTTTAGAAGAAATTCCTCTATTATCTCAACGTATTTATCGGTCACCTCTTAAAAAACTTAAGCTTATTTAAGACTATTTTAGACCTTTATATTAACAATTTTCATAATTACCCAAAGTCCTACCAAATCCAGAGCAACTGCAATCAATAATGCAATAATTCCAAGGGGATGCGTAAACAGTGGTTTCATACTGGCAGGGTCAGAAATCGTATAAACAGCGCCCAAAAGCCAAGGCATAGCAAAAATCGTATAACCCTGAAACATCCCCTGAGCCACGTAAGTATCTATTTTTTGTTGAAGACGAACTCTTTCTCTAATAACGTCCACAATTGTGTCAAAGGTCTCGGCTAAGTTACCACCGGTCTCTCTTAAGATATTAACACTAGCTACAAACATCTCATTATCCTCAGTCGGAACTCTAGTGACCAAACTCTCAAAACATTCATCTAACGGAACACCAATACGGTTTTGTTGTAATATAAGATTAAACTCTTGAGATAGTGGCGCAGGCATTTCATCGACAACCATACCAATTGATTGCGGGACACTAAGTCCGGCCCTTAACCCATTGGCCAATAATTGAAGTCCATCAACCATTTGTAAGCTATAGGCCTTAATCCGTTTTTTTACGAGATGATTAATTAGTGGTTTTGGAATTCTAAAACCTAAAAATGAAAAGAATGCTCCCAGTATAAAACCTAAAGGCCAACTAACAAAAGCCCCTACGAGAAATAAGACAAAAACTCCTGATCCGATCGAAGCGCCAAGAAGAAGATAAGTTAACTTGTCCTCCTCAAATTCGATAAAGAGAAGCTCTAACTTCTCCATTATATACGAGCGAGTTCCAAAGGTTTGATCTTCTACCCATTTGAAGATGGCCATACTGTATTTAAAACAGAACATAAAAACCGTAAAACCTACGATTCCAACAACTAATGGTCTTGTAAGAAGTCCTGCTTCAGCCGCACCCATTATTTAGCCTTCTTTACCGGCTTTTGCTTCTTTGCCGGTTGTTTTTTATCTATTGGTTCTGGCTTCTTATCGGCCGGTGGTAATTGTTCTGATCCAGGAGGGGCATCATTTCTAAAGAGACCTCTTGGAATTTTGTAACCCTTCTTTTCTAATATTTCGATAAATTTAGGAATAAACCCTGTTGCCTGAAACTCACCTTCAATTTTACCTTGCTTATTAATTCCTTTTTGGTTGAAGAGAAAGATATCTTGTAGTGTGACAACATCTCCCTGCATTCCTCCAATTTCCGTAATATGGGTCATTCTTCTAGAACCATCATCTAGTCTAGACTGCTGAATAATTAAATGCACTGAAGCCGCAATCATTTCTCGAATCGCTTTTGGACTAAGTCCAGCTCCTGCATATTGAACAAGAGTTTCTAAACGACCAATACATTCTCTAGGATTATTAGAGTGAACCGTTGTCATAGATCCATCATGACCAGTACCCATGGCCTGAAGCATATCTAGAGTTTCACCGCCCCGGCACTCCCCAACCACAATACGATCAGGTCTCATTCTCAGTGTTTGTTTAACTAAACAACGAATATCAATCTCCCCATCACCTTCTAGCGAAGGAGGCCTTGTCTCAAGTCTAACAACATGATCCTGAGGGAAATCGAGTTCAGCTGAATCCTCACAAGTAATAATTCTTTCGTTGGCCTGAATAAAACTTCCTAAAATATTAATAAGAGTCGTTTTACCAGAACCAGTTCCGCCGGAAACAACAATATTTCGATGTCCCTCAACGGCAATCCTTAAGAAATCGGCCATATTTTGGGTAATCGAGCCAAACTTTACATAGTCTTTATAGGTTAATCTGTTCTCAGGAAATTTACGTATGGTAATCGTACAACCATCTAGAGCCGAAGGAGGGATAATCGCGTGAACCCTAGAGCCGTCATGTAAACGAGCATCCACATAAGGAGTCTTTTCATCGATTCTTCTACCAATAGGTGCCACGATTCTTTCAATCACATTTAGAACCTGTCTATCATTTGTAAAAGTCACGGTGGATTTTTTAACTTTTCCCTCGTGCTCGTAGAAAATTTTCTCCGGACCCACAACCATAATTTCTGAAATACTTTTATCTGATAAAAGATCCTCTAGCGGTCCAAGACCCAGGGCCTCATCTAGGATTTCTTTAACAATCTGATTCATGTCTTCACGACTTTCGAGAATTCCTTTCGTATCTTCTTTATTTAAAATCTCAACAACAACTTTTTTTGTTTGCTCTCGTAAAATAACCTGCGCCTTAGGGTCGTTGTCATCAGACTTCTTTAAGTCCATCTCTTCAACCAAAGCGCGGTGAATTCTGGACTTTAAGTCTGTCCAACTGTTCTTACTAGCGACATCAGCTTTACTTCCCGGTGCATCTTTCTTTGCGCTCGTCCCAGTGGGCTTATTAAGCTTCGCAAGAGATTTTAAAACACTTTTTTGAATCAGCTTTCTAACAGTATCTTGAATGCCATTAGGAAATGGTTTTCCCTTTGCTGCAATCATCGCGACAGTTTTCTTTTGAAGAGCTGCTACACAAGACCCATCATCTTTAGCAATTGCATTAAATACGGCCTTTCCCATCTGTTTTCCAATTACTTCCGGAGTTACGGGATGACCTTTTTGGTATTGATTTAAGAGGAGCTGAATCATATCTCTTGGAAAGAGCATAGTTGTTAGTTCTGAATTTAATCTTCTTGTTTGATTAACCGCTAAAATATCAGGGGTCACAACGAGAAAGATCAATGTAGAGAACTCTAGACCTTTTAGAGAAAGCTCCGTTAAGTCACTT
Organism: Halobacteriovorax sp.; assembly: GCA_024686135.1. Classification (GTDB taxonomy): domain Bacteria; phylum Bdellovibrionota; class Bacteriovoracia; order Bacteriovoracales; family Bacteriovoracaceae. The sequence goes on along the minus strand of JAIBDQ010000028.1, from coordinate 7,879 downwards.
CCCCCATCTATAATGGTAATTGGAAAAATATTTGGAATAGCTTTTAGTGCCTTTCCCACCCCTTCAGCATTTACACTTGCTGCAGCTGTAGCATCTGAAGGCATTCCAATATAACTTACACCAGCTTGATGAGTTCCAATAAATTGCTGGATAGACCTAGGATCTATCGCGCCATTGAATTCAGATAAGTCTTTAACTGTTTTCTTTGATTTTATTCCCGTAATAAAGTCTTGATCTCCACCGGCTTTCTGATCAAAGTCTAAAAGAAGAACTTTTTGTCTCGTCTCTTGAGCATAGGCAAAAGCGAGATTTGCGGCCACTTGAGATTTACCTAAGCCTCCCTTTCCACCAATAATAGAGATTATATGACCGGCCATCTATCTCCTTCTCTTTCTAAACTTCCGCTTAATCTCTTCAGTTCCAGCAGACGCTGATTCTAAGATTTCAGGAGTAACAAAAACGGCAAACTGACTTCTATTAGTTGTATAAGTCTTCCCTCGAATAAACTGGAATAGTGCAGTTGCTCCATCTGCAGCCTCTTCGTTTGGAAATGGATCTTTATCAAAATCAGTACTGCTTCTATTAACAACAATACCACCAATAACGGCTGAATCTTTTGACTTAACCACGATGCTTGTTTTGATTTTATTATTTAACTGTTCAGGTGATACTGAATCACCTTGGTTAACACTTACATTTAAGCCAACACTTAGCTCCACCTTCTCTTCAGCTAAAATTTTAGGTGTAACGTTTAAGTCAAAACCACCTGTCGTCGTTACTACTCTCTGAGTTTCGCCAGAACCTACGGGTGTGTTTTTTGAAATGGACTTATTAATATTAGCTGCGAAATTATTTTTTACTATTAACACACCCGATTGAATCACTCTTGCAAACCCAGCATTTTTAGCAGAAGTAAGCTTTGGAAAAAGGTTTGAAATAGTTCCTGACAATGTGCCTTCTGATCTTGTCGTTACTGATCCTGCTCCAGTTTTACCAAATGATATAGATCCGCCTCCACCAGAGAGAAGCGGTGTCCACTTAAAACCAAAGATTTTATTATAGTCTTTTGTTAACTCAACAAATTGAGTCGTAATCTTAATTAACTTTGGAATAGGTGCGGGCTGCTTCTTTGGGTTCACTTGAATAAAGTTCTGAATAATAGAACGACCAGCTTTTTGGACTGAATCCGTTCGACGAGCAAGGTTCTCTAATAAGTCTGGAATATATGCTGCTGCAATACTCTCCGCTTTATTCCTGTCAGGAACGGAACTTACAATCCCCTCAAGCCAAAAAAGTCCATTTATAACCCTTACTGTGACATCCCTCAGCTGATTCTTTTGAATCTCTTCCTGCATCTTTTGAGCAATAATTTTTTGAGTATGAGGTGATAACTCAACTAACCTTAATACGTCTTTATATTTATCCTTCTCAAGAACAACAACCACTCTACCAATATCGCCAGGAACAACAATTTTTCCACCAACATAAACATTGTCGCCTGCTATTCCAATTTCAAGTCCTTCAACAGCACCAAGAAGCTTTGGATCTCTTAACTCTTGGACAATATTCGATAAATCGTTAGCCGTAATATTTACGACATATACAAGCTTCAAATCGCCAACGGTATTTCTTAGAGAAACTGTTGTCTTTCCTGGTTTAATTCCTTTTAAAATAATCTCTCTTTTAGAAGGAATTAAAACATAATCTAATAAGCTCGAATTACCCACTAAGACATTTCTATCAACGGCGAAGTCATACTTCTCCACTTTATCAATACCAAGAACTATATCGACATTCTTTTCAGGAACCTTTTCATCATCCTTAGTTTGAGCAAACAGAGCTGTCGGTAAGCTCAATGAAAGTAGTAGTAATAGTCTAACGACCACTTATACCTCTCCCTTTATTCTTCTCGTTAAAAAATGCTTTAGCTTCAGCAGCATCTTCTGCTCCAAGAACATCGAAGATTTTTATTCCTCTAATTCTTTCTATCTTTTTATCGTTGTTGTTTCTAAGAGTTAGATATGGTGGAACACCTGAGTAAGTTAATAAATAAACTAGTTTCTGTGCCTCATAAGGATCTAGCTCAAGAGTTACCGTATTATATTTACTGTAAGTAGCAACATTCATTTTCTTAATTACCGGCGGAACTTTAACGCCAATAATAGGAATAGAGTTTGTCATGCTCATGCCAGTAGAAAGAATCAGAACATCTTGTAGAATTGTTTTTATTTTTTGGAGATCTTTTCTACCCGGTGCATAGTTAATTGAAGCAAGGACATCAACCCGGTCTCCTGGCTTTAATAATTTACTCACAGCCTGATTTTCAGTAATCTGAATAGCAACAGCTCTCCTTCCAACAGAAACCTGCCTGGCCAAACCTGTTCGTGCACCAGGGAAAATAACTCTTGGCTTTGTAATCTGCTCACCTTTTCGAATTGGTACTGTAGCAACTGTATTTTCAACTTCAGAAATTTTTGAAAAGCCACCCGGCATCTTAAAGTTTTTTGGAACTGGTTTAATTGTTACTTTTGAATCATCAATCAACTCTAATTCAGCAATATCTTTTTTTGCGATAACAACAGTAGTCTTTGTTCCATACTGTTGAGTAATTTGAGTTTCTTTATCATCGATATAGGTATTAACCATGAGGGCCGCCAAAGCAGCAATTATCAAGGCTAAGGTAAACGCGCGCGTATTCATATAACCACCGTTAGTTATTGGTTTTATTAAATTTTATCAGGGTTTAGGGGTAGATTAATGCAGGGAAACTTATTCCCGTCGGTTAACTACCATCTCCTAGGATGCAGTTACTTGTTGCGCCTCGGGCTTGGTCCCAATTATAGGTGCTATCATCTTTCAAAATATAAGTGGTCGAGCATACGCCATAGAAGGTCAGAGGCTTCACAAAAATACTTGAGCCCGCTTCTTTTGCTTTCTCTTCGCATTTTTCATCTGAAGAACTGTATAAGGTACTGTATTTATAACAGGTTCCATACTGTTCATTAGTTCCTGCTTTTCTTTCTGCCCATCCAATTGAAGCCGCGCTTACACTTTGAAGGCCTTCAGCTGCAAGAGAATTAAGATCGGACTTCACAGGCAACATGGAGTTACCTTTAAGAATATAATAAAAATATCCTCGGGTAGCCTTTTGCTGGTTTATAGAACCATTAATGGCACTCCCTGTATTAAAAAGTACTGTGGCGAAATAAACAAGAAAAGGCATAAAGAGAATAAGCTCAAATATTGCTTGTCCTTTTTCATCTTCTATTTTATCTAAAAAATTAGCAGCCATTATCCATCACCGTCGTATTATGATTGCAGCCACCTGCACCTAATGCTCTAAAAGCTTCACAAATTCTCTCTACGCATTCAGCAATAGTGGGCTCTTTGCCTAAAAAAGATTCTGATTTAAATTTCAGTTTATCCGTTGTCCCAACATTTCCAAAGATAGAAAAACGATCTTCATATTCAACAATTGTTCCCACGAATAAATTATTATCTACAGCGCCAGGCATATTAAAATCTTTTGTGATCTCTATTCCACCCAAAACATCTTCAACATTAAAGCCGTTCCAAACTTCCTCAGCAACCTGCCTTGATTTTGTATCACTCCCGTCGACCTGGTTACTATTAGCCTCTTGAACCAATAATGCCCGACTTGCCATAAAGTTCGCGTAATGAACCACGTATCCATTTGTAAAATTTAACGCCATTTTTACATAGAGAAACACAAAACCAATAACCATCATAAAGCTGATGATAAATTCTACTGTCGATTGTCCTTTTTCATTCTTAGTCATGGTTTCCCTATGGATATTTTTCTGCAGGCGCAAAGAAGCGAGATTCACCATTCACTTTATCAAAATATGTTTCATGTTCTCTTTCATAGTTTGATTCGTCTTCTTGTCCCATTCTACCGTGCCTATAAGCATAAATCATCCTTACATACATAAGCTTCATCATCTCAGACTCACTTCCAACAAACCTTTTTACTATGGGACTATTTAAGAACGCCAAGGCCAATGAGATTATAACAGCCAACAGGAGAATGTACTCAACAGTACTCTGTCCCTTTTGGTTTAAGTATTTTCTCATTCCCAAACCCTCGCTACAAACCCAAACCATACCCAGGACATCAATATCACCGGCGCATAAGTAAACTTTTTACCAAAAACATCTTTAATGATACCAACATTTTTCCTTTCAATTGCGTAAGAGAGCATTTTTTTGTTCTGATAAATATTAATAAAGAATGACATCCCTCCAACTAAGATAGTTGAGTAAATTAATGTGTAGAAGGCTTGATCTTGCAATTCATACGGAACCATCAAGAATAAGGAGAATAAATATTTTGAGTCTCCTGCTCCCATTATATTTAACTGAAACAACATAAACCCAACAAATATAAATGCTATTGGTAAAAAGAAGTTTTGAACTCCCCATATGTAGACTTTTGGTAAGAATATGGACATTAGGACAAATGCTAAAACATTTATAAGAAACCAATAGTTTGAAATCTTCGCTGTTTTGAAATCGATCCAGGCAACTACGAGCAATTCAAACAGTATGAGAATGAATACGTACAAGGGCACTACTCGCTTCCTTGGTTCGTATAACTGTTAAAAAAACAGTTAGACTGGCATACACCTACTGTTAACTGTTGGGTTAAGTCATAGCCTAAGCTCCCCATAGAGCTTCCAACCATCTTTCCTAGGCCACTAACAAAATTTACGAGTATAAAGGCCATAAAACTAAAAAGGAGAATATACTCCACAGTAGCCTGTCCCTTGCTATAAAGTTCTTTTAGCATAAATTTAGATTAGTAAATGGTCGAAAATACACAAGAGGGGAAAGAACTTCCCCTCCTATAGTTATATAGGTTTATTTCAAGTTAAATAGCAAAAGCAATGCTTAAGCTAGGATTACTCGTCGAGCATTCCTTCAGCTTTACCAAATACCTTTGATACCAGACCTTCATCATCAGAAACTAACTTTCTCATGATAACTTCCTTAAACTTGAAAACAACAGCTGCAACAACAGCAACTAAGAGAATATACTCAGTTGAAGTCTGTCCGCTCTCATCTTTAATGTAGGCAATAAAATTTTTCATAACTACTCCCTAATTCAGTCACTATCTCTTCGGGCACTTTCTCAAATTACTTGAGCTAAAAATCCCGAAAAATCCATGACACCTTAGTTTTGTAACTTCCTATTACCCTACTATTTTACTCTTTTTTGTGATGCGATGCAATATATTTCAAATAAGTGCCTGATTTTACGAGAAATCAGGTATTTGTATACTTTTTCCTCTTGCCTTGAGTGCTGGTAACTAAGGCTGGTATAATGATTTTGGGTCTTGTAGTTGGCAAACTAAGTTTCGCCCTACAAATTTTATTAATGGGAGCGGTCCCTGGTCACGGTGAGCAAGCTCAGGCAGGAAACTGGATTGAGAAGCCTAAAGTGATTACTAACTGCAGCCACCTGTCGATTGACGGGCGGAACCATGAAAAGCCCTCCAAGGCCCACTTCTTTTCTTTCTTTATCGCGCTTCATTGACACTTTACTCCTTAAAATTCATCATTAACTTATGGAAACAACGACATTTGAAAATATCGATACAACTTGGATTGAAAATATTGCTCTAGAAGAGATTAATATGGATGAGTCCGGTGTTATCAATATGGATTCACATCTTGATACCTATCAACTTTTAGAAGAAGAAAGTATTCAGTTTCTGGATCAAATCAGAGATCGTGTAGAATTGTTTGTTTGCAAGTTCAATCAGTATCGTTCGAGTATGAATTCGGGCCACCAAGTTAAGATCTTTAAGATTTCAAATACAGTTAATGATTTTATGCTTTTTAGAAATAGTCTCAGGTTAATTTTTTCTAGAAAAGCTAATGATCTCATTTCTATCGGTTTCTTATCTAGTGGTAACGATATGTTGAGTCCGAGATTAAATACACAACAGACTTCAGGTTCTGAAACAGCTCATGAAGTTAGAGCTCAAGTTGGTGCTTTTAATAATATTACTTGGACCTTTCAAGGTGAGCGAGTTGATATTGATTCAATGGTAAAGCATTACGTAGCTGAGTTTTTAAGACAGTCAGCGCGATAGCGACAACCCTAGATAAACTTAATACCTTCGCCTTTTCCTTCTGCTTTATTTTCTTTATCCAAAGATCCATTCAGTCTTTTAAAAGTAAACGCGAGTGATTCCTTCACAGTGGGAAGTTTAATACTTAAAAAACCTTCAAGATTTGATATATCCATTTGGAGAAAGTATTTATCAGAGCCTCCACTCATGCCCTTGATCATGGGATACTTCCATTTTGCTTTAGAAATCATGCCCTTATCTGAGTGAAAGATTTCCGCATAAGCATTAGCGAAGTCATAGGCCGTCATGATGTCTCTTGAGCTAACTTGAAAGAGTCTATTTTTTACCTCTTTTTCAAAACAAATTTTCATCATGGCCGCGATATAATAAATGTCTAAATATCCAGTGAGTACGTTATTATCACAGCTTACCTGGTTACCTATATGAAGTTCTTTTTGAAGAGTCTCAAAGTAGTTTGGATTAGACATTTTTAAACTACGACCATAAAGGCGACAGGTTCTAAAAATGACGTAGTTTAAACTCGTTTTCTGGATATAAAACTCAGCCGCTGCCTGTGATTTTCCATAGTACGTATTGGCATCGGGGATATCCATTTCAATATATTTTTTTTCCTCTCCTGAGAAAACATGACAAGTTGAGAGGTAACAAATTTGCGACTTATATCTTTGGCAATATTCCGCAACAGTTATTAAGCCGGTTGTGTTCAATCTGTCCGTTTGCTCTTGCTTACTATCACATTCCAGAATGCTATTTAATCCAGCGGCATAAATCGTAAAGTCTGGTTTAAATGAAAAGATCACCCTTTGTACTTCTTCCTTTTTGGAGATGTTCATTGGAAGAGTCAGGACGCCTTGAATCTTTACCGGGTTCTGATAATAGGTTCCTATGACTCGATAGTACTTTTTTAAATACTGAGCTAAATTACTGCCGATAAACGAGCTTATCCCTATTATCAAAATAGTTTTTTGTTCAGGCTCTTCTATCCCTTCTTCGTTAGACATGAATATATTTTAACAGATTTTTTGATTTAGGTGAAAAAAGACGTAAAAAAGCCCATGCTTCATACGAAGCTATGGGCTTTAAAAACTTTTGTGTCTATCCGAGTAACTTTAACGCTAAGTTCGGCGCTTGATTTGCTTGCGATAGTACCGATGTCCCCGACTGAACAAGGATGTTGTTTCTGGCGAGGTCAGCAGTTTCTGCTGCCACGTCGACATCCCTAATTCTAGACTTTGCTGCACTGAGGTTCTCATCACTAATGCCCAAAGTATTAATAATCGAGGAGAGGCGGTTCTGGGTCGCACCCAATTCTGACCTAACTCCGTTAATGTTGACCAAAGCATCATCAAGTTTCTTAAGAGAAAGTTGTGCACCTTCTTTGGTCGCAACAGACTCAGCATTAAGCCCAAGGGCCGAAAGCGTTGCCGTGTTAGTGGTGCCGTCATAGCGCAATCTATCCAGTAAAGGACTGTTGTTGATTCCGATCTGGAATTCCATAAGTCCACCTGTGCCATCGAGTAGCTTGGTGCCGTTAAACTCAGAAGACTTTGCGATCCTATCGACCTCTTCTTTGAGTTTTTGAAATTCGATATCAGTAAATCCACGTTCAGTTGCTCCTACTGTATCCGAAGCTGCTTGTACTGAGAGTTCTCGCAATCTAATAATAATGTTCGAAATCTCATTCAATCCACCTTCTGCTGTTTGTATTAATGATATGGCATCCCCAGCATTTCTTTTGGCTTGCCTACCACCTCTTATTT
>JAIBDQ010000113.1 GCA_024686135.1 Halobacteriovorax sp. | reverse complement strand
CTAAGTCGACAAATTGGGATGCCACCTTAACTGCTATAGAATCAATGAAAGAGCTGAACAAGGATATTGTCTTAATCCTTGGAGGAAAGCTTAGGGGACAAAATGATTTACCTCCTGAAAGGGCAAAAGAGGTCTTTGTTAAGAATGTGAAGAAAGTTCTTTTGATTGGTGAGGCAGGAAGTTATTTAGAAGAAAATCTAAGTGATTGGCTTCCATGTTTTAATAAAGAAAACTTAGAGGCCTGTGTAAGAGAGCTTCGAGAAGAGAATTTTAGTGGGGTTCTACTTTTAAGTCCTGCTTTTCCAAGTTTTGATCAATTTTCTAATTATGTAAAAAGAGGCGAGACCTTTAAAAAATTATTTTCGGTATAGTTTTGAAGCTAGCTTTCTATCCATAACTTGACGGTGGTCTTTTTCATTTCCTCTTATAGAATCGCCTACGGAGATCTTTAAAAGAAATGCCACTAGAATAAAAAATACTAATTGATGAACCTTTACTTCCATGTACCCTGTATCGGTAGCTTAGCTTTGCTTCTATAGTAATTTATGGCATTTAGAGATATGCTAAAGATTGACCGGCAGTTAACCGCCTATTGGAGTCAGGTATGGAAAGAATAGATAATCAGAAAATTGCCCTAACTATTAAGAATTTAAGAACTTTTCTTAAGGAGCAGGGTCTTAACTCTCTATACGTTCCAAGCTTCGATCAATACCTAAGCGAGTATGTTCCTCTAGAAGATTGCCCACGCTACTTTGTAACAGGCTTTACTGGCTCAGTGGCGGAAGTGCTCATCACCCAAGATAAGAATTATCTTTTTGTGGATGGACGCTACCACGAACATGCCGCCATCGAATGTGATTCCAAACTAGTGGATGTTGTTCCTTGTCCTTATGGCGTGGCAAACTTTGACGCTCTTATGGAAAAAGCACAGGAGGCAGGGGGAACTCTAGGAATTTTTTCTTCGCGAACTCCTTTTAATTCTTTTAAGAAACTAGATGAAAAATTCAAGTTAAAACTTTTTGGGGAAACAAAAATCGCCTCACTTTTTAGTTTTGGTCGATCAAGCAGTGATGGTCAGATAGAAAGAATCCCTTTAGAAATCTCGGGGCAGACGACGAGAGAAAAACTTGATGAGTTATTAACAGGAGAACAGGCCTGTTTTATTTCGGCGACGGATTCACTCTCTTGGCTTAGTAATTGTAGAGGTTATCAAATTCCGTATATGTCTAGCTTCAAAGGTAAAGGACTTGGTATTGGTGAGATGCTTTATATCTTTTTACCTTCTAAAGACTGTCTTAGTAAGGACCTTATGAGAGAGGCCGACCTTCATTTCTATCTTCTTTCTGAGATGGAAGAAGTTTTAACTGAAAAGTTAGCTGATGTGGGGGAGATCGTAGTTGATCCTTTGGCCATAAATACACAGGACTATCGATTTTTAAAAGGTCTAAAGAGTGAGCAAGTAAGGGAAAAAGAAAACTATTTGGTTAAAAAACAGTCACTGAAGAACTCTTCAGAGATGAAACATATTGAGGAGTCTTTTGAACGCTCAAATCGAGTCATTTTTAATTCTTTAATGTGGGTTAAGAACCGAGTGGCAAAGAAAGATGAGATCAGTGAAAGAGATTTTTTCGACAACACCAATAAAAACTACAAAGAAGAAGGTGCAATCTCCAATAGTTTTAATACCATCGCGGGTTCTGGTGCTAATAGCTCTATCATTCATTATAAAAACCCAAGCAGAGAAAAAAAGATCATTGAGGGAGAGTTAATTCTTCTCGATTCTGGGGGCTACTATGAAGGTGGCTATGCCACTGACACCACCCGAACAATTCTTTCAGGGGGAGAGGCAACCAGTGAACAAAAGAAAATTTTTACTCTCGTTTTAAAAGGCTGGATCGCCGCCATGAATGCAGAGTTTAAAGTGGGGACTATCGGTAAAGAGCTAGATGCCATTGCTAGAAAACCAATTATTGATGGTGGTTATGATTATGCCCATGGCACGGGACATGGAATTGGTGTTCATGTTCATGAAGGGGGCTATTCTATTACTCCAACTTCAGAAGTTGTTATAAAGGAAGGAACTCATGGCTCTATTGAGCCGGGGATTTACTTACCTGGAGTGGGCGGGGTTAGAATAGAGAACACGGTTTTTGTTGAAGCTCATCCTGAAAAAGAGGGAATTCTAAGATTTAGAAACCTAGTATGGATTGGGATGGATCATAAGCTTATTGATGAAACTCTTCTAACAGAAGAAGAGAAGTCTTATCTTTCTACTTACGAGAGCGAGTGCCTGAAAAAAGGCCACTCAATGCCTTCTTCCTAAAAGCAAGACCAGTAAGTAGAGCGAAGAGAAATCCAAATATCATTGGCCCCATCTTTCCTGAACCTGACTGGTTTAAATCCACCGTCCCGCAACCACTAAAAGGCTGCTCCACTGGATAAAGATATGTGATCCCATCTATATCATCCCAACCTAGACGAAAACTTGTGGCCCTTGATTGAAAGTACATTAGTGAATCTTTAACTGGTGAATGTCCTAGACCAAAAGCATGCCCTATCTCGTGGGCCAGAATTGAAATTTGCTCAGGTCTAGATTTAGTAGCGAATTGATTACTAACATTATCATTAATGAGAAGAGTGGCAGCATTGATTGTTTGTCCCGCGACATTATTTGGAACAGTTAAAGCAATAATAGAAGTGCTTGGAAAATTTGTCGCATTTATATTACAAGAAATAAGAATTTCTTGAGTATGAATTAAAGAGTTATTCGGCACGCAGGGATTATCACTTGAACAGATACTATCGGTCCTGAAAGCTCCTGCCACAGAAACTACTCCCCCTTGTTTTAATCTAAGCCTACTTGTGGGAACTTTATTCCAGAACTGCTCTGATGCTTCCACAGCTAGGGAAAGAAGACCGCTGGCGGTATAGCCGGAGTTTTGGCAGTTATCCGCTACATTTATTCGAACTTCATTATTTGTGAAGAAGGCTCCATTCGAGACGGATAGGGTAAAGGCATTCGCCTGGACCACGACAAAAAAACTAACAAAGATACTAATTAATTTAGCCATTCACTTTCACCTTTTTTCTTTTCTTTTTTTTGTAATTTAGATTTTGAATTAGTTTTTTTACTTCCACCAAACAAATCATGGAAATGGTATTGCACGGCCAGTTGATAGCCAAAGCTTCTATTTCTTGAATTGATGGGATTATAAATTGTAGACTCGACTCTGGCCGACCAATCACTATGAAAAAAATAATCAACACCAAGATTTGTAATGACGTTTCTACTAGTTGCTGTGCTATCAGGCATGGGAAAGCTTGTTTGCCCAGTTCCGTTATCAAGAACCTGAGTTCCTCCTTTTCCGCTTATTCTGGTCATTTGAAGGCCAAGACCAAAACGTAAGACCCAATCATTAAGTGCATAACCAAGTCCTCCTAAAACGAAGAAGGTCATCTTTGAGATAAGAGGGTCTCTCGTGCTATCAGGAATAAGGAATCCGAACTCGGGAAAAAAAGAAAAACTTTCGGTAAATGGAATTTCTGCCTGAGCTGTTAAGTAAGGATTGAACTCAAACTTATTGGTAGAGCCTGCTTCATTAGTTTGAATTTTACCTACAAATTGGGTTTGAGTACCAACACCTAAGGCGACATCTTTTAATGCGGCGTATGAGTTTGTCTGAATGGCCATAAATAACAATAAAACCGACGTTTTAGCTAAGCTTCTTTGCATAAAAATTCCCTTAATTTATTGTGACAAATGTAAATGTCTATTGGCAATTTAATTGTTTCAAAGAGGGATAAGTATTAAAGTAGCTCTGTATTAATTGATAGGAGAAGACCATGTTTGAGAATTATGAAGCACCGAGTGAGTTAAAGCCAGCAGATCCAAGGTTTGGATGTGGTCCTTCTTTAGTTCCCACGGCCTACTTAAAAAGCCTCGCTGAAACTGGTGTTGAATTAATGGGTACTAGCCATAGAAAACCAGCGGTAAAAAACCTTGTTCGAGATGTGCAAGAGGGGATAAGAACTTACTTTAATCTTTCTACTGACTATACAATTGCCATGGGCAACGGCGGTGCCACTTTATTATTTGATATGATGGGACTTGGAATGGTCGAAAAGAGTTCTGCTCATTTTACCTGCGGAGAGTTTAGCGAAAAATGGTACAAATCTCATAATGCGATTCCATGGATTGAAGCTAAAAAGCATGGAGTTGACTTTGGTATGGGTGTGACTCCTACCAATGTAGAGGGAGCTGACTATATCGCAACGACATTAAATGAAACTTCAACAGGAGTGATGATTGATGCTTTTCCCACTGTGGATGATAATACGATCCTTGCAGTAGATGCCACCAGTGGTGGGGCTCAATGTCCTTGCGATGTGACTAAAACAGATGCCTACTTCTTTTCACCACAAAAAGTTTTTGCCAGCGATGGAGGACTTTTTGTTTCTGTCCTATCTCAAAAGGCCAGAGAGAGAGCACTTAAAATTGCTGCCGATAGCTCTCGCTATATTCCTGGGATCATGGATTGGAAAACTTGTATTGAAAATAGTGATAAGAACCAAACTTATAATACTCCTGCCATTGCAACACTTTGGATGCTTAACGAACAACTAAAGGTTATGAATAAGGCTGGATATGCAGAAGTTCAGGCCAATGGTCGTCGTAAGGCCGATCATATTTATAACTGGGCCAATGAGAAACCATACCTGAGCTGCTTTATTGAAGAAGAAAAATATCGTTCAACGGCCGTGGCCACAATCAATCTAGATGATAAGATCTCAGCCCCTGATCTATGCAAGAGGCTTCATGACTTAGGTTATGTATATGGAATTGAGTCTTACAGAAAGCTAGGTAAGAATCAGTTTAGGATTGCTCTATTTTATAATATTGCCGAAGAAGATATTCAAAAACTAACGAAGCTTCTTAGCCATGCCATTGAATCAGAGCTTTAAGACTTTAAATAACCAGCTAAAAACTCTGCTTTAAACTCTAGGTAGCGATCCTCAAGGATCGCTTTTCTAGCTCTTTCTGCTAGACCCTTATAAAAAGCAATATTATGAGTCGTCGCTAAGATCGCCCCTAGGATTTCATTAGAATCAAAAAGATGCTTTACATAACTTCTCGTGAAGTTTTTGCAGGTATAACAATCGCAATTTGGCTCAATTGGATAAAAGTCTCTTCTATAGTTTTTATGCTTTATTCTAATCTTTCCGCGGTTGGTAAAGAAGGTACCGCCTCTAGCAAATTTTGTAGGGATGATACAGTCACTCATATCAACGCCGTATTCCCAAATCATGAAAAGATCTTCCGGATTTCCAACGCCCATAACATAGCGAGGTTTATCCTTTGGCATTTTTGGAGCGGCATATCTTACGGCCTTTTCCATTAACTCCGGCCCTTCTCCAACGGAGACACCGCCAATGGCGTAGCCAGGAAGATCGCGAGAGACAACTTCTTCAATACACTCATCTCTTAAGTCATCATAGGTAGAACCTTGAATAATCCCAAAAAGGGCCTGCTTAGGATTGGTCCAGCTATTAATACATCGATCAAGCCAGCGATGAGTTCGATCAATTGAGTTCTTTGTATATTCCTTTGTAGCCGGGTACGGGATGCATTCATCAAAGGCCATCATAATATCTGAGCCAAGATTTTGCTGAATTTCTATTGAAGTCTCAGGTGAAAGTAGGATTCCTTTTCCATTTTGATCTTTAAATTCAGCCCCCTCTTCTTTGATACTTTTCTTTTGAAGAGAGAAAACTTGAAAGCCACCAGAGTCAGTAAGTATAGGGCCATTCCAATTCATAAATTTATGAAGACCTCCGGCCTTTTTTATAAGCTCACTACCTGGTGCTAAGTGGAGATGATAAGTATTTGAGAGAATGATCTTAGTATCCATTTCTTCTAGAACTTTTGGCTGTAAGGCCTTAATAGCGCCATGGGTACCAACAGGCATGAAAACTGGGGTAGGAATGACTCCGTGAGGAGTTGTGATTTCTCCAGCGCGGGCTCCTGAGTTTTTATCTTCGTGAACAACTTTAAATTTAAAATGTTCTTTTACCTCTTCTCTTACACTCACTTTTTCACCTCAGTTTTTGGTAATCCACCCAAGAGGGACTCTAGTTTCTTAGATAAACCTGATTCACCTAACTCTGCCGAAGACTTCTTTAAAGTTCTTTCTAATTGACTACCGAAAATCTTTTTCGCCTTAGCTGAAACTCCTTCGGGAGACTTTAAGATACCAATTTTTCCTTCATAATAATTTGTGATTTTGTCGGCCACTTCTTCAGTCGCTGTTGCTTTAGTTGCATAAAAATCAAGGACACTAAAGTCATTCCACTCCAGAACACTTTCAGGAACAAACTCAAAACCTTTCTTTAAGGTTCGGGCCTTCTTAAAGAAATTTTCAATAAAGTTGTTAGCTAGACTTCGATCTTTTGTTTTAAAAGTGAACTGAAAAGGTGTGATCGTCATTCCACCTAGAGGGAGGATGTAAATATTTTGAGTCACTCCAGTATTTTGACCATCAATTAAAAGGTAATAGGTTCGTCCTGCTTGATAAAAGGTCGCTTTAAATTTGTCATTAATGCCAAGGCTACTAAGTATTTTTATTCTAATAGCCATGATTCCATTTATATAGGGACCATGTTCTAAGAGAATTTCATGAATACGATTAGGAGTAATCCCAAGAGAGTCTCGAGTTAAATTTCTTATCTCTCTTTCAACTCCTGGAGAGTCCTTTTGTTCACTCATAAACTTATGAAGCTCAGGGCTATAACTAGAAAAGAACGGGTTCTGTTCTAGCATTATTTTAAACTGGTCATTCAAATCTATTTCTTTAGATTTACTTAAAACGACCTTTTGTCCTTTCTTTAAATCAAAAATATAAAATTTAAGACCAGATTTTTCTAAGGAAGGTAAAAACTCTAGACTTGGCTTCTTATAGAGACTTACTTTAAAACCTAAAGTCGTGGAAGCGCCTACATAATTCTTTTCACGCTTACCTTTTTTGACGGGCGTTTTCGCAATCTCAACATACTCTGGCATTTTAAGAAGAATCGGGTCGTTTACTAGCGGCCATAAAAAGGCAGCCAAAATGACAACTGGAGCAACGGTAAAGCCTAGAATGATGGACAAGAAATTGTTTCGCTTTTCAAGCTGGCTATGACTTAAGACTTCTTTTAAGGTTCGGTATTTTAAAAGAATTGGAAGTTCTGTAATTAAAAGAGGTGACGTCACAAAACTAAAGACTGATCTCAGAACAGCTTTTATTCTTTTTCCAAGAAAGGTTCCATTACTTGTTACCCCTAGCAAGAAGAGTCCAAGACTACAGCTAAATAGCATACTGGATAGAATCTCTAGGGCGATAAAGATAAAAAGAATTTTAAATGTTGTATAACTTAAGACCGTGGTCAGGATGTTCTCTGGTATATGGGGCTGAACTACCGGAAGAAACTTATCAACGAATGGCATAAGGAGGTCGTAGTTCTTTTGAAAAAGTTCTTCGATTTTTAATAATGGTAAGGCATATAAGTAAACCGCGTAAACAATAGTCAGATTCATAAGAAAGGCAATGAGTCGAATAATGATTCCAGCACGTTTAGACTTTAAAAAAGGACTAACCTTTATATTATTACTTTTAACCTTACCTAAACCGGCACCGGAGGCCTTTATTAATCTAGCTGCAGGTGTTTGTTCTTCTTCCTCTTCTTCAGTATGGTCGATGACTTGAATCTTTCCAGTATCCTCCTCAACTTCTTCCTCTTCTACTTCCTCTTTGGGTTTTCTCTTAAAGAAGCCCGATAGTTTGGCGATGATACTCTTAGACACCTCTGCACTTTCTTCTTCATCAATATCAAGTTCGTCAGCAAGTGTCCCTGATAAGGTTGAACCATCTTCATCTACATAATGAACTTCAGCTTCTTCGGTTCTGATAACAAAAGTAATTTCTCCAGCTTTAACTGAGTCACCTTTATCAACGATATACATTTTTCCATGAGCGAGCTTTTGTTTTCCCACCTGCACGGCGTCTTCTCCGCCGGTATTTTGAACAGTGAGAATTTCGTTATTTTCTTTGAACACACAATGCCTTGGAGCAAGACCATAATCTCCAATGGATACATCGACATCTTTACCTGACCCAATTGTAAGTCTTCCTTGAATTGGGACTCTTTTAGAGTCTTGATCAGGTATTTTAATTTCTAGAATATAAAGCGTTTCTGTCGCCAATTATGCCCCGTTAAGTGCCTAGATTTGCAAATGTTTATCCTATCATTTTGCAAGTTAAGACTTTCTTTTGCAACTTGTCGTTGTTTAAAAGTGGGGGATTATAACGGAGTAAATGGGACAAGTAATTATAAAAATTTCCAGTATTTACAAATCTGCAAGATTCACTATCCTAGGTACAACAATTTCATTTAATAAAAAACACTAAGTTTAAGGAAGAACTTATGAAGCCATCTATTAAGACTTATATCCGTCTCTTATTTCTCGTTGTTGGTGTCGTTTATCTGGCAGAGGCTCAATCAGCAAATGTTGTTGATCGCTATACCTTACTTGAGGATAAATTTAGAACCATTGAAATGCTTAGAAACCCCGGCCATGACTTTTTTATCGATATAAGTGCTTGGCTTAATGCCGACGTTCAAGATGTCATCAAAGAAGCTGAAGACTTATCAAAAACACCTGGGGATACGAATGCAAAGATTAATGCGGCTCAAAATTTCCTAAATAAATACAACAAGACAGAGCAAACCCTTAGAGTGAATCTCGATTTTGGTATTCCAATCTTTAGCTTCACAGCATTTGGGATAAAGTTTATTCCTGATCTTCGTTTTGGTTTTAATCTTGGTTTTCATCTGGGAATTGAGCAAAGAACTATTACTATTGCAGATGTTGCCAGTCTTGTTCCTGCACAGTTTTCAGAGATTGCCTCTTGTGGTCTCTCCGTTGTGGCCGGTGCTGATATTGTTCAACAGTATATTGATGCAGCCTGTTCTGATGCCACTGAAGAAGCCGCTGCTCAACAATACGTAGGTAAATACTTTTGGCCAACAAGTGGAAATGTCCCTTCTCTTTTCCCATATATTAAAGGAGAGGGGCACGCAGGCTTCTTAGTTAATTGGATTAAAGGGGAGAATTGGTTTGGGCATGTGAATCTTTATGCTCTTGGTAGATCAGATGTTGCCTTAACTGTAACAGCAGATACTCTCGCTAGAAGTTCTGATGCAGTTGATCTCCCAAAGGAAGATAATACAACCGTCAACGCTACTTCAGATATTCAAGTTGGTTATACTCAAAATAATATGACCGGATTTGTTGCAATCAATGAAATTAAGATGGCCACAGTTACAGATAATAAGGCAAAGGGCGGGGAAGTTAATTATGGTTTCGATCCACTTATTAGACTTCACGGTGAATATGAAATGGAGTTAGCCTTTTTTGATCTAAAGCCATTTGCTGGTGTTCATAAAAGAAAGGCCTACGGATTTAGTGATGGTCTTTATGCAGGGGCTGAGCTTGGAGCTTATGTTTGGGAAGATCGCCTTGGACTTATGGTAAGAGGGATGCTTGATACGGAACATTTTACTTTTACTCCTAGAGCAAAGCTTTGGTTCGCTCAACTTGAGTACAACTTAAAGCTTCCAATCAAATCTGAAATTGATGGAGTTAAGCCTTCAAGCCTTCACTCTCTTAATTTTAGGTTATTTTTTTGAAGGCAGCATCGGCAGGATAGCCGATGATGCCGAGCAACGCAGGACCGACCACGAAGGGAGGTCCAGTGTAGCTGCTTAGTATGCTACAATTATCCCAATGAAATCTTTTTTAATTCTTATTTTACTTT
>JAIBDQ010000245.1 GCA_024686135.1 Halobacteriovorax sp. | reverse complement strand
TTATAATTGAGTTCGAGCTGAAAAATATATCCGCATGAAATAATATGGTCTAAATCAATGGACTCAAGAGCCTTTCTGGTAAAGCATTTAAATCCACCTGTGGTATCGAGTACAGGAATATTAGTCATAAAGCGGCAGTAGATACTGGCCATATAAGAAAGAAGTAATCTTCTAAAAGGCCAATTGATAATTCTAATCCCATCAATATAACGAGAACCGATGACGAGATCATTTCCAGTGGCCGCTTGAAGTAAGTCAGGAACAGCTTCTGGGTCATGACTAAAGTCGCAATCCATTTCAAAAACATAATTATAATGACGTTCTAGGGCCCATTTAAAACCGGCGATATAGGCCGTGCCTAGACCTAGTTTTCCGGTACGCTCGATCATATGAAGTGATTCAGGATGTTCCTTCTGAAGTCTTTTAACAACTTCAGCTGTTCCGTCGGGGGAGCCATCTTCAATGATTAATAAATGCACGCCTTCATGGAGACCAAAAAGGGTTGTGATCATTCTCTCTATATTATCTATCTCATTATACGTTGGGATAATGATGAGAGTTTCATTGAAAGGAAGAATCCTTTTATCGTTCATTAGGCTCCAATATCTGGACTTCGTTTATGATGGTGCTTCTTATTATTACAGCCGGTACATCCTTTTTTCAATTTCTTTCGGTAGTTTGCTGCAACATGATGAAAGTAATCGATGGCCTTTTGACCCATTTCAGACTCTATGAGCCAAGAAAACTTTTTTACTGCAGGAAATTTATTTATAAGAGCCTCAGGTACCTGGTTACCTTTAAGAATTTCGCCCTTCTCATTGATGTAGTGAATTTCTTCATAGCAGTCATCAATGGTGATTTGAGTAAAATGAGAATAGAGGTTTTCATCCTGTAATGGAATTTTTGTAATGTCTTCAGTGCCAGGTAGGCTTTCTAGGGCCTGCATAAATCTCACGCATAGGGGACAGTCTTCATCATAAATAAGAACGGGGAGCTTGTAGTGGGATTGCTTCATGTTACTTCCTTGTAACTTAAAATTTATGTAGTGAGCTTTGTTGCTACTACCGATTAACTTCTAATCTTTTGAATCCTGAGACTTGATATCTTCTTGATATAATCTCAAATATTGGACGACTTTTATCTTTATTGATTTGAGCGCTACTTAAGGCTCTGTCTTGATAGTTAATTACTTTCCCGCGACGTTTACTATTCGCTTTCTTTTTTCCAAAACGGGCAAATGGGTTTGCAGCGGCTTTCTTTCTTCTTTTTCCTTTTACGCCCCTACCACCTGAAAAGTTTAAAACCTTTCCGCGATTCTTATTGAAAGACGATCGACTGCCGGACCTTCCGTTAAATCTTCCACCTCTAAATCTTGCGAAATTTGAATTAACTCCAGCACCACCTTTTTGTTTTGCCATTAAGGCAGCTAACTTTGGTGTGACACCTGATTTTGTTAACTCTCTTACCGTATCTTGTTGTTTTTGATTTAGGGCCCCAGAAGCTGGAATCTTATCTCCAAACTTATCAATGGCCCGTTTATTAAATGCAGCGAGCGATCCATTTCTTGTACTGGCAAGGTCACTAGAGTCTAACTGGCCTCGAGAAATATTAGATAGGGGTCTAACTGCCGCGCTATTAAAGGCCGTTCCAAAACCAAAAGGCTTAAGCTTGTTCATGATCTTATTATCTAAACAAGCATCTGCATTGATACAAGTACACTTTGGATCGACCTTAGAATTAGCATCAATACAGGCAACTCTGTAGTTTCCTAGTTTAACCTTATTGTTGTGAAGTTGAGGTAAGCAGTAGGTTGGATCATTCCTCGTTTCTTCCTGAGCACAGTAACATTCTTTCTCAGTAACCGGATTACAATCTCCCTTACCTGGAAGTTTATCAGCAATTCCTTTTACCTTTCTATAATAACCATCATTTAAATCAGCTTGTTCTTGAAAAAACTTTGTTAAGAGGAAAGCACCACCCCATTTCATCCATAGACTTGGTGAGCTAAGGTCAGCACCTGTCATCATCATGCCGCTGTAGCAAGCCCAAGTTAATCCCCATCCTCCATATTGAAACTTATGGGACTTGGCTCTGTCTTGGTGAGTTCTAGCAGCCTTATAAAGAATTTCTTTTTGGGCAGTATCTTTTCCAGCTGGAATTTCTGCATTTTGTTTTGTTAATTGAGTTTGAAACATGGCCACGGCCTCAACTCCGATGGCGATAAACTTACAATAATCTGTTCTGTCCTCTTGCTTTTTACCTTCAGTTTTAGGATCACCGGTCGGATTTCCTTGAGCATCAAGCTCTTGGGTTGTTTTCATACCGTCTGCATCGGTGAGGGTCTTTGTACCAGTCCCATCAGGATTCGTTACCTTTGTTTCTGTAACACCTTTTCCTTTCACAACATGTGTTCCTTCAGGAACACTCTCTTTACCCATCTTGATTCCGCCAGAGGCACCGCCCATCATTCCAACG
>JAIBDQ010000126.1 GCA_024686135.1 Halobacteriovorax sp. | reverse complement strand
TGAAATGGCGGGGCGTGAGGGATTCGAACCCCCGACCAATTGGTTCGAAGCCAACTACTCTATCCAGCTGAGCTAACGCCCCCCGTAATTTGATTAAGAATATAATAAATTTTAAGGGTGAATTCGTCTAGTTTCATTAATGAAAAAGAGGGCGAAGAGTAATCTTCGCCCTCCGTGATTCAACTCTTCAAATATCCGATAATACTTAGGAGTACTATCAAAGTTTTCAGAATCAGAACCACTAACGTAAGTTCTCGCTCATCCATTGAGCAACCTCCAGTGGAGTTAGGTCATCATTGACCTATAAGTGCCATGCCTTCGCGACTTACATTTTGAATGGATTTAATTTCATGATAAAGTAATTAAGCCCCTCCGTGATGGAAGAGCACTAACGTAAGTAAAAACCCCAACCTAAGTTGGGGTTTTTTTATGCCTAATTTTTAAGTAAAATAAGTTTTTGAACTAATTGCTTAGAGCAAAACCCTTCAAATGAAAGGCAATATGCTCCTCGATGAAAGTGCTGATATAGAAATAACTATGATCGTAGCCTTCGCGGTATTTGATATTGATAGGCTGCCCATGCTCTTTGCCGGCGTTTTAGATATTGCCGGTGAGAAGTTCCTTTTCTAGGAATTCATCGGCCGTGCCTTGATCAATAAAGATTGTGTCTGCTCTTTTAGTGCCGGACTTGATTAGCTCTGTGGCGTCGTATTCACGCCAAGTACTTTCGTCTTCGCCAAGATAGCCGGTGAAGGCCTTTTTTCCCCAAGGAGCATTACATGGATTTACGATGGGAGAAAAAGCTGAAACTGTTTTAAAAAGATCTGGATTTCTAAGCCCCAGCACTAAAGCGCCATGGCCCCCCATGGAGTGACCCATGATTGAAAAGTTATTAACTTTGAAATTCTTTTTTAAGATTGAGATCAGTTCATCAGTAATATAATCGTACATATTGTAGTGATCACAGTAGTCGTCAGTGGTGGCGTTAAGATAAAAGCCAGCACCAGAACCAAAGTCATAGGAGTCATGTTCACCTGGAAGGTCCAGTCCTCTCGGAGAAGTGTCGGGACAAATAATCATCGTCTTTGTTCCGGCCAAGAGTTTTTGAGCGCCAGCTTTTGTGATGAAATTATCTTCGTTACAAGTGAGACCGGATAACCAAATAATACAGGAATCAATGTCAGAATATTCAGTAGGAAGATAGGCCGAGAACTTCATTTTAGTTTTTGTACTAATGGAGTCGTGCTCAAATACTTTTGTGCTTCCATTGAAGGTCTTATTTTCTTTCAGCTCTGATAAACTCATATTATTCCGCCGTAAAATCGATAACTGTTCTAATACTTTTTCCTTCGTGCATAAGATCGAAGGCCTCGTTAATTTTGCTTAGTGGAAGTTTAAAGGTCACAAGATCATCTAAGTTAATATCCCCAGACATATACTGGTCTACATAACCTGGAAGCTCAGTTCTTCCTTTTACTCCGCCAAAAGCGGTTCCACGCCAAACTCTTCCTGTTACGAGTTGAAAAGGACGGGTTGAGATTTCTTGTCCAGCACCGGCAACACCAATGATGACAGATTCTCCCCAGCCTTTATGACAACACTCTAGGGCCGCACGCATAAGGTTCACATTGCCAACGCACTCGAAGGAGAAGTCCACTCCCCCTTCGGTTTTTTCCACAATCACTTCTTGAATGGGCCTATCAAATTCTTTCGGGTTGATACATTCTGTCGCACCAAACTTTTTGGCCATTTCAAATTTCTCTGGATTGATATCGATAGCGATAATTTTAGAGGCGCGGGCCATCTTGGCCCCTTGAATCGCTGAAAGACCAATTCCACCAAGACCAAAGATGGCAACAGTATCGCCTTCTTTAACTTTTGCTGTGTTTAAAACTGCGCCAATACCTGTGGTCACACCGCAGCCGAGAAGACAAACCTTATCAAGAGGAGCTTCTTTACTAATTTTTGCCAGAGATATCTCAGGAACAACTGTGTACTCAGCGAAAGTAGAGGTTCCCATATAATGAAAGATTGGCTTTCCGTCTTTAGAAAAACGGCTAGTTCCATCAGGCATTAAACCTTTTCCCTGCGTTTCTCTAATTCTTTGGCAAAGATTTGTTTTACCTGACTTACAAAATTTACATTCACGGCACTCTGGAGTGTAAAGAGGAATGACGTGATCGCCCTTTTGAAGGGTAGTTACGCCTTCGCCAACTTCTTCAACTATTCCTCCGCCCTCGTGGCCAAGAATCACAGGAAAAAGTCCTTCTGGGTCTTCACCAGAAAGAGTGAAGGCGTCAGTATGGCAAACTCCTGTTGCCGTTATCTTAATTAGGACCTCACCTTTTTTAGGTCCTTCTAAATCTACTTCTTCGATACTTAGAGGTTCATTTGGACCCCAAGCTACAGCGGCTCTAACTTTCATAATCATCCTTTATTTTGAAATTTAATGTCTGAGTTTTAAGAAGGCAAAAGCGGCAATACCTAAAACCATAATACCAATGGTGGCCCACTTAAAATGCTTCTCAATTATTTCCTGTGCTTTTTCCCCAAAGAAATAAACAATCCCGCACATAATGGTGTAGCGAAGACCACGTCCCACAATTGAGGTTCCAATTAGAGTCATTAGACTAATCTTTGCGGAGTAAACTCCGGCAGTAACTGTAAAAACTTTAAAAGGAATAGGAGTAAAGGCCGCTAAAAAGAGGGCCCCCACTGCATTTTCTTGAAATTTTTGTCCCACTAGTTCAAAGTTCTTTTCAAAACCTGGAATCCACTCAAACATTAGGGGCTGAATTTCTTGCCAAGCTAAAGAGCCTAAAAAATATCCTGCAATCGCGCCAAGAACAGAAGTGACCGTGGCAATCGCTGCGTAGTGAAACGCCTTTTTTCTATTGGCATAACTCATGGGAAGAAACATCACTTCCGGCGGAATAATAAAACAGAAGGACTCAGTAAATGAGAGAAGCCCCATAATCCAAGGGGCTGACTTATGTTTGCAAGATTCTATGATCTTGAAATAGAGCCAACCCAAATAAGAACCAGGAATTACTTTTTTCTGAGTCTCTTCCAAAACTACTCCTAAGCCTGTGCGCTACCAGTGGCGGCCGCATCTTCAGCAGCTTGTTTTTCCATTTCTTCTTTTCCCATGGGCGTATCTTCCCAATCAACCTTATGCTTACATTGTGGGCATTGCAGCTGATGACCCTCTCTTTTGGTAATACGCTCTCCCATTATGGCAAAACCACAACCAGGACAAGCATGCTCGAAAGGTTTGGTCCACATGGCGTTTTCACAGTTCGGGTAGTTTGAACAACCGTAAAACATCTTTCCATAACGAGATTTCTTCTCAGCGAATTTACCGACCTTACAGGCCGGGCAAACGATTTGAAGAGTATATGGCAGAGTTGTATCGCACCCTGGGTAATCTTCACAGCGAACAAAACGCCCATACTTTCCGGTCTTAACTTCTAGTTTTTTATTACAAGTAGGACATGGATCGTGGAACCAGTTCTTAGGAAGAATATGAATTGTTCCCTCTAAGTCTTTTCTAAAGTCGAAGGTCGAATTACAGTCAGGATAGTTTGAACAAGCAAGAAACTGTCCGTTTCTTCCCCATTTAATATGGTACTCACCATCCTTACACTTTTTACAATCAATTCCCGTAGGGATGAGCTGCTTTTTGAGGTTTTTCATCTCCTCTTTAGCCTTCTCTAGTGTTTTCTCGAAGTCTTTCCAAAAGTCTTTTAAAACTTTCTTATAGGTGATCTCACCTTCTTCAATCTGGTCAAGAAGTCCTTCAACTTTGGCCGTAAAATCGACATCCATGACTTTTGGAAATGATTCAACCAGCATACGGCATACAACCATTCCAAGCTCAGTTGGAATAAAGCGGTTTTCAATTTTTTCTACATAACCACGGTCTTGGATATTAGAAATAATGGCAGCGTATGTCGATGGACGTCCAATACCTTTTTCTTCTAAGTCTTTAACAAGGGAGGCTTCATTGTATCTAGGTGGCGGCGAAGTCCAGTGCTCTACGGCCGCTGGATCTTTTGAAGCCTTAATTGATTCACCTTTTTCAATCTCAGGAAGAAGACCAGACTTTACATCATTGAGACTTTCATCATCATCCCCGCCTCTTTTCGACGCTTTTTCCGCTGCCGCTTCAAGGTATACAGTTCTAAAACCTGCGAATTTAATAATTGAACCAGTGGCCTTAAAGAAATGTCCTCCGGATTCAAAAGTTACCGAAGTCTGATCAATAATAGCTTGGCTCATTTGAGAAGAAATAAACTTATTCCAAATAAGCTCGTAAAGCTTTTGTTGGTCAGGCTCTAAGTCCCCTCTTACTTCATCAGGAGTAAAAGTTAAGTTAGTAGGTCGGATGGCCTCGTGGGCATCTTGAACCTTACTATTCCCTTTTTTCTTATAAACCAGTTCTTCTTTAGGAAGGAACTCTTTTCCATACTTACCGAGAATAAATTCTCTTAATGATTCCATCGCCTCAGGAGCAGTTCTTACGGAGTCGGTTCTCATATATGTAATCAAACCTTGCATCCCATGATCTCGAAGATTCACACCTTCATAGAGCTTTTGGGCAACCATCATCGTTCTTTTGGCCGTAAAACCTAATTTATTGGCCGCTTCCTGCTGAAGCTTTGAGGTTGTAAAAGGAGGCGTTGGGTTTTGTTTTCTCTCACGTTTTTTAACGTCGGTAACATCAAAGTTTTTTCCCTTAACATCTTTAACAATCTTATCAGCATCCTTTTGATCGTTAAGTTCCATTTTCTTATTGGCCTCTTCGCCATAGTACTTAATTTCAAAAGCTGTATTATCTTTTTTCATTTCCCCATGAATAGAGAACCACTGTTCAGGAACAAAGGCCTTAACCGCATCTTCTCTTTCAGAAATAATTCTAAGGGCCACAGACTGAACACGTCCGGCAGAGATACCTCTTTGGACCTTATCCCAAAGGATAGGCGAAATTTTATAACCCACAAGACGGTCTAGAACACGTCTGGTTCTTTGAGAGTCGTACATGGATTTATTTAATTCTGTGGGGTTTTCAATAGCTTCTTTAACAGCATTCTTTGTAACAGCGTTAAAAACAACTCTATAAACTTTTGCCTTCTTTCCAATTTCTTCAGCTAGGTGGTGAGCGATCGCCTCACCCTCGCGGTCCATATCGGGAGCCAGGTAGATAGCCTGCGCCTTCTTGGCAAGTTCTTGGATTCTTTCAATCTTATCTTTCTTGCCGGTTATCGGAACTAGATCAATAGCGAAATTGGCCTTGATATCAACACCGAGTTTTGACTTCGGTAAATCTTTGATATGCCCATTAGAAGCGACAACCTGAAAACCTTTTCCAAGGTACTTCTTAATTGTTTTTGCTTTGGATGGTGATTCCACAACCACTAAGGAGTAATCCCCAAGATCTCTCTTCTTGGTTGTCTTCTTCTTTTTTGCGGTTTTCTTTTCAGTTGAAGCTTTGGCTGTTTTCTTTTTAGCCGTTTTCTTTTTAGCCGTCTTCTTCTTTGCAGAAGAAGTTTTTGCTGTCTTTTTCTTGGCCGTTTTTTTCTTAGCCGTCTTTTTTGAAGATGTCTTTTTCGCGTCTTTATCCGCCACAATCTCCCCCTTACGTAAAATTGATTACTGAAAAACGACTCCACATTCTGGTCGGGGATACCATTTGACCAGAGCGTCTAAGAGTCGCCTTCTTTATAGCTTCTCAGTATTCAATAATTCGTCAATTTCTTCAAGGTCAAATTCAGTCAGACCATAAGGATTTTCTTTGGCGTTGATATCTTCATCCATATATTTACGACCCACATCCTGCTCAATTTCATCAAGTGATTCAAAAGCATTTGGATCAGGTTCTCCGGATTTTCTTTCAACCTCATCAAGATTTTGCTGTTCTAAGAACTTGTCTTCGTCGACCTTTGCCTCGTTTAGACTGGCCTCAGCCTCAACTAGCTCATTCTCAAGTCTTTCAAGTTCTTTAAGATCACGCTCATGGTCTTTAAGAATTGAGCGCTCTCTTTCTTGTCTTTCAAGTTCTTCAAGCTCATCCTCAGTAAGTTGCACCTTGTCAGCCTGACGCAAGAGGTCTTCACCAATATCATCAAGATTTAATTCTATATCAAGTTCATCAAGTGCCTGAGCTTCCGTATTATTGACTGCACTAAGTAAACTTTTATTTTTGAGTCGGCTCTCTCTTGCGGCCTGCTCTTCCGTTTTAGAAAGGGCAATCTGTCCAACTCCAATTTCATTACTTGAGTTATTAATAAGGGCCGTTGCAAAATTATCTGTGAGAGTAATGACCGTGGCCTCACCTATCTTATAGGTTGGATCTGGTGTAATTCTCTTTTCAGTGTTTCTATCTTTAAAAGAAAATAGCTCAAAGACTGTTCCCATTTCAACACCGTCAGCTCGGCCTCTATCAAAATAAACAACATCTCCAAAAGATAAACCGTTTGCCGTATCTCTAAAGGCACCAATAACTGCAGCTTCAATATTTCTCTTATTAAATGTTTTAACAATTTTAGAAATCTTAGGTGTGTAGATTGTTACTCTATCTCCTCTTCTAACAAGTCCGGATATTTCAAAGATCTGACATTCCCAAAGATGATTTGTTTTTCTAATCGTCTTTAATTGTGCTGTTACCGTATAACGATACCCAGTTCTATCTGAAATTTTGTGGGAGACTTTTCCTTCCGGAGTATAAACAGAGAAAAGGTCCCCTGGTTTTACTTTTACTGTTGGATCAAACTTAATATAAAGTTTATCAAATTTTTGTAAAAAGACCTGTTCTTCAGCCGAGGCTTCTATAATACCTAAATCTTGAACAATATTCGTCGTCACAAAAGAATTGAGAAAGAAGCCCTCTTTTACATCGAATACAATTTTTGAGTCCTTATCAAATCCTGTATCATCATACTGTTCACCTGGCTCAGAGATAATAATATCGGCAATTGGCGGCTCGTACTTTTCCCATTCGGTTTTTAAACTTTGCTTAGCTATTTGAGCCAAGTCCTCATAAGTTTCCTCTGAGGCGTACTGAAAATAGATTCCTTCATCAATAAGCTTCTTTCTTTCAGTAATCCAGTTCGGTTTAGATTCATCGCCAAATTTTTTAAAATCAAAATGCTCTTTTGTTTCTCTTTTAACAACATCTTCAGCGAGTCCACCTGGCGTTTCTTCAAAACTACCCAGTTGCACTTCAGGCATTTTCTCAGCGTTCCCAGTATCAAAAACAAGAACCATACCTGGCTCGATCTCATGCGGATTCTTTATATGTGGGTTTAGTGACCAGATTTTTGAATAATAAAAACCTGAACCGAATACCTTCTTACAAATCTTCCAAAGCCAGTCGCCTTCTTGGATAGTGTACTTTTCAATTTTTGAAGCCGTTGCAATTTCATTCCATTCATCTTCAGGAATTTTACCTTCAAGATACTTAGCAACTTCCATCAACTCTTTTTCTTCATTACCAACATCAAAGATAGTCGTCTTGTTTTCAAGTTGAGCCGACTTAGAAGCTTCTACATTCTCAGCTTCATTTATGATAACGGGGCTAGAATCATCGCTAGCCGCTTCAGTAGTACTTGCCTCGACCTTCTCTTCTTTTTTTTCTTCAAAGAGAACTTCCCCAATATCACTTTTTAAAGACTCTAGATCATCCACTTCTTCAGCTTCAGATATATCTAAATCACTTGATGTGTCGTCAGAATTTTCAAGAAGAACATTTACATCCGATGCGTCCATCAAATCAAGAGACTCAATATCTTGAGACTTAACAGGAGATAAAAGAAGTCCTGTTAAAATGAGAATAAATATTGAGCTATTCCTAAGCTGTTTCAATCTTTATTGGTCCAGTCTATTTTTCCACTTCAAAAAAATCATGAAGTATTGAATAGTATTGTTGTTGTTTCTTTTCTTGTTTTAGCTTTTCCGTACAAACAATCAGTCGACCTAGTGATTTAAGCACCATGCCTGAGAAAGCATCCTTACTTATGATCTCCTCAAAAACTTGCATAGCAAGGTCATACTCTTTTTGCTTAAAAAGAATTTCCCCAAGAAGATATTTTGCCCTAACTCTAACTTGCCTGCTCGTAGAATTTTCTACGACTTTAAGAAGGTTTAATGCTTCATTGAATTTATTCTGAGCAATCAATCTCTCAGCATCTCTTAGCTTAACAATCTCCGTCTCTATAGACTCTGAAACCATATCGCTCTCTTGCTGAGTCAGGCCCATTGTCATTTGTGGTCCTTCCTTTCTAACGATTCCATTTTTTCCAAAGACATCAACAGTTTCTACAAGATCAGCACTTGGCCCTGACCCTTGAGACCCAGCTGCTTCTGGAGCGGTCTGAAGTTGCTCAACTAATTGTGCTGGATCTTTAAGGTCTGCTGGTTTTCCAGGGTCCGCCATGCCTCTTTGATCTTCTTCAAGTTTCTTTGGGTCGTAGTTTCCACTTAAAAGAGCTTGGTATTTATTCTTCAGTTGCTCATACTCTTCTCTTGGAACATTCGCCGATTTTCCCTTGGCGGCATAAGCTTCTGCTTTCTTTTTCTTAACTTCAGCTTCTTTTTCTTTTTCAATCTTTGGGTCATTTCCAAAAAGACTTCTACGGCTTGAAACCCACGAACAAGACTCAAGTAGCCCTACGCACATTGAAAGTACTGTCAGCTGTAGCAATACGAATTTAAGACTTTTTGGAAAAAGGGGCTTCACATCGTCCTCCATGACGCTACCACTGGTCCTTTATATAG
>JAIBDQ010000154.1 GCA_024686135.1 Halobacteriovorax sp. | reverse complement strand
TTGATAGAAGTCACCTGACCCAACACCAAGAATTTTTTGAAACTTGTATAAGGCATCAAACATAATATTGAGTCTCTTATTATACTGCTTCACAATCTTTTTCTTAATAAGATCAATTTTCTTTCTTTTATACTCACCTTTAGCCAAAGTCTGGAACAAGACGATTTTAAGTCTTCTTAGCTCATCATTAACAACGGTCACATCCTGTTTAACATTTGAGTGAAGAACTAAAAAATCTTCTTTTTGTTTTTTAGTTAACCTTTTAGATGATTCTAAAATTTTGATCATTTTATCGCTCATCTCTTTTTTAGACATATTTTTTCGAACATGTGTTTTTTCTTCTTCTATCTGCCTATCGCTACTAGAAGCGCAAGAAGTCAGTAAACCCATAAGTCCTATTATCAAAATCAATTTCATACTTTCTCCAATACTTATACATTCCACTGTGAAACTGGAACTTGCTTATTTTGCCATTTTAAATATTCTTCAGTCATTTCTTGAAAGCAAGTTCCATGAGTATGAACAAAGGCCTTTTGCCAACTCGCTCCATTTTGCCCACTTAAGATTCGAGTATGAAGAATCTCATCCATATAATAATTAATATCTTTTTCATCAAAATTTTGTTTTGAAAGACCGTCTTTTGCCCTTGGAATTAGCTCATCAAGAATTAATTTTTGAAGATTCCAAACTTTGCCATCGATCCACTTTATATCGGCCTCAAGTCCAAGTTTAGCTCCTTCATAGAAGTTCTTTCTCGCGGTTTCAAAATCCAATTTTTCTTCAGGTGCAATTTCCTCAGTAGCAAGTGATTCTGTTAGACCAAGATAAAAAGCAATATCCGCCATGCTATCCACCATGGTGGGACCAGCTGCAGGAGTTCTATGTTCTAGTCTTAAATGAGGAATATTATTTTTATCTACTCCAATAAGTGGTCTATTCCAACGCCAGATAGTTCCGTTATGAAGTTTAAAATGTGGAAGTTGTTTAGGATCTTCATCCATAAGAAGTGGAAGAAGAGGAGGAAAACCATCTAGGTTCTCAAGAAAAGGCTCCATCATAGAGTTTCTGGCATAACCAGAACCAAAGCCTACTCGTTCTACAAACTTCCCAGTCCTATCTCTAAAGACTTTATTACTCACGGCCTGCTCAAAGACTGGAATTCTTGTTTCAGACCAAAGCTCCTTTCCAAACATAAAAGGACTATTTCCCGCCGCCGCGACTATTGCGGGAGAGAGAATCATCGAGGCATTATAGTATCTAACCGCGTTTTTTAAGTTTACTCGCAGATGAATTTGCATACTTGTGGCAGCAGCCTCGAGCATAACATCATCATGATCCACGTGAAGTTCATCAAGACCATGAAGATTTAAGTGAACTGGCTCTCCATCCCTTCCCTCCATGATTTTATTATTTAAGGAAGCGTACCTATTTTGATCGGAGAGATACTTAAGATTAAGCATATCATCTCTAAGGGTAGGAAGAATTCCAATACTAAGAATATCAAGGCCCATGGACTTGGCACAATCTCTTGCCCCCTTCCATCTTTGAACAAGCTCCTCTTCCATTAGTTTTAAGTTATTTCCTCCTAGGGATCTTGGATTACAGTTAAGCTCAAAATTAAATTGAGCCAACTCAGCAACAACTAAGGGGTCCCCAAGTTTATCTAAAAACTCAGTATTTTTGGGTGCAGGAATATGATTCTTATCGATCAGCCAACCTTCGACTTCTGCGCCAAAGGTGCAGGTCTGACCATCTTCTGGTTCGAAGAGGTTTTGATCAAAATAACTTTTTAGTATTTTAGTTTCTTCTCTTAAGCGCTTGTTGAATTCTTCGTATTCGGCTTTACTAAAGTCGACCTTACTTATTTCTTGTCCCATTTCTAAACCTCTCCTTGGTTTATTGACGGCTTTTTTGAATAAGGAATTCTACAACTTTACTAAGTGGTTGTCCTCGTTTAGCTGAGATGGCAGCTGGTCTGGCCCAAGATTTAGGTGCAGACATGTCTAAGTTCCAAGTCTCTTCATTTCCGATAGAGAAATCACCAATACTTTGGGCCCTGGCACCGGGTCTAGGCATCCAAATAAAGTCAGGATGATAGTTTTGGTACCACTCTCCACCAATAATCTTGAGGTCTTTATCGAGCTCTAGATCGTACATATAACTCATAGTACGGTGGATATCTTGAGATTCGTCATCGTAAGGGAGTTGACTTGGATCGGTTTCAACCAAATAAGTGATATCCATCTCAATTCCTACAACATACCTTGTTTTTGAGCTTCGATACTTCTTAAAGACATCTCTTTCGAATTTTTCAATTGGGATGATTGCGTTTTTTAAACTAACGGGCTCTTCAAGACTTTGAGGATTAAAATAAGTATATTCGTATGAAATAACCGGTTGATTCCAAACCTGATAATCATAAGTCGCATCAAAAACAAAACTCTTCCCTCTTCTTCCTACTTGTTCAACAACAGCGCGGTGCCAAGTGGCCGGGTTTGTATCAAAACATTCTTGATCAATGATTCGGCCTTCATCATCTGTCTCTGGATTCTTAACATTACATCTTCCACCTACAAAAAGAGTGGGAACTCTAACATTGGCCCAAAGAAGTGAAGCAAGGGCCTTAATATCGCTAGGGTAAAAATTTAAATCCGTTTTTCCATCAAAAGCCTTAACGGTAATAACATTTTCTGGTCTAGCTAATGAAAAAGAAGCTGGGGCCCAGCCATGACAGATCCCCATCCAGGTTTCTACTGATCCATACCTTTGCCAATAAGTTTTTCCCTCTTTCCACATCTTACCAGTGAGGTTTACATTTCCACCAAAAAGTAAATCGTACTTCTCTGAGGGACCAAGCTCATCAACTTCCTTATCTCTACCACTTTTAAAGATCATCATATAAGGACGATCGATCACGTACTGATGATACTCACTCCAGTCATCTTTATAAGCAAAACTTTCATCAGCATAACGTTTACCAAGGATACCTTGATAAATTGGCCAATAGTCATCAGACCATGGTTTTGTCATGACCTCGGCTTCAGTTAATTTTAAACTTTCCATTTCCTGTAAAGTTTCAATAAGGGTTTCACCTTGAAAAAGCGACTCCACACGGTCGTTATACTCAGGAGTAGATGGATCTAAATTATTTAAGATCTCATCTCTAACGTGACTCTTTGCTCTTACGAAATCCTTTTCAAGAATTTCTCTATGACTAAACTTTCTATCCTCTAGATGGTTAACAGGCAGTGTGTTCATAAAGCGAGCTGGGTTTTCATAAAAGCTTTGAAGCTTAGCCTCAAGAGCTGTATTCCCATGGGCCTTGATTCCCGCAAAAAATATTAAGATGATAAGTAAGGCAATCGCTTTCATGTATTTTCCTAAATAAGATTTATGCCCCTTTCTCCCATTTATAAGGGTTTTCGGCTATTAGTCCTTATAATAAAAAAACCTGATATTGATCAAGGTTTTACATTTATTCTCTGCCATAATGAAAGCAGGGAGTTCATATGTCTTTTTATATCATTGTGGGTGGTCATATCACCGAACATGATTTCGAATACTTAAAAAAGGTCTCTGGAAGGCGTCTAGAAGCCACTGTTGTTCCAGGGCAAAAGGCCCAACCCAGGGACCTTCTCAATGACTCTCAAAGCTTTGCCATAGAGATTATGAGTAAGTCCCTAGAGTTCTTAGATCAAGACTGCTCCATAGAAGAGGCCCTTAAAGTCTTTAAAACTAAGTCCGTTCACCATCTCCCCATTACGAAAAAGGGTGTTCTTAAAGGACTTATTAGCGACCGTGATGTGCTCTGGCTTGAGAAGTTTGACTTAACCAAGCATTCAAAACTTTCAGAATTTATGAGTAAAACCATTCTTTGTTGCCATGAGGAAACCCCCATCGAACACTTGGCGAAGGTTATGGTTAACGAGCAGATCTCTGCTCTACCAGTCATTAATAAAGATGACGAATTAGTTGGGATTGTCACCCATCACGATATCCTTCGTTGGATATACGATTTCTAGAGGTTAAAAATGGATATAGAATTTTTTAAAAACTTTTTTCTCTACGGTTTTCTTATCAACTTGGCGATCTTATTTTGGTGGGCAGGATTTCTCTTTTTCCTTCCCGACTGGATCTATAAAGCACATCGTACTTTTGTAGGCATAACAAGAGAGCAGTTCAACGGTACACACTACGCTGGTCTAGCATTTTATAAGTTAGCTAATTTTGTTTTCTTTGGCGTTCCTTATATTGTCTTAGTTATCCTTAGCTAACCAAAATAAAACCACTCCATGATGAAGTAGTAGATAAGCGCCCTATCTTGCTCTGTGCAACTGGAACCACTTATTTCTGAAAAGACCAACTGCGAATCATCCTTCATTTTATATTTTTTTAAGATTTGATTTTTAGTTAAAAGATCCCCAAGCCCCATCGGTACATTAACAAGATCATCTTTTTTAGAAATATAAAACCTCTCACTCCAACTATCTTCGCTATCTACTTTATCAGTAATAATAAAGTTTCTATTTTTAGTTCGACTTGGGACTTCCTTAAGTTCGATGACACTAACAGAAGGGCCTTCCTCCACTAGGTTTATATAGTCCTTCATTTCAATCCGACAGGTAGAGGCCACAGAGACATCAAACATTAAGACAAAATACAAAAGTAAACTCACCAAAAAAACTAATCTCATAACTGCTCCTTTTTGATTTATAAAAAGCTTAGGTCCCATGAGTTAGTTTTGCGTTAAACCTGGGTTTAAATATCGTAAAATCAATAACTTAATCCAAATAAAAATCGATTCTCTCAACAATCGTATGGTAAAATAAACTAGTGTTTGACCTATCAAACAAAAAGGGTATTATAATTTTGCTCTTAATATTTTTGTTTGGCTAACCGAACAGAAGCATAAGCGCAGACGATAGGAGAAGAAATGGTTATTTGCCTTTGCAAAGGAATCACAGACAAGAAGATAGAGGACCTGGTTGATAAAGGTCTTCCAACTCAAGAGGTTCTTAAGAAGCTCGGTGTTGGTTCTGACTGCGGAATTTGCGTTGTAGACGCCATTGAAAAGGTTCAGGCCAAATCTAGAGCAAAAGCTCGGTCCTAATTGACCAATATACCCCAAAAGAATAAAATCCAACTGAAATTCAACTACTGGAGACCATATGAAAGGTGATGCAAAAGTCATTGAAATGCTAAACGGCGTTCTTACTAAAGAGCTAACGGCCATTAACCAATACTTCCTTCACGCTCGTATGCTCCAAGACTGGGGTCTAGAGAAACTTGGTGCCCTCGAATATAAAGCTTCTATTGATGAAATGAAGCATGCGGATCAACTTATAAAGAGAATTCTTTTCTTAGAAGGGATCCCTAATGTTCAAAAACTAGAAAAGGTAGTTATCGGCTCAAATATTGAAGAAATCATCGCCGCTGACTTGGCCGTTGAAAATGCTGCTGTACCTTACCTAAAGGAATGCATTGAATATGCTGAAAAGGCCCGTGACTTCGTCTCAAGAGATCTTTTTAGCGAGATCCTTGAAAGTGAAGAAGAGCATGTAGACTGGTTAGAAACTCAGCAAGGTCTTATTGAGAAAGTTGGCGTAGAGCGCTACATGCAATCTCAAATAGTAATGGATTCCTAACAATTAACTAGTGCTTTCCTAAAACTAATTATCTATGTTTCTCCTGATAATAACTCAGGAGAACATATGCAAAAGCAAATCACACTCATCTTTTTGGCCGTAATCGCCATTTCAAATGCCAAGGCCATGGACGCCCCTTCTTGGAGTGGAGACCTTCGTTATAGAAACGAGAGAATCGACCAAGACAACAAAGACGCCCGATTTAGAAATAGAATAAGAGCAAGACTTAAAGTTGCTGGAAAGGCTCAAGAGGATCTTTCTTACGCCTTTAGAATCGCCAGTGGTTCTTCTGATCCAGTTTCATCGAACCAAACTTTAGATGGGGGATTTAGTTCTAAAGGAATTAATCTTGATCTTGCCTACTTAAAGTACACGACTGATTTTGGTCACCTGGTTGCCGGTAAGATGAAAAACCCATGGGCAAAGCCAGCTAAAACTGAACTTGTTTGGGATGGAGATCTTTCACCAGAAGGACTTGCTTACCATCTTCCTATAAAAATGCTTTTTGTTAATTTAGGTTACCTTTGGGTGGATGAAAGAAGCACTTCACCAGATGCAGTCCTACAGGGACTTCAGCTTGGAATTCAGCATAGCGGCGATCTTATTCAGTTTACCTATGCCATTGCTTACTACGATTACTTAAGCACACAGGGCGAGTCTACTTTTGTTGATACAGCTGATTCATTTGGCAACTCTACGAATGCAGCTAGTAAGTACGATAACGACTACAATCTTATTAACTCTTTTGTAGAAGTTAAGTTTAAAACTAAAGTTCCCTTCACACTATTTGCAGACTTTGTGACAAATATTGACCCAAAGAAAAACGATGGTGGTTACCTGGCTGGGTTTAACGTAGGAAAGAAATTTAAGCTTTCATACAACTACAGAAAAGTTGAACAAGATGCCGTTATTGGTGCTTTTACAGATTCAGATTTTGCTGGCGGCGGAACTAATGCCAAAGGACATGAGCTTGGACTTGGATATAGTTTTAACAAGAAAACTAAAGTCGCCTTTAGTCACTTCTTAAACAAAACAGCAAGCCTTACAAATGAAAACTATACAAGAAGCATGTTAGACTTTTCCTTGAAGTTCTAATATTACAAGTGGAGAGATTTGCTATAAAGCAGACTCTCCACTTTTAAATATGGGCCTCAGCAATATTTTGAGCGTGAGAGCGAATCTTTCGTACGGCCACCACCATATCCGAATAAGTAAGGGATGTTAGTGGGTCCATTTTACCTTTTGATACTCTTTGCAATTGATTCTTTCTAATGGTTTGCGCCCTTTGCCTTAGCTCTTCAGACTTTCTGTGAACTATTGTTAAGTCCATATTTTCTGTGGACTTAATTCGCTTAGCTATTCCATTATAATAACTTTCAACTTCATCATAAAAACTAAAAAACTCTTCTTTAGTTTCATCAGTTAAAATCTCGTGAAGAGGAGTACGAGTGGTGTACTTACCAATTCTTTCTAAATAGTCAGCCACAGACTCAAGCTCATCGGCTTCTCTCATAATAGACTGAGCTAAGTTTGATTCTTCTGTTGTTAAACTATTTTCAGAAAGAATAACTAAAAATACCGTTATCTCTCTTTGAATATTATCAGTGATCTGTTCATA
>JAIBDQ010000074.1 GCA_024686135.1 Halobacteriovorax sp. | reverse complement strand
CTTAGCTACTTTTTTCTTAGCTACTTTTTTCTTAGCTGCTTTTTTCTTAGCTGCTTTTTTCTTGGCTACTTTTTTAGCAACTTTCTTTTTCGTCTGCTTCTTCGCAGAAGCAGTCTTAGCTACTTTTTTCTTAGCTGCTTTTTTCGCTACTTTTTTCGCTACTTTTTTCTTAGCTGCTTTTTTCGCTACTTTTTTCTTAGCTGCTTTTTTCGCTACTTTTTTCTTAGCTGCTTTTTTCGCTACTTTTTTATTAGCTACTTTTTTCTTTGCGACTTTCTTTTTAGCTGCTTTCTTTTTGGCCATTTTTACTTTCTCCAAAATTTTATTAAGCACGGCGAACCTCCGGCATGCTACGCATTAACTTCTGTTAAATCACGATAGCAGAGATTATTGGTACCCTCTGCGCCATTTCTTGGCAAATACTAGTTAACTGTTTTGAGCTCATGAGAGGCGATAACAATACGTTGTACCTCTGATGTTCCCTCATATATTTCTGTAATCTTAGCGTCTCTAAAAAAGCGCTCTACTGGGTATTCCTTTGTATAACCGTTTCCACCACAGATTTGAATTGCTTTAGTCGTAATCCACATAGCAGCTTCCGCAGCAAAGAGTTTAGCCTGAGCTGAACGTTTACTATAATCCTCTTTGTTATCTTTTTTCTCACTGGCATCCATTATTAAGAGACGTGATGCGTCGATCTTAGTACTCATATCTGCAAGCATAAATTGAATGGCCTGTAGGTTTGAGAGAGGTTTTCCAAACTGAACCCTCTCAGTAGAATACCTAAGAGCATACTGAAAAGCCCCACAAGAAATCCCTAGCGCTTGGGCCGCGATCCCAATACGACCACCATCAAGTGTAGAAAGAGCCACTCTAAAACCTTTTTCCAGAGGTCCTAATAAGTTCTCTTTTGGTACTTTTACTTTTTCTAAAATGATCTGAGTAGTAGAAGAGCCCTTAATCCCAAGCTTATCTTCTTCTTTCATGATGTTCCAGCCTTCAGTGTCAGTGTCAACAATGAAAGCTGAGATTCCTTTATGATTTTCTGTCTTAGTAGTCTTAGCAAAAACAACTGCAATCTTGGCTTCTTTACCATTTGTGATCCAGTTCTTTGTTCCTGTTAGCTCGTAATAGTCACCTTTGTCTTCAGCGAAAGTTGTAAGTGAAGCGGCATCAGAACCAGCATTTGGCTCACTCAAACAAAAACAACCAATTTTTTCACCACTTGCTAGTTGAGGAAGGTATTTTTTCTTTTGTTCTTCATTTCCATATTCAAGAATTGGCCAAGAGCAAAGCGAAGTGTGGGCAGAAATAAGAACACCTGTTGAAGCACAGTTACGACTAATCTCTTCCACGATGATGGCGTAGGAAACATAATCCATTCCCGCTCCACCATACTCTTCTGGAATATAACTTCCCATAAATCCATTCTCAGAGAGCTTTTTTACCAAAGCCTCTGGGATCTTTCCTTCATGATCAATTGAAGCGGCCAATGGTGCAACTTCTGCATCACTAAACTTAGCCACCATGTCTCTTACTTCTTTGTAGTCATTTTCAATACTCATTTTATTTTCCTGTAAATTCTGGGGCACGCTTTTCCATAAATGCGGCTGTCCCCTCTTTCATATCATCGGATGAAAAGATCTCTGCGAACTGTTGCAGCTCACAACCTAGTCCTTGTTCAACGGTGAGATCATTCCCCATATTCATAACTTTTTTAGATGCGCCTACAGCTAGTGGTGAGTTTCTTAGAATTTTACTAAAGGTATCTTCAACTCCTTCCATCATAGCTTCTTTAGTTGGAAAAAGTTTAACTGCAAGACCTAATGTTAAAGCTTCTTCAGCTTTTACATTCCTTCCAGAATAAATAATTTCCTTGGCCCTATTTCTTCCTACCAATCTAGCTAATCTTTGTGTCCCACCATAACCTGGGATTAACCCAAGCTTTACTTCTGGTTGTCCAAAAACAGCAGATTCAGTTGCGTAAATAAAATCACAGCTCATGGCCATCTCACAGCCGCCGCCAAGAGCAAATCCGTTAACAGCCGCAATCACAGGAATATGTAACTTTTCAAAAAGAAGGGAGACATCCTGCCCGAGCTTACCAAAAGCCTGGGCCTCATCAGTTGTCATTCCGTTCATTTCGCTTATATCTGCTCCCGCAATAAAGGCCTTCTCTCCAGCGCCCGTAAGTATCAAGCCTTTAAGGCTAAAGCTTTTATCTTGAGCGTGAATCGTCTCAAGGAGGTCTTTAATTTCTTTAAGAACTTGAGAGTTTAAAGCGTTAAGCTTTTTTTCTCTATTGACGGTAATTGTTCCAACACCGTTATTAATATCAAATAGAATTGTCTCGTAGTTATTAGCACTAAACATATTTTTTCCTAGTATTCGTAAAACCCACGACCTGACTTTCTACCAAATCGACCTGCTAAAACATATTTTTTAAGAAGTGGACATGGACGATACTTCGTATCACCTAATCCATCGTGTAGAACTTCCATAATGGCTAAGCAAGTATCGAGTCCAATAAAGTCCGCTAACTCTAGAGGACCCATGGGCTGATTACAACCGAGCTTCATGGCCTGATCAATATCCTCTACACCGGCTACACCTTCATAAAGTGTATAAACAGCTTCATTAATCATCGGCATTAAGATTCTGTTTACTGCAAAGCCAGCTACGTCATTGGCCTTAATAAAAACCTTTCCCATTTTTATTGAAGCGTCTTCAACGGCCTTAAAGGTCTCTTCACTTGTTTCTAATCCTCGAATCCCTTCAACCAGCTTCATAACCGGTACTGGATTCATAAAATGCATCCCGGCCACGAGTTCAGGTCTGCTTGTTACGGCAGCGATCTCAGTGATTGAAATAGAAGAAGTGTTCGTTGCTAGAATAGCTCCCTTTTTGGCAATCTTATCCAAGGACTTAAATATTTCAAACTTAATTGGTTTATTTTCTGTAGCGGCTTCAATAATAAGATCGCATTCACTAAGGCCTTCAACAGATAAAACCTTCTCTAACTTTGCCTGCGTCTCAGAAACCTTTGCCTCATCCCACTTACCTTTTTCAAGACCTCTCTTAAGCTGCTTTTCTATGAAGGCCATACCGGCATCTAGGGCCTCAGGATTAGCATCACATACCAAGGTTTGGAATCCGGACATGGCTGCCACCTGGGCTATACCTCGGCCCATTTGTCCTGCTCCAACTACACCAATTGTTGCAATTGTAGTCATATTTACCTCTTTATAGGGGGATTAAAAAATCACGGCATAGTAGCGTTTCTTAGTAAGATAAACAAGTTAGATAGGCTATATGCAAAATGCTGCAACGCATACTTTAATTTTTATTAAATTAATTCATTGGGCCAGTTGTCATCTCGCTCCTACTGGATTAAAAATGGTCCTTAATTTAATAAGTTGACGCTATATCATGCGGAAAAAGAGAAAAGGATATTATTGTGGCCAATCACAAATCAGCTGCTAAAAGAGCAAGACAAACAGTTACTAGAACTAAAAGAAATAGAGTCGTTACTTCTGAGTCGAGAACAGTGATCAAAAAGATTCGTACTGCTATCGAAGAGAAAAACAAAGAAGCTGCAACTGCACTTTTAGGAACAGTTCAAAGACAATTAGATGTTATGTCTAAAAAAGGGATCATCAAGCCAAACTCTGCAGCTCGCAGAACTGGTCGTCTTGCTTCTCAAATCAACAGCCTTTAATTTCAAAAATAAATTATCAGAATATTAGGCTCGCTAACGCGAGCCTTTTTTATAGTTCTTGAAGAAGAAGCTCTCGGATTTTTTCTTTAATAAAAGGATTCTTCTTTTTCGCTTCAATCTCTAGCTTACTAAAATTCCTAATGGCTCGTTGTAACTCATCACGCTTCCAAAGCTTCGAATGGGAATCGATTTCTTTGTCGTATTTAGAAGGTCTTGCTTTTTTTTCAATATAAGAAGGGTCCATCAGTTTTAACAGGTGTCCCTGAAGGAAGTTATAGAATCCAATTTGCTCATCTTGATCTAAGATAAGCTTCTCAAGCTCTTTATAAAAATCAACCATTCTCTTTTGCCCAAGTAGGCTGGCCAATCGAAATTGATCTAACCTAGTCGCCGGAATAACAGATTTAATATCCTCTAACTTATAAGGACCTGTGCCAAAACTAAGTCTTAAGGTCTTAAGAGTATTAATCATATCACCAGACTTATGTGGAACGGCTTCACTTAGATAATTATGAACATCCATTGGTAAGCGCATGGACATTTCATCAGCAAAATAAGTCAGAAGTTTTCCGAACTCCCAAAACTTAGGCTCTTCGACTTCAAGAAAGACGGCTTCTTTTGCTTTCTTCTGCCATTCATTAAAGAACTTTTTATCTTTATTTAAGAAGAAAACCAGATGTCGACTTCCGTCAGAAATACTATTTTCAATAAGATGTCTTTTAACGGGAGCTGAAAACGCAGTTCCCTGTAGGACGCATATCGGTTGATCACCACCAAAGAGTGATAAAGTTTGAAGGTTCTCCTCAATCCAATCTACAGATAGATCACTTCCACTCATCACAAGAGCTGGTTGTCCTTCCCATTTTTCAAAATCAATTTTATTTCTTAGGATTCTTTCAACAAACGGGTCAGTACAATAAACAACGGTCAGTTGTCTTTCATCTTTGTTGATTACTGTCGGATGATGTTTAAGAAATTCCCAGGGCCGCCACTTAGAAGACATCGAGTACGGTCTCCTTAAATTGAGTAGCTGCCGACTTAGCAGAACCACTTAAGCTACTTTCAAAGTTACCTTTATTTTTAGAAAAATTGACAGTCCCAGGAGAATCCGGAGTAATTGTATCCCCAGCTTCTCGGTTAAAAGAGCCAGTAACATCCATAATATGATTAAAGATAATCTTTGATGGATTTGACTGAAGATAGGCAACAAGCTCAGACTTCGCTAACTCTACCTCCATCTTTTTTGGGTTTTTAATAAGGACTAGCCTTAGCGCCACTTCATAACCAGTTGCTGTAGGCACAAAAAATTCTCTTCTATCACCGATTGAACTCTTCAGTTTCCCTTCAGTGAATTTTTCATTCTTAGTTACGAATGTTTGGCGAAGATATTTTTTACTCGTAACAATTCCAACAAGAATAGCATCCATACCACTTGTGTCTTCACCCGAATAAACCTTTAAGTCTGGATACTTTGAAAGAAGCCTTACGAACTCCTTAGTAAATGGAACTGAGGCCTTGGCTACAGTTGAGTGATTTACAAACATTGGGACCGTAATAGATCTGATATTATAAGATTCAAATGGGTTAGCCGTATTTTTGATGCGATATCCCGAACAACTAGAAAGAAATAAGAGCGTAACTAGCCCGAATCCCTTGAATCTATTAAATAATGCTTGAAAAGTTTGCTTCACAAGGCAACTATAACTTTGCAGGCTCTTGGTTGGCCATTATGTGAGAGAAAAATTGGCTAAAAAAAACAGTTTCAAACAGTTAGGAAAACTACTTAAGGATGGCCTTTCATCTACCCAGATAGCTACAGACCAGGAGTTCACTTATAGACCCAAGAAAAAGGGTAAACCGGGAGCCAATGAGGCCTTCGACTTCCTAAGTCTTATTCAATCCTGGCCCGAGGTTATTGGGCCTAGGCTCTCAAAGCATTGTATCCCTTTAAAGAACACAAAACGCTCTCTTACTATTCTGACCGATCATCCGGCCTACTCGGAGCAATTAAAGTTTATGGAAGTACAGCTTCTTGAAAAAATTAAGAATAAATTTCCAAGTCTTAGGAATTCTTTACGAACCTTGTATTTCAAAACGGACTCTACATTTTTCCAAAAACAAAAGCTTATAGCAGAGCAAAGAGCAGGGGTAGATAAAGTTCAAGAAGAAAAGATTGAGAAAGCTTTTCATAAATACTCTCCAGAATATCGCAAGTTAAAATTAGAAGCGGACGAAGAGTTTAAAGATATTGATTCAGAAGAAGTTCGTGACCGACTCACATCAATCTATATTCAATCGAGACAAGCAGACTAGCCAAGTTTCGGAAAACTTTTCTTTTTTAATAATTTCAAAATTATCTAGAAATATGTCGATGGTTCTCTCATCTCGTGTAGCAAGACAAAGATAGCCTCTATCTTTGAGCCATAGGTGTGATTTTTCTAGTACGATACTAAGGCTATCAACTTCAAAAGTTCGGCATTTCTGTCTACGTACATCCGGCGAAACTCGCCCTTCACCTACATTAAAGTAAGGAGGGTTACAAAAGATATAATCGAACTGTCCTTTGTTAAACTCCGTGTTTCCTACGGAAGCAATTTCGATCTTACTCAATTTTTGTAGTTCAGCACTGTTGAGATTTTCATTTATATGAGGCAGGAACTCTTTTTGTAATTCCAAAAAAAATATTTGAGAAACAGTCTTAAGGCGAAGAGCCGCTTCTATTCCTAAAACGCCACTACCACAGCAAAGGTCTAGTATCTCAAGACTTTCGACCTCTGGACGAGGAAGAGCACAGGCAAGCTCCACAAGCCTTATGGAGTCACTCGTAAAACTATAAAAATCAGGTTGAGAGTAATGCAATATGCTTTTCAATTTCTTTTATCTTTTTTCCGGCCCGAAGGACTTCAAAGGTTGAATTTTCTTTATACACCATGATGGTTGAGGAATGCCCACTAAGATTTTCAGTTCCTTCACCTAAGATCTGAGCAGTTGGGCAAAGCTGATCTTTTAAATCGCGAGCTTTAGCGCTATCAAGAATTGGCTCCTCTCCCTTTTTATTAAAACTTGTTGTAAAAATAGGACCACCTGCTTTCTCTATAAGCTCTAAAATAGTTTGATTTGTTAGGACTCTAACACAAATAAATGAAGAGCTACCAAATGCTTCCTTCGGGATTTCTTTCTTTAAAAAATTTAAAGGAAGACCTAGAGTCGCTTCTTTTAAAAAGAGGGTCTCCAGCCATTCTTTATCAAAGAGATCTAATTGGAAATAATCCGATAGCATATCTAAATTATAAAAGAGAATTGAAAGCGGTTTAACCTCGGTATGGCCTTTAATAATATTAACTTTGAGCGCCATACCTTCCACATGAATATTGCCACCGATTCCCCAAACTGTATCAGTAGGATAGATAAAAATATTTTTGCTCATAAAATAAACCACCAAAATAATTTGGGGTCTTTTTCCCCTAAAAGAAAAAGATTGTATAGTGCAAACTGTGAGGGATATCCACTTTGTAATACAGACTGAAAAATATCTCGTTTGACCATAAATAGTGGTTTTTTAAAGTTCGGATTAAGCTCTTCTAACTTCTTCTTAATCGGCTCCTT
Source organism: Halobacteriovorax sp. (assembly GCA_024686135.1). Lineage (GTDB taxonomy): Bacteria > Bdellovibrionota > Bacteriovoracia > Bacteriovoracales > Bacteriovoracaceae. The sequence goes on along the minus strand of JAIBDQ010000074.1, from coordinate 6,428 downwards.
ATCTAAGATTTCATTTAAGATAAGATTGTCATGAACACTAGCATTAGACTTACCAAATGAAGCAAGTCTCGTTTCAAGAACTTCTCTTCTATCCCCTCCGGGATAGAAGTGTTTCAAAATCCAAAATTCTTCTAGAGGTAATTTTTTTAATGTTTTTACACGCAGTATTCTATCTAAAAATCTATTAACCTCAGCCTCTGTCGTTCTATTTTCTAATACATTGAACCAAAGCCCTATGGCAGATTGGCCGTACTTTCGGTTGGCGACCACTTCACGAAGTTCGTTTAACGACCAGTTCCCATTAAACTCTGACTTGAAGCGATCTTTATACTTATTTGGCAAAAAGAAGATAAGCCTAGTGACTAACATTTTAGTTATCATAGGATCATCAACTTTTGATTTTGTAAGTTTTAGAGTATCAAAAATCGCTTCTACCATCTGAATATAAATCTTCTTCGTGAACTTCCTTGGATCGATAAAAATGGCATACTGTAGTGACGAAGTGTTTATAATCTTTAAGGATGCCTTTCTAATCCACTCTTCATTATCTGTCCTTAGAGCAACTGATAAGTTCACAAAATGTTTTAATGGGTGGTCATCATCAAGTTCTTCAACTTCTTTGAGATAAGAATATAATTTCTTGTATTTCTCAGGCGTCATTGTTTTAGGAACTTCGAGAATTGATAACTCAACAAGTTTAGATATTATCTTCTTTTGATTTGAGTGAACTCTCTTTTTTCTATAGATATCTAGTGCGTACTCTCTCGTGTTTCTATTCGTTCCAGCCTCAATCAAATATTTTCGAAATGTTTTCTCTGATTCAAGTTCCTCAGGACTTATATTCAATAAGGTCAGAAATTCCTTATCCATTTCGAGGAAACACTTATTTATAAATTCATCGTACCGATCAAGTTTATCTTGATATTTGGAAAGTAAGATATTCAATTGAACAAAGAACTTCTTAATTTGCTCACATTCTTTTAAATTTGCCGTAGATGTTACTTCTAGGTTAAAGCCCTTTAATCCTAACTCTGGAGTGAAGACTAGATCCCCTTCTCTTATTTCTTTAAAACTAAAAAGACTTTTTTTTTAACAAGACTTTCAGATTGTCCTGTTTGAGCCGAAGCTACTGGAAGAATTGTATTTATAATCGTTTGGCCAATAAAGGGAAGTGGTTTATTAAGAACTTTTTTGTAATAAAAAATAACTGCCGCAAGTAAGAAGGTGACAAAGAAAATAGAGGTTAAAAGAAATAAAAGTTTATCATTTCTTTGTTTTGGTTTCGCTGCTTGTACTTTCTTCTTTTGTACTTGCTTTTTCTTTGGCGCCAGCATCGGACTGGCCTTCATTGCAGGGGCACTTCGAGCCGGTTTTGGAGCTGGCTTCTGCACAGGCTCTGGAGGAGCTCCACTCAACACCTCTTCAGGGATTTCAAAATCTGCGGTTGGCTCTGGCGGATCAATTCCAGGATCAGTTTCCTCGTCGAATTCACTTATCGCAGGGTTTGTAGGCGAAGTATCTTCATCAAATTCATCTAAAACTATGTTTTCTTCAACCGGATCACTTAAACCAAATTCAGACATATCGGGATATTCTAAATCTTCCTCTTCAGGCAGAATTCCTTCAATATCATCTCCTTCCAGTGGAGCTGCTACCGGCTTAGTCGTCCCAGGACTTACCGAAGGAGCTGGGCTTACCGATATATTATCAATATTTAGCTCCCCTGATGGGACATTCGAAGAAGTGGACATATCTGGATATTCCAAATCGTCTGAGGCAGGTAAGTTCATGTCTGGATACTCTAAATCTCCATCTTCTGGGAGAGCACCATCTTCTTTTGGATCAGCCTTAGGAGCTGCTACCGGTCTCGTAATTTTATTATGTGTTCCAGTTTGATCTGAAGATTGATTAGCAGTCAGAATATTTGGAGCTTCTGTAATTGGATTAAAAGTTTGAGGAATATCTCCAAAAATATATTTTTCAAGAAGCTCTTTTTCCTTTATTAAAAACCAATACCCGTTTCCGGACGAAACTTCATCCTCTCCCTTAAGAGAGCCTTTATTTACAAACTCGAGTATCTTTTCCTTGGAAACAGGACCAAGGATTTGAAAGTTCGTAGTACGAATAAGCCAATTTTTTTCTTTAACCATAATTAAAAGAAGAACCCAATAAGGCCCTTTAAGTCTTCATCATTAAACCGTAAGCCTGCGCTTATAGTAGAGTTTACATTGTCAGTGAAATTTTTGCTAACCGAATCAACAGAAACCTTACCGTAAAACACATTCCACATTTGAAGCTGACTGCTTAGTCTAAGCGTAGGACCAAGGTCCTCATCGTAATCAAAGACTTCCATGGTGAATCGAGATCCAATTCGAGTAAAGTCATAGTCCAGTCCTAAACCTCCGGAGGATTCAATCAAACCACCTCTAAAGTGCCAATTTTGTATCTTACGGCCCAGTTGAACATTAAATCGGTATGAGTCCTTATCCTTTTCTTTAGTAACAACTGAGGAAGCTGCTCCACCATTTACACTAGTTGTCGTGATCTTTTCCGTTTCTGGGCCAAACTCACTGGTGGTAACGCCCAAGACATAAAACCTCTCAGGTGCTGGAAAAATTTTAAGCGCAGCATCAGTTTCAGCTTGGCCATTTGTGCTGGCCCCAGTAAAAACCGCCAATTCAGTTCGGATATTTTCAACCTTACCTACTATCTTTTGAACCCCGGCCAAAGTCTCTCTTACCTCGTCAGCAATTTCTTCTTCAACGAGTAACTTTCCAACAGTCCCTTTTCCGGCCTTGATATCTGCAATTAGAGATTCCAAATCGCTAGTCATATTCTTCGTGCTATCTAAAATTTCTTGAATTTTAGCTACCGAAGATCCTTCAAAACCTTTATCTGTTTCTGCGCTTAGATTTCTAGAAAAATTTTCAAAGTTTTTAACAATATTATTTATTCTTTCTTCATTTCCAGTAATAGTCTTTTTGAGTGTTGCCGATACTTGCTTAACATTTTCAGTGAGGGCCTGTACGTCATCTAAAATTTTCTTAATGGGACCTTTTTGTCCCTCTGGAGCTAGAGAGTCTTTTATCTCTTGAACAATCTTTTTTACATCTCTCATGACGACAGACGCATCTTTCATCAAATTTTCCATTCCTCCCCCTGCCTCAGAGGAAATGAAGTCATTTTCAGGTAACCTTACTTCAGTTGTGCCAATTTTTATTTCTAAATATTTGTCCCCTAGGAAACCAACGGTCTTTACAACAAGCTTAGAGTCACTTGAAATTAAAATCTTTTCTAAAACTTCAAAAGTGATAAGGGCATGGTTCCCTTGAAGTTCAATGGACTTAATTTTACCTGCGCTTATCCCAGCAACCTTAATTGGAGTTTTTGGAAAGATTCCCGAGGCATCACTAATAATAGTTCTATAGGTTATATACTCACCAAAACCAGATTGGTTCGAAGTGACTTTGAATGACATATAGCCCACTGCAATCATTGTCGCGATTGCCATTAAGCCAACTTTGAGTTCATTCATCGATGAAAAGCTTCCTTGCTTTTAGTTACAAATTAATAAATCTTTTCACCAATTCATTCTCAGATTTGGCGAATTCCGAAGCTGGTAAGTACTCAACAATCCTACCACGGTCGAGAAAAGCAATAAAGTCGGAAATACTCAAAGAAGCTTTCACATCGTGAGAGATAATGACAGAGGTCATTCCTCGGTCTTTATTTTTTTCTGCCATAGAAACAATTAAGTCATTAACCATTTTTGTTGTAATGGGATCAAGCCCAGTCGTAGGCTCATCATAAAGCATGATTCTTGGGTTTAATGCCAAGGCGCGCGCAAGCCCCACCCTCTTTCTCATTCCCCCTGATAACTCTGATGGAAGTTTATAGTAAGAGCTTTCTTCTAACCCCACAGAGCTCAGCAGTTCATGCACTCGAATAGCGATTTCTTCTTCTTTTAATTTAGTGAATTCTCTTAGAGGAAAGGCTACATTTTCATAAGTTGTAAACGAATCAAATAGTGCTGCATATTGAAATAACATTCCAAAATTTTGCCTAAACTCCCTCAATTCATCCTCATCTAAGTCTTGTAAGTTTTGTCCAAGAACTGAAATTGATCCGGAGGTAGGGCTTAATAAACCTAACATATGCTTTAACAAAGTAGATTTTCCCGCACCTGAAAATCCGAGGATTGTAACAATCTTATTTCTTGGAACCTCAAAACTTAGGTCCTTCAAAATTGAATGTTCTCCAAAACTTTTGGAGAGGTTTTTCATATCAATGGCGGGTTTTTCAAAGTCTAACATTTTATAAAATATGCACCAAGAAACTAGTTAAAAAATAGTCCAATACTAATACTGAAATCATGCCCCAAACTACAGCTAAGTTTGTTCCCTTACCTACACCTTCGGCTCCTTTTCTTACCTGAAACCCAAAATATGTAGCGACCAATGAAATAACAAATCCAAATACAGTCGCCTTAATTAGACCCTGCCAGATATCTTCGATAAACATAAACTCGCCAAGCTTATTCAAATATATGGCCTCATCGATCATCAAAGCTTTTGTTCCAACAAGCACGGAACCTAAATTTCCAACAAAGAGGTACAGTCCCGTTAACATAGGTAGAGCAATCGTTGTTGCAATCACTCTAGGTACCGCTAAATATTGAATAGAACTTATTCCCATGACTTCAAGAGCATCTACTTGCTCAGTCACTTTCATCGTTCCTATTTGAGCGGCCATAGCAGCCCCCGCCCTTCCAGCAACAATAAGTCCCGCTAACACCGGCGCTAATTCCTTAGCGAGAGTTAGGGCCACGACAGGACCAACTAAGGAGTCCACATTAATAATCTTAAAACCAAAGTAGGTCTGATAGGCCATCACCATACCAGTAAAGGAACCGGCGAGACAGCAGATAAAAATACTTTTATTACCAACGAAGTAGAGCTGATTAATCAACAACTTCGTTCTATAGGGACGTCGAAACATCCAATAAAAAATTCTTCCTGCAAAATGAGAAACTCTTCCAAGACCCTCTACACCTTCAATAACTGAGCGGCCTAGCCTTTCAATTCGTACAAGGAAAAAATTTCTTTTTTTAACACTTTCCATAGGACTAATTATCGGTTGTAAGTTCTAGGAACTCTTTGAGTTAAGGAGCAAAAAAGTTCATAGGGAATTGTTTTTGTTTCATCTGAAAAATTCATTATTGACTCAATAGAGTTATCCCAAATATTTAATTGATCACCTGCTGATAATTTTGGATCATTCGTATAAAAGAGCTGGGCCATATCCATATTAACTCTCCCATGAATTCGAGCTGAACCAATATGGGCCCCACAGTATTTTGTAGAAAAGCCGTCTCCATAACCAAGAGCTATCACTGCAACGAAGCCAGCTTCGGGGCAAGGGGTAGCCCCATATCCAATAGGCTGACCTCTTTCAACTTCAAAGACCTTTAAGACCTCAGTTTTTAAAGTCGATATATTATCCCCCTTCCAAAGGGAGTCTTTTCTAAGTGGAGGAATTAACGAACTTGGACCATAAAGCATAAGTCCAGGTCTTACATGAGATTCTTCAAGTCCAACTCCTTGCTCAAGAGCTCCAGAGTTTGAAATTGATGTTTGTTCAATTTGAAGACCACTTCCTCTAACTTCATCTTTTAATTTTTTCCAGTTTTCAAGCTGTCTTTTATTATGAGAATTAGTGGTCATACTATTTGAGGCACAACCAAAGTGAGTCATCAAATGAGTAATAGAATTTCTACCGGCACTCTTTATTTTTTTGACCACAGATTCGATTTCACTAAGCTCAATCCCAAGCCGATTCATCCCTGTATTAAAATGAAGCACGAGAGGACAATATGAAAACCTTGAGTCTTTTAAAAAGGTTCCTAGGTCAGCAGAGCTATGAATGACTGGAATTATTCTCTGATTAAGGTAATGCTCCCTTAGGTCTTCAGAACTAAATTGGAGTTCTGAGAAAGCATAAAGATCAAACTTGTCTTTAGAAAGTTCGTTTCTAAGTCTAATAGCCTCACCCAATGAAGCCACACCGAGGGACTTTATCCCAACTTCCTTAACTGAAAATTCAGATATTTCGGTTAGGCCGTGCCCGTAGCCATTGGACTTAACCATAAAAAGAATTTCATTATTTTTAATAATTCCTTTCAAGGACTGAACGTTCTTCTCAAGGAGTGAGAGGTTTATATTAAGTTCTGTTTTAAACCTCATCTTAAATTATGCATCCAATAAAGGTGCAGATCTCCATACTTTAGGGGTGGCCTTAGCAGTATCTTCTAGTCGAAGTGGAGTCGCCATATCTAGGTCCTCCTCAACTTCTAAGCTATCGAGGTAATTCATATAAGCATCTTTTGAAAGTGGAATCATTTTCACTTCAGGCTTCATATTTCTTGATAG
>JAIBDQ010000127.1 GCA_024686135.1 Halobacteriovorax sp. | reverse complement strand
TCGCATCGCTAATAATCTCATGGCCATCGAAACTAGCAAGTTGTCTTTTACCGTCTAGAAATGATGTCTCAATTTTCATGACTTGAACTCATCCTCATGTAGCCAGGCCGCGGACTTAGGAGGAGTTTTTGTTTTGCTCCACTCTTCAAGCATTTCAGGCGCCATCTCTTTAAGCTTCTTAAGTTGTTCGTCGGTTCCGGTGACACAAGTTAGTTCCACGCGGTGACCATTTGGATCGAAAAAGTAGATGGACTTAATAATTCCGTGGTCAGTAATACCAAGAACATCAATTCCTTTTGATTCAAGCTCTGCTTTGGCCTCTTTTAGAGCGTCTAAACTCTCCACTTGAAAAGCGATATGCTGAACCCAAAGAGGCGTATTTAAATCGCGGCTCATTTCTTTTTGACCAGTGATCTCAAAGAAGGCCAAGATATTTCCCTGCCCTGCGTCCAAAAAGATATGCATATAGGGATCAGGCTCTTTAGTGGAAGGAACCTTATCTTCAGCAATACAGACCGTTAGCTCCATATTGAGGTATTTTTGGTAAAAATCGGCCGTCTCTTTAGCGTCTTTACAACGGTAGGCCACATGGTGGATTTGCTTGATATCTATCATAGGCACATCCTAACCTTTTCACTTAATTTGTAAAATGATTTGACTCATATTGACTCTAAGTCCTAGCGCGGTAGGATGCCCTTAAATTGCTTTAAAAAGGAGAACCATATGTCAGATAACCCTACAGGATTAAAAGGAATTGAGTTTATTGAGTACTGCTCAAAAGACCCAGAGATGCTCTACAAACTTTTTAAGGAATTTGGATTTTCTAGGATCGCTAATTCAGATAATGACGAACTGGTTTTCTATAAACAAAACGATATTAATTTTCTCATCAATAATAAAAAGAACGGACATTCTTTTACTTTCGCCACTGAGCATGGTCCTTCAATTGGCTCCATGGGACTTAGAGTTGCGGATGCTAAGAAGGCCCAAGAGATTGCTATTGCTAATGGAGCAAAAGAAGCGAAAGGTGAATATGATCTACCGGCCATTTATGGAATCGGTGATTCACTTATTTATTTTATTGACCGCTACGAAGATGAAAACTTTTATAAGTCTCTTGGCCTAACGGATGAAAGCAAACAGGAGATAGTTAAGCATAAAGGCTTCTTTAGAATCGATCATCTGACCAATAATGTTCGAAAAGGTGAGATGGAAAAATGGAGTAACTTTTATAAAGATACTTTTGGTTTCACCGAAGTTAGATACTTTGATATTAAAGGCGCAAAAACGGGACTTGTCTCCTACGCCCTTCAGTCCCCTTGTGAGACTTTTTGTATTCCTATTAATGAAGGAACTGAGAAGCATTCACAAATTAATGAGTACCTTGAAGAATATAATGGACCAGGTATTCAGCATATTGCCTTCTTATCTGAAGATATTGTTGAAAGTTTGAAGTCTATGAAAGACACCAGCATTGAAACTCTTGATATTGATGATGAATACTATGCTGAAGTATTTGACCGTGTTCCAAATGTAACTGAGGATCATAAAGAACTTCAGGATCTTCAAATCTTAGTTGATGGAGATGATGAAGGTTATCTTCTACAGATTTTTACGAGAAATATTATTGGTCCTATCTTTATTGAGATTATTCAAAGAAAGGGACATCACTCATTTGGGGAAGGAAACTTCGGAGCTCTTTTTAGATCAATTGAGCGCGACCAAATGAGACGCGGCTACTTAAAGTAATCAACCTAAATAGGCCCCTCGAAAATAGAGGGGCTTCTTATCCTGCAGCATTTCATACAGTTCCTCTTTTGTTTCATTTTTCGGTTGAAGCCAATCAAGAAGATGCTCCTCCTTTAAAACAATCGGGGTACGGTCATGGCCTTTTTCTAGAACTTCAGGGTTTGGCTCGTCTGTGATCATAGCAAAGGAGTCAATATACTCTCCTTCTTTTTCCCAGCGATCCCATAAGCAGGCCACCCAAAAAAGCTTCTCATCTTTTGGTCTAAATTCGATAAGCGTCTTACTTCCGTTTCTATCTACCCATTCATAGAAAGACTCAAGAGGAACGGCCGCATGTCTGGCACCAAAAAGGGGCTGCCAGGCCTTACGCTCTTCAAGAGAATCAACTCTAGCATTGAAGGTATTTTTAATTTCAACCATTCTTCCGGTCTTGGGGTTTTTTCTGGTGTATTTATCTTCGGTGCAAAAATGTGGAAGGAGCTGATAGCGCATGGGTCTTAATTGAAAGTCTACTTTTCCCTTTACCAGAACTGGTGCCCAGGTCTTTGGGAAAAAACGCCTATCTTCTTCTAGAGCTTTGGCGTTACTAGGGTATTCAATCATTTTGATTTCTTTAACATCAAGATAATCGGTCTTAACTAATTCTTCACCGGAAATCTTTGCGATCATCGCTGAGAAGCACATAGACTCTAGTGCTCGCAGTTAAAATCGATCAGGGCCTTTCGGCTCCATAGGGTCCAATTGATCTCTTTTCCATCACCGCTAGCATACTGGCGAGAAGGTGTATTTATGTCGAGAACCTCTAGTTCAAAACGAGAGTCATCAATATTTTTAACGTAGAATTTAAACTGATCGATAGAGCCAAAGAGAACTTTTGTTCCTAACTGAACTTCAGTTTTTTTATGCCAAACTTCACTTAGGTTTTTCTTGGCCACGCAAGAAACATCTTTAGAAAAGGCTGAGTAAGAGAATAAAAGACTTAAACAAAGAAGATATTTCATAACTATCCTTTTAGGGCAGCGACCACAAGTCCTGAGGCCTGCTTTCCATCAAATTTTCCTTTGATCTTAGGGGAAAGCTCTTTCATAACAGCGCCCATATTTGGAGACTCTAGGCCTCCAATAATTTCAGTTATTAGAGACTTTACGTCATCTTCACTTAACTGCTCTGGTAGGTACTCTGAAAGGATAACCACTTCCGCTTCAATTTCTGCTCGCTGATCACTCCCTTCCGGGTACATGGCAAGAGAATCTTTAACTTTCTTAGCGTAGCCAATAACAATCTCCATTTCATCCACTGGTTTTTTAGAAGTATCGTTTTCGATAAAAAGTTTTTTCAAATAGCGTAGGACATTAAGGCGAACCTTATCCTTAGCTTTCATGGCCGTAATAATTTCTTTAGAGACTCTATCTTTCATTTTGACACTCGCGAATTTTTTCAAGTAATGAGGAATCATATTGCTGAATCATTGGCCTAATCATCTCAACGATTCTTTTATCTTTTCTAAGGACGGCCACAAAGCGGCAAAGCATGGCAATATCATTTTCTTTTGCATCATTAAGTTCCCACGAAGTCACATCATACTTGGTATCGTAAAATAGTCGCCAAAGAAGCTCCCTGTACTCTAGGTTCACCATTTTCCCTGAATGCTTCTGAAGTTTTTCTCCAAGTTCATCATCGTGAACGGAAAAGTCCCAAGTCAGTCGATCCCCGCTTCCAAGATCTAGCGTTCCTTCCCAGGTCTTTGGAAGAAAGCCTTTCTTAGAGAGTTTAACTAGCTTGCCCACACGATTTCCTGCGGAATAGGTATAGTTTAAGATGACGTAGGAGGCTCCGGCCAAAATAAGACCGATGAGGATAAGAATTCCAATTAACTTTGTTTTCATACGCTTAAGACTACTCGCCCGCCCTAAAACTGTCCAAAGCATTATTGAAACTACGCATAGCATAAGCTATAGTTCAAGTATGAAGACCTTGTTTTGTATCCTATTTCTGCTTTTACTAAGCTCCTGCCGAGAGTCTTATAAGTTTCCTAAGGGTGAAAATGTCATCTTCATCACTTTAGACGGTGTAAGGTACCAAGAATTCTTCAACCAAAAGGTCTTCTCAAAGTTTTGGACCCATCACGCAGAGTCCGGCGTTGTCTTAGGAGACCCATCAAAGAAATCCAAAGTCAGAGTGGCCAATATGATGTCTCTTAGCCTTCCTGCTTACATCACCATTCATACCGGCAAGAGAACTCTTTGTAAGACCAATGACTGCGGACATATTAAGCGTGAATCCCTATCAGAGAAAGTAAGAAGAAAGCTAGTCCTCCCCTTTGAAAAAGTGGCGGTGCTAGGTTCTTGGAATGGTATCTGTCGTGGGGCCCTAAGAGAGAATTCCTTGGTTCTTAATAGCTGCGGCGATACCGACTTTATTTTACCAGGTCATGAAGACATAAATTTAGAAAGCAGAAAGAATCCACCAGTATGGGATAATGCCCGACTTGATAAGTACACATGGCAACACGGTTTTCGTTATATTAAAAATCACAGACCTAAACTTATTACTCTTTCAATGAATGATAGCGACGAGTATGGCCACGATAGACAGTGGGATAACTATATTAAGTCACTTAAAGCTTATGACCAAAAAATTCACGAGCTATTTTTATTACTCGACTCAATGCCTGAATATAAAAAAGACACCATGGTCTTTATTACTACCGATCATGGTAGAGGAAAGAAACGTTGGTGGGGGCATACTCTTATGAGGCAGGCCAGGCCAATTTGGATGTTCTTAACTGGCCCTGGTATTCCTAAAAAAGGTTCTATCTCCCATAAGAAAAAAGTCACTCACCTTCAGATCAAACCATTTATTGAAGGCTTCTTAGGAATCTATGAAGATTAATAAAAAGAAAGTCGCCCTTAAATCAGTCGCCCTTATTATCTGTCTATATATTTGGTACGCCATCTACGTTGGCATGACCAAGGGGGCTTAAATGGCCATTGGCGCTTCGATTTACAAAGTCGATCTTAATCTCTCAAATTTTAATACTCATTATTACCATGACTTTGATTTAGTTATGGCAAAGCATCCTAGCGAAAATGAGGCACGCCTTATGAATCGCTTAGCGGCCTTTTGCTACTGCGCCCATGAGGACTTAGCCTTCACAAAAGGACTTTCAACGCCTGAAGAACCAGAGTTATGGCAAAAGAATTTAACAGGAGATATTCTCCACTGGATTGAACTTGGTCAGCCCGACGAAAAGAGAATTAAACAGGCCTTAGGTAAATCGAAAAAGGTTTCCATCTTTACCACCCACCCAAATACTTATTTGGATTGGTTTAATAAGCTAAAAACCAAATCCGATAAGCTCTTTATTTACTTTCTAGAAGTCTTAGAAAACGGCCCCATCGATAAATTTGTAGAAAAAAACATGAAACTAAGCTGTACCTTTGAAGATCAAATGATGTACATAGGTAATGAAGAAGAGAGAATTGCTATCAAAATGAATCTGCTCTCTTAAAAGGTATATATGAAAAAAACATTTAATTTAACTTCACCAAATAAAGACCCAGAAAGACAGCTTGATAGCGTTATTCATGAGTTAAGAAAATATATCAAAAGAGAGAGAAAGAAGCCTCTTCCAGAAACAGTAGATTTCTGGGACTTTGATTGCAAGATTGGAAATGACCCTGAAAGCGCAACGAGCTTCTCTCTAGAAAACCTAAATGCCAGCATTGATAAGTTCGTAGAGGCCGAAAAAGAAAGCTTTTATATTGAAATAATTTCTAAGCCTGGTTACGCCGCCAATAATAAAGAAAAAGAAAAGAAGTCCTTTAAATGAAACTTTGGATCGATGCCGATGCTTGTCCAAAGATAGTTAAGGAAGTTGTCTATAAGGCTTCTGGAAGACTTAAGTTTGAAGTCTGCCTCGTTGCCAATAATTTCCTCTCTGTTCCAACCTCCCCTTTGATCAGCTTCGTGCAGGTTGAGCAAGGTGCCGACGTTGCCGACTTTTATATTGCTGAACATGTAACTAAAGACGATATAGTCATTACGGCAGATATTCCTCTTGCCGACCTCATCGTTAAAAAAGACGCCATCGCCATTAATCCTCGTGGGGAGATTTATACTGAAGAAAATATCAGTGAGATTCTTTCTATGCGGGACTTTATGCAAGGTCTGAGGGATTCAGGAATGGATACAGGAGGACCGCCGCCACTAGGTCCCAAGGACAAAGAAAAGTTTGCCAATGCCCTTGAGAAGATTCTTGTTCAAAAACTTAAATAGACTTAATTGAAATATTAAAAATCCCTTCCTTTCTGCCGTCCGCCTGCTTAACAAAGTCTACAATCACACGGTTACGTTCTTCGCGCCCTAGGCTTCTAAGGATACGATCACCATTGTTAAACTTATTTCCTTTGAAATAAAGCTGACTAGTAAGCTCATTGAACCCCCTAAGATTGACTTTAAAATGAATATGAGGAGGTCTCATCCAAGTACTCGTTGCTGGATAAGCCCCAGGGATAATTGTTTTAAAATGATACTCACCTTTATCGTTAGTGATGGCCTGCCCCCAATACTGAAAATTTGGATCAAGCCTAGCGGGGTTTGGATCGCTTGGATGATTATACTTCCCCGTATGACAGGCCTGCCAAATCTCAACTAAAGCGCCTTTTACAGGACGACAAAATTCATCTTGAACCACACCTTTTAAAAAGACCACTTCACCTATGGCCTTCTTGTTTGACCCATCAACAAAAGTTAAATCAGTATTTTTATCTAATTGATCTTGAATCGGATAAAAAGGTCCCTCTGTCTGGGCAGGCGTTAAACCGCAGGCCTTTAATGTTTCATCCGCTCTGGCCACTCCGGCCATGGCAATCCCAGCTCCAAGAGCAAAGGTTGAACCAAGTAGTTTTCTTCTGTTGAGTTTTTCGTCTTTCATGATTATCTCCAGTGACCTCACCATAGCAGTCAGCTAGAAATAACTAAAATCACTTATACCTATGCCTAGGATAAGGATTATTTATGGCTCCGTCGCCTTGCCTTAAATTGAACAAATGACGAATATTAGGGTGAAATAAGTCCCTATTTCTCCATCAAATCTTAGCAGATGGTAAATTAGCCTCGTGATACAAACCTTTATACTTCTTTTTTCCTTTGCCCAGTTGGGATTTTCAGCCGTAACCGGTGAAGACGATCGCTTAAGCTACGCGGAACTAGAAAAAAGAAATCCTACCACTTTAGCTAAAGCGACAGCGACACAGCTTAGCAAGCGATACATAAATACTTTAGAAGAAGTCAGTTCTTACCCAAGTGGAAAATTGCAGAATCAATGCCCTGGAGAAAAATTTTCAAATGAACCTACCCTTGGGGGCTGCTCAGGATTCTTAATTGCCCCCAATATTCTCGTAGCCGCAGGACACTGCAAAGATTATCGGGCCGGAGGATGTGAAGACGATGCATGGCTTTTTAATCATTTTTCTCCTGCAAAAAAAGGAAAACATCATTTTAAAACTAAGGACCTCTACTACTGTAAAAAGGTTTTAGATTTTAAACATGACGGCGAAGGAGATTTTGTTGTTATAGAACTTGATAGAAAAGTTCCAAATGTCACCCCTCTTGAGATGGATACTAAAAACCTGGCTAAAAAAGGTGATCCTGTCGCTGTCCTAGGTTACCCACTTGGAAGAAGCTTTACCTATACTCCTGGTGGACGAGTTTTATCAAAGAATAAAAATTATTTGAGAGTTGATTCCGACGCTTTTAAAAATAACTCTGGATCAGCTCTTTTTAATATAAGAACGGGGAAAGTTGAAGGCGTACTTACCAACGCAAGACGTGGAATGAGTCAAAATAGTCTCGATGGTTGTCAGTTAGCTAAATCTTATAAAGAAAATATAGTTCTCGTGAATCGATTAAAGCGAATTCCATTTTTAAATAAGAATTATGCTTTTTCTGAAACAAGCTCTAAGCTTCAATTGGTAAATAATTGTCCTACTTCCGTTAAAGGAACTTTAAAATATCGAAGTCTTGAAGAAAATGATTGGATCACCGAAAACTTTGAACTAGACCCTTCTGAAGAAAAACTAGTTTCGAACTACAGAAATAATGAGATCTACCTAAATGCCAGAACAAATAAAGAAAGTCTTATTCGAGGAAAGGATTTTTGGGGCTTTGCTGATAATTCAAGAAATGATGAATTCGGCTTCAAAAAAGTTAGCGCTAATCACGATATAAATCTATGCCCTTAAAGAAAAAACTACTTACGAACTAAGCCAAATAGGCCGAGCAAAGCAAAGATTCCCCCGCCAATATAATAGAACATAATTTCATTTGAGTGAGAGCCCATTACGGCCTTACTCACTCTCGAGGTAATACTGGTGGACTCATTATAGCCGTAAAAAATTGCCCCTAGTCCGGCCGCTAACATTAGTGCAAAAACTAGTTTTTTTCCCATATAAGTTCCTTAGTTCGAGTTTTTAAAAAGATTATCCACTATTCACGCTTGAACAGGTCACTAAGAGTAGAGAAGAAATTAGAAGGATTCTCACCCCGACTTATCGGCGAGTAAAACCCTCAACTTTAGTGCTAAGTATCTAAATATCTTAGGAAAATACAAGGCTAAGTTTATGAAAAAAGGGGCACAGGGCTTCTTTCTATATAAAGTAACTTCTTTTATAATTCTGCTCCTACCGACTTATATTAAGAAAATCGTCAGGAGGACGACTTGACCGAATCAGATAAAAAGAAAATTGAAAATCAAGACCTCAACACTTATGAAGGGATCGCCGAGCACTACGACACCCTGATGACTGATGGATACTATGATTACGATGAGATCTCTAAAAACCTTTGTTCAATAATCGGAGATAG
>JAIBDQ010000145.1 GCA_024686135.1 Halobacteriovorax sp. | reverse complement strand
TTATTGATAAAGAAATTGAAATTGCAGGTGTTAAGGCCATCTCTGATATGGAGGCGATTTCGATGGATGAAGACGGGATCATTTATATCGCTTCTTCGATGTCAGAAAAGAAAAACGGTAAGATTACAGATAAAAGAAAAAAGCTTCTTATGATCAAAAGAAGTGATTTCAACTTTACGGCAATTGGGGAAATTAACTTTTATGATGCTTTAAATGATTTAGCAAAGGTTCACTATAACGAAGAGTGGGCACAGGTCCTTCTAACTAAAGATAAGAAGAAAATAAGAATAAATATCGAAGGCATTTTAGTAAAAGATAATACAATGTTCTTTGGTCTTAGATCGGGAAGTAAGCTAACAAAAGATCAATTTGTTCTTCTTAAGATAGATGATATTAAATCAGTTTTTTCTAAAAAATCAATCGAACCTGACCAAATTTCAATTCAGGCAAACGTAGCTTTTCCAATTGATTCAGATTTTAAAAACGAAGGGGTATCAGACATGGCCCTAATCAATGGTGAGCTCTACGTTTTGACTGTAAATAATACTGGTAAAGAAGGTGGTCGTGTTTTGAAAACAGTCCTTGCTGACCCATCTAATCATATGACTGAGCTAAAGAGATTCAATGATCTTAAGCCAGAGGGGATCACTTACGATACTTCTGCTAAGAAGTTTTTAATCTCATTTGATCAAGGTGATAAGAAATCTAAACTGCTTCTAGTAGATAAATTCTAAAATTATGAAACTAATTTTATTAGCCTCACTTTTTCTATCGTTTTCAGTAAGAAGTGAGGTTTCATTCAAACAAATCTTTAACCGGCTTGAAGTCAGTGAAATGAAGATCAAAAATAGATCTTATAGAGTGCCGATCTATAATAATTTGGAATGGCGACTTAGGTCTGATGAAGAGGGAGTGGTAACGAACTCACTTAAGCTTGAGCCTCTCGCTGCTGGTCAAAAAGAGACCATAAAGAGATTAATTGAACAGAGAACTAAGCTAGGAAAAGCTTATTCATCTGAGATCATGGCAGAGCAATGCCTAGATAAGAACCTATTACTTGTAGATCTATTTTATGCAAAGAAATCTATTAAGCTTTATCATAAATTAAAACTCTCTTATCAGGATTTAACTAAAGTCCTTAAAAAAGGTGTTAATCGTGACCTACTAGGCTTTAGTGAACTACTTAAGATGAGAGAAAAGCTAGTTTCTACTAAGTTGAAGTTTAATGAATTAGTTTTAAACTCAAGGTCTATGCTGGCCCAGTTAAATTTGCCCGCCAATTATAAACCAAAACGTATTGGAAACTTGAACTTCGATGGTTTTATTGACGTCGAGGATATTAAGAAAAAGGCTTATTTCTCTTCTTCTAAGAATATTGAGCTTGATAAATTAGCAGCGACGGCAAAGATTAGAGAACTTGATTTCCTCAGCGAGGAAAGGGCAGATAAACAGGTTTTTAAGCATGTACGTCTTAACCATCAAAAGACTTTACTAGGAAAAATAAAAAGTGATGACAGTTTTAGCGTAGAAGTGGCCTTTAATATTCCTTCTGGTAATTATCAAAACTCCCAAGAAAAAATGATAGAGTGGCATAAGGCTAGAGCTGAATATAATCAAGCTAAGAGAAATAATCGCTCTTCTTTGGCCCTTAAGAAAGAGAGTTTATCCATTAAGATAAGAAACTTTATGGATTTAAATTCAGATGGATACTTAAAAGACCTTAATAGTTATTTAGATCTTCTTAAAAAGTCCAAATCTAATTCTCCCTTTAAAATTGTCCAGGTTAAGGAGAAAATTCTTAAGCAGGAAAAAGAGATCTTAGACCTAAGATATGAGATTACTAGAGACTATTTTTATTCACTTGCAGAACAGGGAAAATTAGCAGACTGTTCAATTTCTTATATCCTAAAGGATAATTAGTAATGGAAGCGAGCTCCCCATTATTTTTTGAAAGATATGAGCTTAAGTATTTAATTCCTGAAGAATTGATAGAACCAATTTCACAGTATGCTGAGACTTATTGTGTCCTAGACCCATATAGTGAACGATCACCCGACAAGTTCTATGGGGTGAATAATCTTTACCTTGATACGCCAAACTTTCTTTTTCTAGAAAGAAGGAAGGCCAGTATGGATGATCGGTTTAACTTGAGGATTCGCTCTTACGGAGATGAGCCCGTTTATCCTTACTTCTTAGAAGTTAAGTTTAAATCAAAAGGTTTTATTAAGAAGAAGCGTTCCAAAGTTTATGGAGACGACTGGGCCAATGAGCTTAATGGGATTACAGACCCGGACTTTGAAGGTTACGGGATTAACACAGACTACAGAAATGTCTTCCATCGTTTAGTACACTCTTATAATGCTGAGCCTAAGGTTTTTACCCAATACAAAAGAAAAGCTTACCTTTCTGTTTACGATGATTACGCCAGAGTGACTTTTGATCGCCAGCTAAGATATACACGTAGAGAAGAATATAACTTGAAGCCCATAGAAGGGGTTATGTCTGCTTATGACTTTGAAACGAACTATAGGGAAGGGGCAAATATCATTCTTGAGTTAAAATGCACTTCTCGTATGCCTATGTGGATGCTTGATCTTATTGCTTATTTTAATTTAGAGAGAACCAGCTTTTCAAAATATATGACGGGTGTAAATGAAGTCATCCCTGATCACTATGCACCAGCCCCTTATAGGGTACCGGCACATTGCTATCGCTGATTATTTTGGGGTGATTATTTAGAGAATTCGATGTCTTTCACACCAACAACTTTACCAACCCACTTACGAACTTTTATTTTCATCTTTTTGATAATATCCACATTTGTGGTCTGAAGGCGCCACTTTCCACTCATGAAGCGAAGCTTAACTAATTTTGAGCGCCACTTTCCTTTAAGACCATTGAAGAGGTAGGCGATCTTTAGATCTCCACCTACATAACTATCAAAGTCGCGGCTGCTTAAAATGATAATATCGCGTCCTTGTTGGTGCTCCATTACATAGCCACTACGGATATCATCTAATGAATAAGACTTTCTTTGCTCGATTTCACCTGAAGGACCCATCTTATCTTTATGAAAGGCCATGATCTCCATATCTTCTTTTACTTCAACGACCATACGGAACACTTCATCTTCTTCTCCTGGAAGATCTGAAGTGATTTTGACCATTTCTACGTCTATGGCGAGGGCCTTAAGTGAACAAGCTATGGCGAATAGAAAGAAAATTTTCTTCATTTGTGCTCCAAAAAATAGCTAAATAATATGTATTAAATGAAAACATGCAGGCTACAGGTTGCCAAGACTTCCCATATGCTTAAGTATTTGAAAATACGTAGGGTAAGGTGTATAGTACCTCGAAAATTCGTGTAAGTTCTACAGGGGCCATAGCAATTCATGGTGCAATGCGATAAGTTGAGAATGTGAGGACCGTTTTGTCTTCACAAATAGTACGTATGTTTCTCAGGATGATGGAGGTTATCCATGTTTAAAATTGGTGATTATGCGGTTTGTCCAGGCCACGGCGTTGGTCAACTAGTGGACATTGAAGAACGCGACCTGGGAGGCGAGAGCAAGAGTTTTTATATCCTTAAGGTTATTGCTAACGGGATGACTGTAATGGTCCCCACAGATTCTCAAGATGGTATTCGAGGTCTAGTTGGCGAAAAGGAAATTACGGAAGTTTACGAACTTCTAAACGAGCACGATGTAAAAATAGATAATTCTACTTGGAATCGTCGTTACCGTGAGTACATGGGTAAGATTAAAACTGGCTCTCTCCTAGAGATTGCAGATGTTTTAAGAGCCCTCTTCTTACTAAAAGAAACTAAGAACCTTAGTTTCGGAGAAAAGAAGATGCTCGATCAGTGTAAGGATCTACTTGCAGAAGAGATTTCTCTTAGTAAAGGCGGCGACGCTGGTGAGATTAAAGGCACCATCGATAACTGCTTCCAAGCAGAACAGCCTCAGCAGTAAGATTCTTTTTACATTTATTGATAAACGAGGCTCCTAACGGAGCCTTTTTTATTCGTCCTTATTGACTCTGAAACCACATCAGTTACACTAGCCATTAGGGAGATAGAAATGGCCGTAGAAGTAAAAGTATTTAACAACCTAACCAGAAGTAAAGAAGCTCTAAAACCCATCACAGAAGGGAAAGTGAACTTTTATTCTTGTGGACCTACGACCTATGATTTCCTCCATGTTGGTAATGCGAGGGCCCTAGTTGTAGGTGACTTGATTCACAGGATCTTAAAGAGTCTAGGTTACGAGGTGAACTTTGTTCGTAATTTTACTGACGTAGACGATAAGATTATTGAAAGGGCCAATGAGCTCGGAGTTGATTCTCTGGCGCATTCGGCAAAATATGTTGATGAATGTATTCAAGATATGAACAGTCTTGGGATGGAACCAGCGACTCATACGCCAAAAGTAAGCGAGACCATGGATGAGATCATCGAGATGGTTAAAACCTTGGTTGATAAGGGAATTGGTTACGTGGTTGATGGGGAAGTGCTCTATCATGTGCCAGCTTTTGAGGGTTATGGAAAGCTTAGTAAAAAGGATTTAGATTCTCTTCAGCACGGAGTTCGCGTTGAAGTTGATTCACATAAAAAACATCCATCGGACTTTGTTCTTTGGAAGCCCGCAAAGGACGGGGAGCCATCATGGGATTCACCATGGGGTAAAGGTCGTCCTGGCTGGCATATTGAATGTTCAGCTATGAGCAAAAAGTTCTTAGGGGATAATTTTGATATTCACCACGGTGGAATTGACCTGATGTTTCCTCATCATGAAAATGAGATTGCTCAATCTGAAGCGGCCAATGGTTGTGCCTTTTCTAATAATTGGGTTCATAATGAATTTTTAAACTTTGGCGACGTTAAGATGAGTAAGTCACTTGGCAATGTTGTCACTATCAGAAAATTTGTTGAGACCTATGGCGGAAAAGTCTTAAGACAAATTCTTTCTTCTACTCATTACCGTAGTGTTATGGGCTGGAGTGAAGAAGTGATTGAAAGGTCAATTAGCGACCTTGAAAGGATTCATGAGTTCACTGCAAAACTTGAGTCCATGAAGGCCGGTGATGATGATTCAGCCTTGGCTGAGATTGAAGGACTTGTGCCTAAGATGAAAGAAGAACTGGCCAATGACTTTAATGTTCCAGGGGCCATGTCTCACTTCTTTACACTAGTAAGACTTGTAAACCGGGAGTTTTCTGATAAATCTCCAGGAGATAAAACTCTTAAAACCATTAACGAAGTTGTTGCGTTTACTAAAGCAGCCACGGGACTTGTTCATGATAATCCTTCAGATGTTTTAAAAGAGGCCAATAAAGCTAAGAAGGCGCTTCAGGGGGATTCTGGCGGTGCTCTTTCTGATGATGATATTGACCAGCTTATCCAGGCCCGTAAGCAGGCGCGAGCTGATAAGGACTGGGGAAAAGCGGATGGGATTCGTGACAAGCTAAATGATGCTGGTGTTGTTGTTAAAGACAACCCAGACGGAAGTTATTCTTGGAGTTATAAGTAATACTAAAGATAGCCTTCTAGAACAGATTTTCTTTTAGGCTTTTTTAGTTTTGTTTTAGAATTATTTGATTTCTTTTTTCCTAAGCAATATTGTGTTTTAAGCCTTCTTGTTTTTTGCTTGAATTCATTACCAGGGTCTAGGGTTCTTTCTTTTACAAAATAAATATAAAAAGTATCTAGTTTTTGATCACCCTTATATTTTTCATTCCATCTTCTGCAAAGATATCGAGAAAAATACTTTCGACGATTTTTTTGTCCTTTTTTATTTAACTTACCTAAGTATTTTCTCCATCTCTGATTTATATATTGTTTAGCAACGTTTTTTGGTTTTTCAAAGCTAACTTTGCCAAACTCTTCTGTCCATACATTAACTTCCTTACCATTCTTTAGAATACCTTTAATGACAAACCAACCATCATTTCTCCTTGGGTTGGCGAACATAGTCCATTTTTGCGTAAAAGAAAATGTTTTACCAATTCCTTGGACTTCTCTTGGTAACTTGTAACCTATATTAAGGGTGTGACCAATATAAACAATAATATAACAAAAAATAATACTTAATAAGACCTTAACCTTCTTAGAGGGTTCTTTAAATTCCTTTGTTTCATTAAAATATTTAGTAGCAAATGAAAAAGCATTACGATTATTAGCAACTACTTTATAGCAATGGGTTCCAATAAAATGTATAGGTACTAATTTAGCAATCTTTGCAAAAAGAAAAAATATGGGAGAAGAATCTAAAAGATAAATAAAGGCATCAAATCTCAAAAGGTCCTTGTTTTCTTTCGTTCGAATAATCCAAGAATTAGAACTTTCCATAAGTTGATTTGTTTCTTCAGAATCTTGAGCATGACTTACTTTAAAATTTGGCAAAATTAAAAAAACTTTTAAGATATGGACTAGTTTAAAACAAAAACTACAGTCTCTATCAAAGTAAATATGTCCCTCAGATTGAAGTCTTTTATCTAGTAGTTTTTGAAAGAACTCCCAGAAACAACTCGGAAAAAAGGCAATCCAAGAGGCAATACATATCCAAGGGAAAAAACCAATTTCCATAGTTAGGTAAAGACCAAAATGTAGATTTATCATCAAGGCCGCACCCAAAAATCTAAACCATCCCCATTTGAAAGGGGTAAGAGCGAGTAGAGGACCAAATATTTCAATAAACAAAGTATAAACAGTGAAAAATTTTGTTAAGCCTACAAATTGTCTGACCCAAATCCCTAATGGTTTTGCAAATTGGTCGATATGAAGAGCATAGTAAACAGCGAGCTGGGTTTCCATCCAAGGTGGAGTTCTTTTTGTTACAACTGAAAACCAATACATCATGCATAGTTGTAAAAAGAAGAAAACATTAGCTACAGAAAAATATGTGAAGTCAGAAATTTTCTTTTTAACTTTTAGTAATGCAGCATCAATTGAATAAACTTTAGAAAGAGGAAGAAATAAAGACCAAAATAACATCATCTTGGTAATGGCATCCCCAGAGTTTAATAAAGGTTGTGCACGATTATGGATGGAGAGTAGTAGAATCCAACTTATGAAACCAGAAACTTTAGTTTTGTAACCAATGGCAAAACAAAATGATGCTAAAAATGCGATAATAATTAAGAAAATTTGAAATTCAACGCGACCATTAAATAGATGAAAAGAGAATCTAAACTCATTCAAACCACCGGACACTAAAAATTTACGAGGTAGGATTCCCCAGTCTGTGTAATGGGCCTTAACCCATATCAGCCTATAGATTAGGTCCAAACAGAGAATTACACCTGTCGAAATTCTAAAAGCAGCTAAAGATCTAAGATCTGCTCGAAAAAGATTTTTAAATTTATCCACGTTAAGATTTTAACATAAATGTAAATTGATGGAGATAATTGGTAGGATTTATAGGAAAAAAAAGGCCTAGCTAAAAGCTAGGCCATATTCAAAAAAATTAGTGTGAATTAACCGTTACCGTTACCGTTTCCGTTACCTACGCCACCGTTACCGTTAGCGCCGCCGTTTCCACCGTTTTGGTTTCCGGTAGATCCGTTTCCACCAGGAGTGTGATCGTTTTCAGCACCGTTATTTGGGCATGATCCACCTGGGCAATCTTGGTCTCCGTTACCCCAACCATTGTTCCCTTGAGGTCCGCCTTCTTGTCCATCATCATCTGGACCGTCAGTATCGTCTGGACCGTCAGTATCGTCTGGACCGTCAGTATCGTCTGGACCGTCAGTATCGTCTGGACCGTCAGTATCGTCTGGACCGTCAGTAT
>JAIBDQ010000020.1 GCA_024686135.1 Halobacteriovorax sp. | reverse complement strand
ATTTAGACGGGACCTTGACTCATGGAGTAGAGTTGGGTCCCGTTTTTTTTGATCTTGTTTCTCATTTAGAATCCCAAAACATTCCTCTTATTATTGTCACCGGGAGAAGTAAGTCCTGGGCACATTTCCTTTTAACTCATGTGCCATATTTAAAGCATATTATCTCTGAGGGAGGTGGAAATCTTTCTTGGAGAGCCGAGGATGGAACTCTTTATGATCGTCTATTAGTTGAAGAGATTGAGGCCCGTCGTCTCATTGCTATGACTGATAAGCTTTATGATGTGGTTGAGGATTTAGAGTTAAGTGCTGATTCTTTTGGAAGGGAAACTGACCGTGCTATTGAACTTGGTTGGCTTAGGGCCGATAAGGATCGAGAGAATCGTATAAAGGAATTTTTTAAAAAAGAAAATGTTATCTGGTCAGAATCTAGTGTCCATTTAAATTTTTGGTGTGGGGATATTTCAAAGTACACCGCCGTCTCGTACTTTTTAAAAAACCATACCGACTGTAGTGAGGAAGAGTGTTTGTATTTTGGTGACGCCTTAAACGATGAATCCATGTTCAAGCATTTTCCTCATTCAGTCGGAGTATCTAATATTAATGAAGTTATAGATAAGCTTGAGTTCAAACCTTCCGTCGTCTTAGAGGGAAAAGAGAATGAAGGTCCATATGGGGTCTATAATTATCTTAAGGATCATTTAAAATAATTTTGAAGTTCAGCCTCGATAGTTTTTTCTACTTCCTCGGCATTTAAAGAAAACTTCTCTTGTATCCAAGGGATAAAGTCGTGGGGCAGTTCTGCCCTGAAGAGTCTTTTTTCATCTTTATAGTCAAAATATATTCCTACTGCATGAAGGGCATGTCTTGGCAGTTCCATTTCAAGATGATCCTCCGGTGAGGCCCAGAGATCTTTAAAACGTTGAAACATTTTATAGGAACCTAAATATAACTTATCTCCGACAAGAGGAAGACCATTATCTTTGGCATGAACTCTAATTTGATGCTGCCTTCCCGTTTTTGGAAAAGCCAAACCTAAGGCATAGTTTTCGCTCTTATAGAGAACCTTAAAGTCGGTTTGAGCAGATTTTCCACGCTTATCTTCTTTATCATAGGCAAAAATATAGACGCGATCTTTTCCTGTGCTTTCGGTTCCAAGCCTTTTGTCGGAGCTAAAAAACTCCTCCCCTGAATAATTGTCAGCGATCTTTGCCATAAAAAAGTAGGCCTTTCTCACAAGTCCTTCTTCAAAAAGCGGGGTTAAGGTTTGGGCGGTCTTAGGTGATTTTCCAAGAAGAAGTACTCCAGAGGTTTCTCTATCTAAACGGTGAATGGAATGAATCGTTTTTCCATGAATATTCTCATAGAAGACCGTGGCACAATTAAAGAGATGCTTTCCAGTGGGATGAGTAGCCATATACGGAGGCTTTGAAATAACGATGAGATCGTCATCTTCAAAAATAGTTTTCGGAGTCGTATCGAGATCTAGTTTTTCTCCGTTCCAGTACTCGTCTTCATGAGTTGTCTTATGGAGAGTTAAAACCAGTTTATCGCCGGCCCTAAGTTTAGTCGTGGGTTTATGTTTTCCAGGGCGATCTAAAATGATGACGTGGCCGCTTTTAATTCTTCGCTTAATTTCCTCTCTACTAAATGAGGGATTGTAGGAGCTTAGGAATTGATCCAGACGTACGCCATCACTATCATCTTCAACGAGATAAGTGATGGCAAAATAATCTGGGTGGAATTTCTTCTCTAGTATCAATAGCGTTCTTTAATTAAGTACTTTAATCCACCCAAGGCACCATTTAGAGAATATCCATACTTATTTTGGAGATTATCTACGATAACTTGAATTTGATCTTTATGTTTTTGAGATAGAGGTGTTTTATCATCCTCCGATATTTCGGCTTCAAAGAAAACTAGATTCTTAGCCACATTCTCGATTACTTTCTTCTGCTCTTTTCTAAAGCTTTCTTGAAGCTTAGTCACGAGATCTGGGAAAACAGTATCGTAATTTATATTAGCACCTGGATTATCTAGATAGTAAGCACCTAGTGTTGAAATCAGGTGAGATCTAAAGGTTTCCACCTTTTCTTTAAGCCCAATATTGGATTCAAACTCTTTGATAAAATAATCATCGACTGGTTCAAAACGTCCGGTGATCGTGTTTTTAACTTTTTCACCTTTTAAGAGGGCATTCACATTCTCAATATATCTGCGGATATAGTCTTCATATGAGCGCTCATCAACAAGACCAAGTGACTCCCTAAGTTCAAGATCAAAGAGGTTAATACAGTGATCTTTAATTAAGGCGATGAACCTAGCGGGATGATGGTAGTCAGCTTGAGGTGTCATATTTAGAAAATCATAGTCATTCTTCTTAGTGATTAGCTTTTGTAGATATTCAATAATTTCCACAAAGGTAATTTGCTCGTGACGACTTGAGAGCTTGTAGATTATCTTTTTTAAATCTCGTGGAGAGATTCCAAATTTACCTTCATAAAGATTTTCAAACTCAAATTCGCCAAGAACATCAT
Source organism: Halobacteriovorax sp. (assembly GCA_024686135.1). Classification (GTDB taxonomy): domain Bacteria; phylum Bdellovibrionota; class Bacteriovoracia; order Bacteriovoracales; family Bacteriovoracaceae. The sequence goes on along the minus strand of JAIBDQ010000020.1, from coordinate 30,447 downwards.
CCTTTCCATTTAGAAGAATCTGTTTACTTTCGGAATCAAGTCTATCAGGCATAATGTTATCAGCAATAAAGAGAGACTTTTCGAGTGGATTGATATTTGAAATAATTGTCGCTAGCTTTTTATCATCAAAATTCTTAGTTTGACTTGATCTAAGTCTAGACATTATTGCGAATAGACAAAGAGCAGTTAAGGAGTGAGGTTCAAACTTCGACTTATCGCTTAGACCATCGATCTGCTCTTTATAAATTTTCTCTTCGTCTCTATAATTTAGAAGATAGGGTACTCTAATAAAGTTAAATCTTCCTTTAAAAGAATTAAAGTCAGGATGCTGCTTAAAAGCCGCGAGATGAACTTCATTACTTGTACCGATAAAAAAGATATCTAGTTCAGTTACAATTCCGCCCAGATTGATATGTCCAGTTTCCATTGTCGTAAGAAGATACTTATAGGTATCGAGAGGCCTTTTTAGAAGATCTGAAAACTCTAAGATACCTCTGTTGGCGAGAATGACTTCACCACTTAGTTGAAACATATTTAAGGACTGAAGGCTTGGAGGTAAGTTACTAAGCCTCTTGTCCATGGTGATCTGTTGAATGCGAGCGTCAACATGCATTTGAGGTTCAATGGTTACAGCACCAGAAGAGTATCTTTTTGAAATTTTTATTCTTTCAACTCTAATATGCTTAAGCACTTCGTCATGCTGACCTTTATAATTTTTCAGGAGAGCATCATAGATCATACGATTTCTTTTTGAGAGATCACCTTGATAAAGATAACTTTTCTTTACGTGGTCTAAAAATTCAGGAAAATCGCATAATTTTTCTTCAAGTATTTTCTGTCTATATTCTTTTGGAATAAGAAGGAGAGGATGATCTTTAAGCTCACTTGGTAAGATTGCTGAAATTTCTTTATCCTCTAAATAAGCAAATGAAGGAAGGTCTCGAGAATTGCGAGACTCTGTATTTAAACCAAGGGTTCCTTTAACATAATTATCAATTGGAAAAATCCAGCTGAAAGAATAAATGGCACCGTCTTCTGTTTCGGAATACTCTTCAGCACCTTTCATTATCTTTCTGACCATTGAGCTTTTTGAAGAGCCATTAGGACCGACAAGAAGAATGAATCTATTGTTAAAACCTTCTTCTTGAAAGTTGATTAGGTTTTGGACGATGCTTTCTTGAACTTTTCTTTGCCCAAAAACCTTTTGGGTATCGATATGCTTTTTGGTGAACAAGGCATAAGAGCCGTCTTCGTTCTTTCCATAATAATTAAGCATATCGTAGAGATACTCAAAGGTGGGCCTTGACTCCCTTCTAGGATCTTTTTCAAAAAGTTCCATATAGTCGTTATAAGCAAGAACTTCTTGATGATGTTGATTCTGTTGGTTGGCCTCTTTAATCCAGTCCATAAAATACCCTTTATAAACAGCTGTTTTCTCACTGTAATTGTATCACTCTAGTGCTCATTTCCCTTGGGACGGCACATTTTATGCGTTGGGTTGTTTAAGTAGTATAGCCGATATATGAAGTCGGTTATTTCAGCAGTAATTTATATGTTAGGTTAGAATATTAAAGTTAGAATTCTTTTTATTTTAGTTTATTGGAAGATCGAAATGATCGTATTGAAGTATTTTTTCTTTTTTAACCCCCTAAAAAGAGTAATTTTAAGTCTATTACTAGTGAGTTTTTTTATCTTGGGGTTAGTCAATTCTCCAATTGTACATTCAAAAATAGAAGACTCTATTAATAAATTGATAGAGTTAGGAGAGTTTAAACAAGTTAATATTTTATTAAAATTAGATTCTTCGATTAATGATGAAAGACGTATTGTAAACTCCATACTTAATTCCTACAGAAATAATGATCCAGAAAAAGTGGACATATTTGTCAAAAGTCTATTGAAGCAGAATAGATTTAAGTATTTTAAATCGAATGATTTAGTCAATTTATTGGTTTCAAAAATTATTATAAGTGAAATATATATATATCTTCGCCTTCTTGAAATCCTTCTAGCTGAGAAGGAAGGAGTCATTGAACATAAGTATGAAAGTTATTCGCTTATTCATCATGCAGCGGGTGATATTAATGGATTCTTAGAGAAAACTGAATTTGAATATAGATTTAATTTTAGTTCTTTAAAATTGTTGAGATTATTAAAAAAGTTTAATTTTAAACTAAATCAAGTTGAAGTTAATGGTGTGACACCTTTGATGATTTCAAGCTTTTACGGAGACGATAAGGCAGTGACATTTTTTTTGGAAAATGGTATGGACAGCTTCGCAAGAGTAAAAAAAGGTAAATGGAAAGGTCTCAGTGGCCTGGATTTTGCAAAATTATCTTTGCAAAGATTCGGAACGAATCCAGAGAAATTTAAATTTAATCAAAGATTATTTTTAGAAAAAAAAATTAACTCATTTAAAAAGATTATTGAAATTTTATCAAAAAAAGAGGAGATGAGCTTATAAAAACAAAAAAAGCTTTATCTCCCATATTTCTGAGTTTGTTAGTTATTTTGTGCTCAATAGAATTATTCAAGGGGCCAAGCTTTTTAGAGCTGCTTCCGGGTGGTGAGTATTTAATTGAAGAAACAGGATGTTTTAACAAAAGGACTGGGGAATTTACCTCAAAGACGAAAGGTTACTTTGAAAAATTTCCGCCAATTGACCATCCTGATTTAGCTTTGGCACATCTTGATTTTGATAATGTTTCACAAAAGAAAATTAAGGTAAGTTCTGCTCACGTGTGGATTGGGATTAAAAATGCTCAATGTGAATACGATGCCCTATATAAGATTAAATCTAATAGTAACAAACAATTAGTATTACATGGCGATAGAATAATTACTGAAGCTACAGTTGATAACTGTAGTTTTCAGAAAAAAATTGAAAATGAATCAATTGAGTTTGATCGAGACTTCTTTTTTAAGCGTGGACTGTTTTTTAGTTTTGAAGTATTTCTTCAACTTGAATTTAAAATGACTAAGGTTGGAGATGACTTTTTTTTGATTTTCTCAGAGAAAAACTATTTAGAATCAACTTACTTTGAATCTCTTGATGAAGTCGAAGACGATAATGTCCAAGAGGAATACTTAGATTTCTGCCCGAATGCACATGCGCTAAGTTGGAAGTTGAAACGAAGCTGATCTAATCTATTTTTTGATGGTCGGCCTTGCAGCAGCTTCTACATTCGTCGACATATGGCATAAGGGAATCTAAATGGTTAAGATAATTTCGAACTTCTTTTTTCTTGAAGATCTTTTTTGCATTATAGTCATGATCTCTTATATTTCCTAGGTCATAACTTATACATGAGGCTAACTGACCGTCATAATGAATAAAGCATTCACTATGATGACGGTTACAATTTTTAACTCCGAAATCTTCCTGTCTATCAATATAGTCGAGAAGATGTTCATCTTTAGGCAATCTTGGATCTAATCCAATATACATATCTGACTTTTTCTTATATTCAATAATTTTCCGTATGGCATTTTTAACTTCTTCTCGAGTCTCTTTAGGGTAGTTGAAGGTGTTTCCTTTGAAGCTCTCAATTTGTGTATAGTCTTTAAAGGTTTCAAAAACCATTCTGTGCTTATTATCGTAAATTAAAGAGAATTGAACATTATCGACTTTTAAGTCGTGTTCAGCGAACTCAAGTAGTCTCGGTAAATCTAGGTAGTTCTCTGGAGTTATAATAACTTTGAGGCACGTTATGGGAAACTTACTGCCTGTTTCCTTTTTTCTTTTTTGCATATATCTGATCATGTCAGTAGCTCTTTTGAATGTCCCTTTCATTCCCCTTATTTGATCATGATAGTGCTCCATTCCGTCAATGGAAGTCATATAGTAAGTAACTTTTTGCTTAATAAATTTATCGATCATTTCTTCTGTTACTGTAGTTCCATTAGTTATAATTGAAACGAGTCTCTTTTTCTTAGTTATATATTCCAACAGTGGCAAGGTAAGGGGGGAAAAAAATATTTCTCCACCACAGAAGTCTAAAACAGTATTCCTAGAAGTTGAGTCGATAATTTTCTTCCATTCATCGAGAGTCAAAGCATTTGGTTCAGGAGTATTGAGTGCATCTTTGGTGTAGCACATGGGACATGTCAGATTACATTTTTTTGTAATATAAATAGTCATTCTAAGAGGCACAAATATAAAAATCTGAGGACAATATTTAGCCAAAAAACCTGCTATTGAGGAATATAAATTAAATACAGGTCTAAGTAGTTTTCCAAGTCTCATTTTCATTTTATTAATACGAGTTTAACCCTATAATTGAGAAGGTACAATCTAACTTAGAGATGCGAAATGCTTGATAATATAAGAAAATATTTCAATTTTTTGAAAGTTGGATTCTTCGCATTGATTCTCTTTTTAATGACTATGTTTTCATTGAGGTTTGACCCGGATCTAAAGGATTTAGACGATGGCGTATACTCAAATTACTTGACTTCAATGGTTACTGATCAGGACCTTAATATTATAGACCAATTACCTGAAAAAAAGAGGTGGATGGTTACATCAAACTATAATCATCCGACTCTTCATGATCATGGTGTTTCTATATTTTGGTTGCCGAGCTACTTATATTCAAAAATATTAAAGTTATTAGGGATAAAGACATCTTATGACGGTCAGAGAGATTACAGATCTGCAATGGTCATCTCTAATGGTTTTTATTTTTTGTTGCTAATAGTATTAGCATTAAAGGTTTTCCCTCTAATATGGAATAGAAACCTAGAGAAGTTAGAACTACTTACTTTGATTTTTTCGACCCCCTTATTTTGGTATGGGTTGATCCAACCTAGCAGTGCCGATGTAACAACCTCAGTCATTCCTTTCTTTTTGATAATAATTCATTTGTATTTGTTAAGAGAAAATAAATCAAAGATAATGTACTTTTATTTGGGTGCATTAATCTCTATTGGAATCATTCTAAAGGTAACATTGCTCTTTTATTGTCTTTTACCACTTCATCTCATATACCAACAGTATAGAGAAAAAGTCATTAGCATTAAGAATTACCTTGTTTTATTTATAGGAGCTGTTCTTCCAACAACTCTATTCTTCACAAATGAGCATGTTAAATATGGTAGCCTTGGTTATTCTTACGCAGGAATTGTGGGACCCTTTAATGTTCTTTGGGAAATTCTTTTAGGTCCTTCTGGATATATTACGGTTTCTCCAATCTATCTTTTAGTAATAGTTTCAGGTGTTATTTATATAAGAAAGAACAAGAATCAGAGCCTCTTTGTTGTTTTACTTTTAATTCCGATAATGAAGATTCTCGCAGAATCTTATTCATTTCAAGGAAATGCCGACTTTGGGGGAAGGCATTTGATTGCTGACACGGCCATATTGGCTTTGGCCATGCCATTTATGATAACTGGTTCAAAAGTTTTGAGGAATATTACTTTTGCATACTGCATTGTCCATACTGTCTTAATGGCATCTAGCTTTTACACTGGTATTGCAGGTGAGGACTACGTATGGGGAGCTCTATATACTAACCCCTTAAACTCTTTAATTGAGATGATACCTAAATATAACTATTTTATAACTCGTTTCATAAAAGGATTTTTTGATAATTCTATACTGGAGCTTTTGAAACTATCACCTTTATTCATATTTTTTGGACTTATATTAAGTATGCTCCATGGAATAGATTTGTCGCATCAAAATAACATAAAAAGGTTGAGTTCAGGAATAGTATTAAGTTGTCTAGTCATCTATATCTCAATTACAGCATTGAATGTTTTGAACAATAAAGTGAATGTTCAGTCACTTAAGGAGAACGGCTTCTTTGAGAAGCTTGTTGTCGTTGATGGTGCTGAGGCTTTTTATTTTTATGATAATGTGAGTAATCTACTTATGCATAAAAAATTTCTCGTCATGAGAGGGAAAGAGGCTGAGGCTTCTGGTACTGATATAATTTTAAATAGTTATTATAAAAAAGTGCAGGCTCAAATTTTGGTGGACCCAATTGGGCTTAAAAAAAACCTAGAGAGTGGCAAGGTTGTATTTCCGGACCCATTTTTTGGTACAAACAAATCATTGTGATTAATTCACAGAGGCCAATTTGGATTTAAGGACAAAATTTTTATATTTAAAATTAGCTTTCAGGCTAGGGATGTTAAGAAGACCGTTGTTCTATATAGGTACTTTCTTAAGTTTTGTTATAATTAGAATTCAAGCTTTATTAAAAACTAAAAAAATACTTTTTCCGCCACCCAACACAATTATATCAGTTACCTCAAGATGTAATAAAAGCTGTAGTTTTTGCCATTATCTTCCAGAACTAAACGGTAGTTCCAGTGTAGATCTTGAGCTTAAGATAGAAGGTTTAATAAAAATTTTAGATTCTGATGCGGTATCTCGTTTTGGTAGAGTGTGCTTATATGGCGGAGAGCCTCTTTTAAATAAAGATTTCTTTGATATGGTGAAAGAGTTGAAATCAAGAAATTATTTTGTAACGACAGTTACGAATGGTTTATTAATTGAACGCTATTTAAAAGAGTTGGAGGAATTTCCTTTAGATTTAATGACAGTCAGTTACTATCCCGAAGATGTAGAAAAAATAAAAGAGAGCATAAAAAAAATAACAAAGTTGATGCCCGTTAATATTTCTTTTGTCTTAGATCAGAACTCCCAAAATAAGTTAGAAGATGTTCTTATCTACGCGAGAGACGTCGGAGCTGACATGGTTACGATAGAGTCTTTAAGAGAAGTTGACTTTTGTGAGAGAAAATCATTAAACGAAGAACTTTTAATGGAAAAAAAGTCTCGGCTGATTAAAGAATTCGGAAAAGACTTTATTCTGAGATGGTCTAGTTTCAATGGTGAAAAAGAAAAGTCTAAAATTAGCTGTATTGATTTCTGGGATTCAGTTTTTGTAAACAGTAAGGGAGAGCTCTCTCCCTGTTGTCAGTATCCTCTATCCTCATATGAAGGGTCTTTGAACTCTAAAGCAGAAAGTATTAATTCTAAGGTTATGATGGATCTTAGGGAAAAGTTTTCTAAAGATATTGTGCCAAAAGGTTGTGAAAATTGTCACTACCTCTATGGGTGTGATCCATTATATAAGTCTAATTAAAAGGAATTTAAGTAAAGTGCGACTTACTCCGTTAAAAAAATTCTTTATAGGTGGTTTAGTTATATTTATATTACTTTTTGTTTACTCTCTGAAAAAAAGCTCTAAACGAGACTATATATTAAAATCTAATTATCATCTTAAATTACTAAAATCTTCAAAAAAGATCTGGTCGGTCTGGAGAAAAGGACCATATTCAGACCTTTATAAGGAAGCAGTTAAGGAATGTCCTTTAGATAAATTTGAGGGGAAATTAAACTGCAATCTGAATTTTTTAAATTGTGTTCTTAACAATTCTTCAATCAGTTCGGAAAAAAAAGGTGTTGGTAAGCTATCTCATAGCGAAGCAGTCTCAGTACAAAGAGAAGAGTACGGAGATTTATCCCCAATCGATGGTGTGAGGCTTAACCTATCTTTAGATAAGACTAAGATAACAATATTGCTTGAAGATAACTGCGATAAGTTATTTTTGCCAAAACGTATCTATGGGTTTGGCGCTGAAGTGAACCCACCAAAACAGTCAAGATTTGATAATTTTGAACGATTAATTTTTGTTGATAAAAATCTTAGTTCAGCGAAGGGAAAAACTGTAGCTCAAATGAGAAAACTTTGCGCATCTAGAGGTATGCAACTTATGGAATCTCATATTTTAGATGCGGCGGCTTTTCATCCAGTAGACCTCAGAAATAATCGACCACTCGAGTTCTTAAGACCAAAACTACCTTGGAGCAGAAACTATAAAAGTGAATTTCCTTACAAGGCTAGATTTGATAAAAAATTTAAGTTTAAAGATAAGTACTGCGACTATCTTTATTCAAAAGAATGTTCAGAAAAGAAAGATACCTCTTTGCCCTCATGGATGGGTCTAAAGAACCCTCTCGGAGGAAAAGTTGAGGTGGTTAGGAATATTAGGTTTAAAGATCAAATCTTAGTTCCTTCTAGTACCTATTTTACTGTAGATAGTCTTTGGCACCAGTTAGGTATTAGGGCCTTATGGAATGGAGAAGGTTTTGAAAAGAGAGATTTTAATTTCTCGAAGATGGGGGCACCCGTCATTGAGAATCTTTCTGAACTCAACCTTGGCTTTAGATGTATGCAAGAGGTCTGGCAATGAAAGCTATATGGCTTCTATTATTTTTTTTATTATCATCCTGCAATAATCATGAGCCAGACTTAAAATATCTAAGGGCCTATATGATTAAAGAGTTTTCTGATGCTCATAAAATGATTGCTATGGATAAAGAAAGTTTCTTTCCTCAAAAGTCGATCGTCGCACCACAAATGACTTGGAAAACATTATTAAGGATAGAGAAGAGAGATACAACACTTTGTCTTTTTTACAGGATTCCACATAAAAGATTAAGCAAGGGAAAGGGTATATTAAAAATCACAAAGATAAAGAAGACAGAGACTTGTGATAATGTCTTAGAAAGAACTGAAGAAATTAAAATAAGTGAGCTTAGCCATCTTAAACTTTACTTTACTTCAAAAAGAGAAAGAAACTTAAAATCAAAGACAGAGTTTAAGGCCTTTCACTTTTATTTTTCTGTTTCAAGAACAAATGAAAAAGATTTGGCGTTAGAACTACCACTTTTTAATATTAAATCCTCTAACTTAAAGAATCCCAATAAACTTAGAAATAAAACTAAAGTTTTTAAAAAGTATGACGAACCTTGGCGTGATACTTTAGCCCCTGGAATGAGAGTTTATCCCGGTGATTTGGAGCTTAGTAGAGCAATCGTAGTGGATGGAGATGTGTGGCTAAATTACGCTGAGAACTCTTATAAGTTCTGCTACCGTGTTGATCGAACTTGTAAAATAACAAAGGACTTTGACTGTGGTTCTTGCAAAAGAGGTTGGTACTCTATCGTAGACCATGCTTGCAAGGGCGGTGGGAGTAAACTTTGTGGAAGTTCTAGATGCGGGGAGAGAAATCAGCCAGCCTGTCCTAGAGGAACTAGCTTTGAAGAACCACAAAATGGTAGCTATTGCTTTAGAGGTTCAAAAGCTGGTTTTTGCCGAGATGGATTAGAAACTTATTGTGATGAAAATGAAGTGTTGATTTGTAAGTAGTCTATCTAACTATTGGCAGAAATGAGTTAACTGAAAGATCTGGTTTTACCTCATGACCAAGGAATATGGCCGGCATAAGCTGTAAGGCCGTACTCTTTAATAAGCGCATACGCTCTGTATAGCCTGGAATATTGGCGTTTATATGACAATCTGATGTGGCCTTAAAGAATGACTGACACAATTGTATCTTCGGGTGCAAAAGGCTTTTATCCCAGATAAGTTTCTTTTGCTCTTTATCATAAAAAATTTCAACCATTCTTAAGAAGCCAGAAGATGGAGGAGTTGAAATCACTGGGGTATCTAAAAGATAGCCTCTTAACTGAGTATTACTATTGGTAAGAACTAAGAGGTCTAGAGAGCCCCTCGGTATTCTTTTTAAAAACCGTAACAGGTCGTCTTTTTTATCCTGACAATAAATTTTTGCCCAATTTGGTCTTGGGGAACTCAAAGTCTTGGGTGGTAGCTTACTTTCACAATTTGTTTTAAGGTTTGCCATTAGGATGATTATATCTGCGCCTTTCTTTTTTAAAATATTTTTATACTCAAGAAAAGTGACAGCTGGTTTTTCAAAATAAATACCTTTAAAATATTCGTGAGATAAAACCTTTCTTCCTTCATAACTTGTAAGTCCTATAAGGCCCACTTTAAGCCCATCCTTGTTGAGGATTGTGGAGCTAGTCACTTTTCCTTTAGTTAAAAGTTTTTTAGTCTTGAGATCTATAATGTTTGAATTGATGTAGGGGATATTATTTAAAGCCAACTCTTCTTGATTTGATAGGTAGTGAATAACTTCTTCTTCGGTGAAGAGAACGCCATCATAGTTCAAGTGATTGTAAAATTTGAGCATGGCATTCTGGTCTTCTTTATTTACTGACTTTTTTAAAAATCTTCCTGAATCTAAAAGAATTAGTCTTTCACCAAATCTCTTTCTAAGGATACTTACATAGCTGGATAAGAAACTTGGTCCGCCGTACTCAACCGAAGAAGGAGAGCCAGGTTTAATAATGTTTTTGGGGATAGGTGCTAGTTCCGTTCGAAGCTCGCCTTCTTCATTATTCGAAATGGCAACCATAAGCCTCTGTTGATGGCCATCGGTTTTTTCTTTCCAATCCGGTAAGGAGTAAAGGCGATTAGGTCCTTTCTTAGTACAAGAGATTGAAAGAAATATTAATATGAAAAAAATAAGTTTAGTCATCAATAGCTTTTTATTTTTCCCAGTTTATTATAGGCTCGTGTAATAGTATCGAAGATTTTATCATACCAATCAAGTGGTGAGCATAGACCTAAGCTAATTCTAACAACCCCTCTACCGACATCATCAGTTACGCCCATTGATTTTAATACTTTTGAAGTGACGGGCTCGTTATCTGAGCACGCTGAACTTGTGGTCACGTAGATCTCTTCGCTTTCAAGTTCAATCTGTACGGCCTGGCCATGAATTCCTGGAAGTGAAATATAAGTAGAGCTTGCTAGTCTAGGGGCGTCTTCACCCATAATAACAACTGTGGGAAATGCTTCTTTTATTTTTGCTTCAAACTCTTCTCTTTTAATTTTAAGATCCTCTAGCTTATGAGAATTATCTTTAAAATAATTTAGTGCCACGGCCATTGTTTCATTACCTAAGTAGTTCTGAGTACCACCTCGAAGATCTTTTTCCTGTCCGCCCCCGATAATAAATGGCTTAAGGTTATTAAGGTCTTTGGCCATGATAAGACCAGTTCCTGTTAGAGCGCCAATCTTGTGTCCGGAAAGAACAGCATAGTCTAAGCCTGATTCTTCAAAGCTAAAATCGGCTTTACCAATAAGTTGAGTGGTGTCGCTAAAAATTGGCGTGTCGTGCTTTTGGCAAAGTTCGGCCATATCTTTGTAGGGTTGAATAACTCCAGTTTCATTATTAGCAGCCATAATGGAAACAAGAGCGACATTTCCTGGAGTTTCATTTAGATAAACTTCTAGTGCCTCCATATTAACTACGCCATTTGGAAGGGTAGGGCATACCTTTAAAGTAAATCCTTTTTCTTCGTAATACTTTGCTGTCTTAACAACTGCAGAATGTTCAATTCCACTGGTAATGATAACGTTTTTTCCCTCTTCAAGCTTTCCGCAAAGAAGTGAGTAAAAAATATGAGAAATACCTTCCGTAGAACCAGAGTTAAAAAGAATTTGACCTGGCTTGCAGCCTAAAATCTTTGAGCAAGTAAACCTAGCGTTCTCCATTCCCATAAGAACTTTTTGACCAAGATGGTGAATAGCATTTGGATTTGAGTAAGGTCCTTTCTCAAGTCTATTTATCAGATACTCTTTTACATCACCACAGATTGGGGCTGATCCATTGTAGTCGGCATAAATCATATAAGTTCTCTCTCAGTTTAAGAAATGGAAAGCATTCTCTCTAAGGCAATTAAAGAGGGCTCTCGAATCTCTTTTGAAACTTTAATAACGTTAATGGGTTTTTCTTCTTTAATAGCTAGTAGCGAAGCAAGAAGCCATCTTGGCCTTACTCGGTACATGGTTGTGCATAAACATTGGTAAGGAGAAAGAGAAAAAATTTCTTTGTCCTTATAACGGTCGGCTAAGCGGTTTACGAGATTAATCTCGGTACCGACGGCAAACTTACTCCCGGCCGGAGCGGCTTGAATCTTGTCGATAATATAACTAGTCGATCCATTGTCATGGGAGGCCTGAACCACATCAAAGCTACATTCTGGATGAACAATCACCTGAACATCAGGCCTATCAGTTTTTAACTGATCTACTTGAGCTTTAGTGAATCCTTGATGAACACTGCAGTAGCCGTACCAAAGAATAACTTTGGCCTTATCGACTTGTTCTGGAGTTAGCCCGCCATTTAACATATTAGGGTTATAAACAACCATTTCATCTAGAGGAACTCCCATATCAAAACAGGTATTGCGACCAAGATGTTGGTCAGGAAAGAAGAGTAACTTCTGTCCTTGTTTAAAGGCCCATTCAATTATTTTCTTTGCATTACTAGAAGTACAAATAGCTCCGCCATTACTTCCAACAAAAGCTTTTAGTTCAGCAGTGCAGTTTATATACGTAATGGGTGTGATTTTTTTACTCGTACTATCAGCAAAGAACTTCCAGGCTTTCTCAACCTGTTCGTTGTTTGCCATGTCTGCCATGGAGCAACCTGCATTGAGGTCAGGAAGGATTACTTGCTGATCATCACCAGTTAACATATCAGCTGTTTCGGCCATAAAGTGAACCCCGCAAAAGGTAATAAAGGGCTTATCAACATTAGCTGCTTTTTTAGCGAGAGCTAAACTATCACCAGTCTCATCAGCAAATTGAATCACTTCATTACTTTGGTAATGGTGACCGAGAACTAAATGTTTTGGAATTAATTCTTCTTTAAGCGCTTTAAGTTCGTTAATAACTTGTTCATCACTAACGTCACTTAGAGGAATCGGAGTTTTATTTGAATGTTCTTCAGTAAAAAGATTTAACATTATTTTAAACTACTTCGTATCCGTGTTCTGCCCAACCTAAAATTCCACCGGCTAAGTTAGTTAAATTTTCGTAACCATTATTTTGTAAAATCATGCAGGCATTTAAACTTCTTTTTCCGCTTCTACATTGAACAATTATTTGTGCATCTGTCGGACCAACTTCAGCATATCTTTGTTCAAATTCGCTTAGAGGAATAAGCTTGGCGGCGGCAATATGACCGTCATCCCACTCTTCTTGCTCGCGACAATCGATCAAAATAATATTTTCGCCTTTATCTAATTTTTCTTTTAATTCTTTCGAATCAATTTCATTAATCATTGAACTCACCTCGTAGTGGGGGTTTTGAAAAGTTGAGCTTCTTTGTAGCATATTTTTTTTTGCTTGAACTTTTGTGCCGTGTCTTATGCACTGCATTTTAAGAGTAAGATTCTTTGACGATGTGTAACAGACTTTCTAAAATTTTAATAGTTTAGCTATTTTCCAAATTCGAAGGAGTGAATTTATGGAAGTAATAACAGTCGCGAATAATAAGGGTGGAGTCGGTAAAACAATGCAGTGCTACCAGCTCGTATGTCATCTTGCTCACAAGGGAAACAAAGTTCTTGTTATCGATTTAGATTCACAGGCAAATTTAAGTTCAACCTTTGGCGTTCAGATTCAAAGAACTCTGATACCAGAGTGGCTCATTGGAGATATAGAAGCAGAGGAAGTCGTAGTTCCTATTGATGGTGGTGATGAATTTCACGACAACATCAGCCTGATACCTGCAAGTAGGCATCTCGCAAATCTTTCTAAGTTGATGATTCTTTCAGAAGCAGAAATTAGAAAAGGTGCGGGAAGAAAGGAAAGACTTCTTAAAATCAGATTAGAAGCTATTGCTGAAAATTATGATTATGTCGTTATCGATACTCCTCCGATGTTAGGTGACGAACTCATTATGTCTTTGGTGGCAAGTAATCGAATTTTGATTCCTACTCAAGCACAAGATTATTCAATTGATGGTCTTGAAGAGTTGATGGATACATTTGAGATTATTAAAGAAACTGAAAACCCGAAGTTAAAGTTCAATATTATTCCTTCCATGGTTAACGCCAGAAGAAAGATTGAAAAACAAAGACTCGAAGAACTTTCTCAGTCATTTAGTATCACTCCGCCAATTAGAAACCTTGTTCAAATGCAAGAATCGATTTCTACTAAGAAACCAGTTTTTATGATGGGCAAGAAAACAAAAGGCGCTGATGATTATAAAAGGCTTTGGAAATCACTTAATCTTTAAGAATAGGAATATATATGGCAAAGAACTTTGCACCGAGAGTATCGAAGAGAAAAAGAAAGACAATCGATCACTCAGATAAGTTAGATAGAGATCTCTTTAAAATCGCAGATGATAAACTTTTAAAAGGAGCAGTCCTTTCAGAAGTTAAACTTAAAGAAGTCATAGTAAGAGAACAGGTTCGTACTAAGTTTAATGATTCTTCGATTAGAGAATTAGCTAAAAATATTGAAGCTAATGGACTGATTCAACCACTCGTTCTTCATCTAAAAGGTGGAAAGTATACATTAATTTGTGGTGAGAGAAGATTTAGGGCCATGAGCTCCATAGACATGGAAGTTTGCCCTTGTTTTGTTCTTGAAGGAAAGTCGGAAGAAGAATTGATGGCGATTCAATTTTCCGAAAACTCATCAAGAGAGGCTCTGCATTTTATTGATAAAGCGGATGGTATTCTTAATTATCAAAAAGCCACAAAGGCCAGCGAAAGAAAAATCACAGCGGCACTTGGGATTTCAAAATCTGAAGTTCACCGCTCACTGCTTATTGCTAAGCTCCCTAAGAAAATTAGGGAAGCGGCAAAATCTTATAATATCGAAAAGTATGTTCTGCTTGAGTGGGACGCTCTTAAAAAAGGAAAGCTTCGAAAAGATATTGAAGGCCAAATTATTAAGGGTGAGATGACAAAGCGGTCACAGCTGAAAAAAGTTCTTAAGGCCGGAGGAATTGTCCAGGCCGGAAGAAAGCAGACCAAAAAAGCGCCTGCACTTCCAAGAGGGCTATCGGCCAATGCTTTCTTAAAGGCCATGGAGGCAAAGTCTAAGGACTTACCTATGGATAAAAAGACAAGAAAGCTGATGGAGCAACTTTTAGAAGAGACAAAAGAGATCGTAGATCTCTAATTACGTACTTTTAAGAACTTACGAATATCAAGGGTTGTAAATAATTGCAACTAGGCGCGTTACTGCGTTTGTTTTGCTACAATTTTGTTATGGTACGCCAATTGCACTTTTAAATGGGGAAAGAGCAGTTAGAACCATAAAATCAAAGGGTTAGCATGTTTGTAAAAAAGAAAGTAAGTCCCATTCACTGTTTAAACTTTGGACACCTGTCTGTCCTTTTGCTGTCCTTTCTTTTCAGTAACTTAGCTCTTTGTGGGTCTGAGCCTCAAGATAATATTGAAAATCTTGTTATGCTTAAGATGCTTAATCCATCTTATAAAGTTCGTGGCCGTGGACCTTCTAACTTTGTACCAGACGATCAGGTAGAGCCTCTTCCTATTGAAAATAAATCTTGGACTCAGCAAATTCTAGTAGAAGATGATGCAGGGGTTTTAGTTGGAATTAAGAAAGATCTAGCTGAGTGGCAAGAAACTCAGGAGTACGCCAGAACTTGGAACTTAGAGAGTACAGGTGTTTATGACGTAGATAGCGTTGATACTAAGAAAGCTTATCTTCAAAGAATGATCTTAAAATATGCAGATAAACGTTTATCTGGAGAAGTGAAAAAGGCAGAAGAAGGATCAGCTCTTCATACAGTTGGTCAGGCTCAAAAAGCTCTTAAGCCTAATGCTGAGGCAAACGTTTCTGAGAATATTAAACTTAAGTTCAAGGCCCGTGTCCTCCAGGGAAAGGCCATCATGGAAGTTAGAAATCCGTATGTAGAATACAAAGCAACGACTAACCTTAAGGGTGAAGTTCATATGGACGCCAGAAAGGAATTTAAAGAAGTTGGAGTTGAGGCTAACGCAAATTATCAGGCCAATGATGATAACCTTAAAGTTAATGTTATTAAAAACTTTGAAGACTTTAACCTTCAGGCCCAAATAGACTATGAAATCTCACAAGAAAACTGGACGGCCAGTTTACAGCGTCCAATCTATAAAAAACTCATCGGTAGAGTCTCTTCTACGCAGTCCGAAAAAGAAATGATTTTGGGCGGCGAGTCTAATCAGAGAATGGAAGTGATGTTTAACACTTCTTTTTAAGAAATAGAGTATTGGATTTTTCGCCAAACCGCGCTAGATTGCTTTTAATTTATAATTAGAAGTATGAAAGGAAGATTCAATGAGTCTATTTGAAAGTCCACTCTTTAAGGACGCATTCGAGCAGCTTGAAGTAGCTGCTTCAACTATGGATTTAGATCCAAATATTCTTGATCGATTAAAATACCCAAAAAGAGCTTTGCAAGTTGCTGTTCCAATTCGATTGGACGATGGAACTGTAAAAACTTTTATGGGCTATAGAGTTCAGCACAACATGACTATTGGTCCTGGTAAAGGTGGTATTCGCTATCATCCTAAAGTTGATCTTTCTGAAACTGCAGCTCTTGCTATGCTAATGACTTTTAAGTGTGCCCTAGTTGGTCTCCCTCTTGGGGGTGCTAAAGGTGGAATCCAGGTTGATCCTAACGAGCTATCAAGACAAGAACTTCAGGCCCTAACAAGAAGATACGCTACAGAAATTAATATGATTATTGGTCCAAATATTGATATTCCAGCTCCAGACATTGGAACTGACGGACAGACTATGGCCTGGTTTATGGATACATATTCTCAGATAAAAGGTTATACGGTCCCAGGTGTCGTTACTGGTAAACCAATTGGTATTGGTGGTTCTCTTGGTAGAGCAGAAGCAACTGGTAAAGGTGTTGCTTACTGTGTGAACTTCGCCTGTAAAAAACTAGGACAAGAAATAAATGGATCAACAGTGGCGATTCATGGTTTTGGTAAAGTGGGTGGTCCTGCAGCAGAAGATTTGTCTGAGCAGGGAGCAAAAATAGTTTCAATCAGTGATGTTTCTGGAGCCATATATGATCCAGAAGGTCTCGATATTGAAAAGTGTACTGATTGGGTAAAAAATAGAAATTACCTAAAAGATATGGAAGGTAATCACAAAATCATTACGAATGATGAACTTCTCGCCTTAGACGTGGATATCTTAATTCCAGCGGCCATTGATGGTGTTGTTACAAAAGAAAACTGTCATACTGTAAAAGCAAAAATTATCGCTGAAGGTGCGAACGGTCCACTGACAAAAGATGCTATCGAATATTTAACTGATCAGGGTGCATTCATCATTCCAGATATTCTCTGTAATGCTGGTGGTGTGATTGTTTCTTATTTTGAGTGGGTTCAAGGTCTTCAGAACTTCTTTTGGGATTTAGACAGAATCAATAAAACTCTACATGATATTCTAGAGGATGCTTTTGAAAGAGTGTACGCAGCTCACCACCATTATAAAGTGGATATGAAAAAGGCTGCTATGGTTTGTGCCCTTGAAAGATTAAGTAAGGCCATGAGACTTCGTGGGTTATTTCCTGCTTAATGAAATTTCTTCTCTTATTTTTTATCGTTGGTTCAGCGTGGTCGAAAGTTATCGACCATACTGTGACCATGAAGAAAATTGAAATCTATTCAATTAAAGAGGCTTGCCAGGCGTTAGGTCATACTGACTTATTAATGGTCGACAAGAAAGACAGAAGCCATCTTGATTGCATGGGAACTTATGAAAAAGTAACTTCTTTTTGTGAAAAAAAGTTTCCAAATGATAAGACTCTGACTCGTGGATATATTGAGGGTACTGCTAATCAAGTTATTTGTGAGCGTGGTACCAATGTTATTGTTAAAATTGCCTGTGATAAAAGAGATTTACCACTTTGTAAGAAACCAAAAGAAGGTTGTGAGAAAGTAGGAAAAATATTTGCAATTCGCCATGAAGTCTTTCGTTCAACTCTTGTTAAGTTTTTAAAAGGCCGAGCTCTTAACTGTTTTTTCGCTGTGAAAGACACCGATTTAGATGGTCTTCAGAATTTGAAAGACCCTATCAAAAAATAATTATCACTTTATTTAAAGTCCTTAAAACTAATAGTTAGATTCGTATCTCTCTACTTAGAATTGAACTTCTGGGCTCGGAGGTAATTCTATGTATAGCGGCGTATTTCGATTGACGGCCTTGTATCCAGCTAATCAGAAACTAGAGGGGTTAGAAGTTTATGGTTATTGTTCAAAAGGTCTTCCTGGGCTTGAGATAGTTGGGCTTGGAACACTAGGGCGCTCTATTAAAGAGAAACTTATATTCTTATCGAGACAGTTCGGAATAAAGATTCCTTTAAAAAGATATGTCCTATGCATAGATTTACCGCCAATCCTTAAAAAAGAAAAAGGAGCAGATGACTGTAGGTGGCTAGAGCTACCCCTTTTGATATTATTTTGGACTTTGTCAGGTGTGTTAGAGCTTGAGTCTTTAGAGGACTGTGTGGCCATGGGAAAAGTTCAAGTCAATGGAACAGTTCTTTGTCCCGAGCTCGAAAATATAAATCTCGTCGGGGAGAACAAAATAATAGCTCCTAGCTTTGTTAGTATTCCTGTGGAGAGTTATTTAATACCACTAGAGGAACTTTTTAAAAGCGCGGGAGTGAACTCTCTTGATTATAAGATGTCTAAATTGAAAGTGTCTTAACAAGTTGGTAGGCCTGAGGCATATGCTCCGTTTTCTTTCCTAAACACTCTTTAAGTGGAACCAGTTCAACTTCACCTTTTCTGTAGGCCGTAGCACTTGGGTAGTTTCCTTCGACTAATCCTTTGACTGCTTCAAAACCCATTCGGCTTGAAAGAAAACGATCGATAGGTGAAGGGCGTCCACCTCTTTGGATATGACCTAAGATACATACATGAGACTTAAGTTTATGCTTTTGATAAAGGTTTTCTTGTATATTATAGGCAAGACCAGGAACTTCTCCTTCGGCTACGACAACTATAGAAGAATTCTTACCCCTTTTTGCGCCTCTTTTAATATCTGAAATAATTTCATCGTAATCAACATCTTTGCTTGGAAAAACTACATTTTCTGCTCCTGTACAAACTCCTACATGAAGGGCGATGGCCGGAGATTTCCTTCCCATAACTTCAACGATAAATGTTCTAGCGTGAGAGTGGGCCGTATCGCGAATCTTATCTACGGCCTCAACTGCAGTCTGAACTGCCGTATCAAACCCAACAGTATAATCTGTACCAGAAATATCATTATCAATTGTCCCAGGAATACCAACAACAGGAATTCCATGCTCTTCATTTAAAAGAGCGGCCCCTTGGTAAGAGCCATTTCCGCCTATAACTACAAGAGCATCAATTGCTTTTCTTCGAAGGATATTAGCAGCTTCTTTTCTTGTCTCTGCTTCATGAAACTCTTTACAGCGAGAAGTTTGAAGCATTGTTCCGCCTCTTTGCATGATATTCCCAACTGAGGAAGCATCCATCTTTTCAATAGCGCCTTCAAGTAGTCCTGAATAACCACGCTTTATCCCATATACGTCTAAACCTTCTGAAATCGCGGTTCTAACTACAGAGCGAATGGCACAGTTCATTCCAGGGGAGTCTCCACCACTTGTTAGAACTGCAATAGATTTAATTTCTTTTTTTGCTTCAGGCATATTTTCCTCTTATTCAAAAATTGTTTTTCCAGTAAATTCATTAGGGAACTCTATTCCCATGGCATGCAGTATCGTTGGTGCTACGTCCATTAGGGCCTTATCATCGTATCCTTCAAGAGTTGCCCCATTTAGGTCACTATGAAAAACACTGAAAGGAACAGGCGCTCCAGTATGACTTGTATGGGGAGAGCCATCTTCATAAACCATTTGATCACTATTTCCATGGTCGGCGCAAAGTAACATGCAAACACCATTTTGCTCACAGGCTTTCATTAGTTCGCCGACAGATTGATCTAAAGTTTCGATGGCCTTTATCGCAGCTTCGTAATTTCCTGTATGTCCAACCATATCTGAATTAGCAAAGTTAACCAGATAAAACTGGTGTTCGCCTTTGTTTATTCTAGAGATAAGTTCTTTTGTCACTTCTGGGGCAGACATCTCCGGTTTAAGATCATAAGTTTCAACTTCCTTAGGAGAAGGAATAAGAAAATGCTCTTCATTTTCAAAAGGCTTCTTTTCTCCACCATTAAAAAAGAAAGTGACATGGGCGTACTTTTCAGTTTCTGCTATTTTAAATTGCTTAATATTTTTCTTGCTAAAGTATTCACCTAAGGTGCCTTTGATTTTTTCTTTATCAAAGAGAATAGGAAGCTCCACCTCATCTGGGATATAAGGTGTCATACAAAGAAAATATCCAGGATTCACTTCTCTATTAAACTCATCGAAGTTTGGATCAGTGTAGGCAAGGGAGAGTTGGCTTGCTCTATCAGGTCTAAAATTCATAAAGAAAAGACAATCATCACTTTGAATGGCCCAGTCTTTATTAAAGAGAGCAGGTTCTATAAATTCATCAAACTTCTCTTTTTTATATTGTTCTTGAATATATTCAGCAGGGCTTAAATTTGTGATCTGACCTCTTCCTTCAAAGCAATCGATTGCGCTCTTAATCTTTTCCCATCGTCTATCTCGGTCCATACCAATGGATCTTCCCTGCATGGAGGCGAAGTTAAAACCCGGTGTTTTATTTAATTCGTCGATATAAGTATGACCGATACTTTTTTGAGTATCTCTTCCATCCATAAAAGCATGAAAGAAGATTTCTAAATCGTTATCTTTAGAAAGAGCCGCAATAACACTTTTAAAATGATCGATATGTGAATGAACACCTCCGTCTGAAAGAAGACCTAAGAGATGAATTCTTTTAGTTTTTTTTGAAGCGGTTTCTTTAAGTGTCTTTAAAAGTTCTAAGTTTTCAAAACTTCCATTTTCAATTGATTCATTGATTCGAACTAAGTCTTGTCTTACTGGTCTCCCTGCACCGAGGTTCATATGACCAACCTCAGAATTTCCACAGACTCCCTTAGGAAGACCAACCTTAACCCCGCCGGCCTCTATGGTCGTAAAAGGATAATTTGAAAACAGGCCATCAATATTTGGAGTGCTTGCGTCCTTAATGGCATTCTTAGTTGAGTTTTGATTGATCCCAAAACCATCTAGAATGACTAAAAGAACTTTATCGCTAATGGCTTTTAACTTTTTGGACATGGCGTCAGGCTCCGAGGCTCAATGTAGATTAGCTTTTTGTATAACCATTAATTATCATATTGCCTATGAGCTTTAAACCACAACTTAACCCCAATATCACTGGCCTTAAGGAATCTGCCACTTTGGCGATCAATCTGCAGGCAAAGGCCGCGCGGGCGGCGGGGAAGGATGTGATTCACTTTGGATTTGGACAGAGCCCATTTCCCGTTCATGAAAGCATCCAAAAAGCACTTAGGGACAATTCTCACCAGAAGGATTATTTACCAACAAGAGGTTTACCAGAACTTTGTAAGGCAGTGGTGAATTGGCATAAGAGCCTCTTTGATTATGACCTACATTTAGATGGTGTCTTGGTTGGACCGGGCTCTAAAGAAATGATCTTTCAGGCCCTGTATTGTTTAGAGGGACCGGTTTTAGTTCCTGCTCCTAGCTGGGTTAGTTATGGACCTCAGGTGAATATTCGCGGCAAGATTATTGAACCGATTATTACGAAGCGAGGCAATTTTTATAAAATGACTCCAGAGGAACTTGAGGCAGCTTGTTTGAAGTTTCCAGGAGAGCAGAAAAATCTCATCTTAAATAATCCTGCCAATCCTACTGGAGCACTTTATAGTTCAGAAGAAATAGAAGCTCTTGCTAAAGTTTGTAAAAAACAAAATGTCATTGTGATCAGTGATGAGATTTATAGTCTTGTTAATTTTGCCAGTAAGCCTTATGTGGGTTTTCACAACCATTACCCAGAGGGAACTATTATTACCACGGGGCTTTCTAAGTCCCATGGAGCTGGTGGCTATAGGCTGGGTATTTTGTCCGCACCAAAAAATTTCTCTGAATTTACAAAGGCTCTTTGTTCAATGATCAGTGAAACTTTTAGTGCTGTCTCAGCCCCTATTCAATACGCGGCCCTTGCAGCCTATACAGTTAATGATGATCTTTTAAATCATATCAAGCAATGTTCCGAGATTCATAATCTCGCTGGGGAATACCTCCATAAAAGGTTTACCTCCATGGGGTTGAATTGCCCAAAACCAGAAGGTGCCTTTTACCTTTTTCCTGACTTTGAAAATTTTAAAGATAAATTTAAGGCAAAAGGAATCATTGAGTGTGCAGAGTTGTCTCAGGAGTTGTTCGACAAACTTCTTATTGCTGTACTTCCTGGCAGTGATTTTTATCTTGATGAAAGCTACCTTGGCGTACGAGTGGCCACTGTGGATTACGATGGTGAGGCGGCTTTACAGGCCTTTCAAAGTGGCAAATCTTTAGACGAAAGCTTTATCAATACCTATTGTTCTCGCCTAAAAGAGGGCTGTGACCGTCTAGAAACTTATCTAAAAAGTCTCTAACTTGCTGTAATTACAAAGATGTGTTTTGCTCTTTTTAGTCTCTTATATTGTATAGAGTTTAGACACATGTTCCTAAGTTGTTGAAAAGCTACTTTCTAAGTACCCGTAATCCGCTTCTAAATATTGGCACCGTCGTTGCAATTATAAATGCATATTTGTGTGAACTTAAATTTTAACTAATAAATTCTTTAGACATGAGTCTATGGACAGGAGGAAAGAAATGAAAAAAATAGCACACCTTCTACTGGTACTAACTTTAATTGGTTTTAGTGCATGTGGAAAAAAGAAAAACAAGACGCCTGAAAATGCCGTCGCAAACCAATTCTGTGATGCTTACGGAAATTGCTATGACAACACATACAATGGAAGTAATGCTTATTCATCTGGTGCAGGATCTGTACTTAGTAGATTAAGCAGCAATCAGTACGGTGGATTTCAAACATTAAGCCAGCCATTAAATCTTCATTTTGAAGAGGGATCTTTCTCAATTGAAGAAAGCAGTTGGTGGATCTTTGATACAACTTCACGTGAGTATGATAAGACTCGTGATTTCACTGTTTTTGCAAACTTAAATGGAGCTTGTTCAGGGAACAGTTATGGAAATAGCGTAGCTGAAATTGTTAGCAGACTTGTAAGTGAAGTGAATAGCTCTGGTGGAGCCATCATGCAGCTTGGTAACAATATTTATAAAGTAAGAGAAAGTGACGGAGACGTTATCACTCTAGACTTTAACCAAACTACTTGTGCAAACCCAGTTTGGATTGAATCACCAAACGGAGACGTTACATTTTATAAAGGAGCTTCTACAGGATTCTAATCCCATAGAAGTAAATAACGACCTAAAAAAGCCAGTTTTTTTAACTGGCTTTTTTATTTCTTGCCTGACACATCTCAACTAGCACCATTCTCATTCTAAGTTATAATTAAAGGGTCTATCGCTGAATACCTGAGGAGATCCGTATGGCTCAATATAAAACTGATTTAAGAGATATAGAGTTCAATCTATTTGAGATTTTAAAAGTTCAAGATCGCTCTGCTGATTACGGCGAGCAAGATTTAAAAGAAATTGTGAACCAATTTGATTACTTTACGGGAAAAGAACTTTATCCATCGAGAGTGGCCGGAGATGAAAAAGGCGTAACTCTTAAAGATGGGGCGGTTACTGTACCTCAAGAATTTCAATCGGCCAATCAGGCCTTTTATGAAAATGGATGGTTCGCTCTTGGTTACCCTGAAGATATTGGCGGAATGCCTGTTCCTTCGGCCATTACTTTTGCCTGTAAATCAATTTCTATCGGTGCAAATGTGGCCTACTCCATGTACCCAGGTCTAACGGCTGGGGCCTTAAATGTTATTCATAAGGTTGGAAGTGATGAGCAAAAAGCAAAGTATATCGCACCCATTATGGAAGGACGCTGGGGTGGAACCATGTGCCTCACTGAATCTGGTGCTGGGTCAGATGTTGGGGCAAGTACAACAACTGCAACTCCTAATGATGATGGAACTTATAATATTAAAGGCGTAAAAATATTTATCTCTTCAGGGGACAACGATCTTTATGAAAATATCATTCACCTTGTCCTTGCTAAAACACCAGGTGCACCAGAAGGAACAAAAGGGCTTTCACTTTTTATCGTTTCCAAACTTAATGATGATCAATCTTCAAATAATGTTGTTTGTACAAAAATTGAAGAGAAGATGGGGATCCACGGAAGTGCCACTTGTGAGATGACCTTCGGTGGTAATGGCGACTGTAAGGGGGAGCTTATTGGCAAAGAGTTTGAAGGCATGGCCAATATGTTTATCATGATGAATGAGGCAAGGCTTCTTGTGGCCCTACAGGGTGATGGACAGGCTAATTTAGTAACCATGCTTACTGAACAATACGCTAAAGAGAGAAGTCAGTTTGGTACGGAAATTGTTAATCTTCCAGACGTGAAGAGAATGCTTCTTAGAATGCGTGCCTACGCTAGAGGGATGCGATCACTTTGTCTTTATACAGGAGATCTTTTTGATGCCGAAGAAAATGGAGATGAAGAAGCCGCCAAAGAAATCGCCTTCTTAATTCCTATATGCAAGGCCTTTTGTACGGATGAAGCATTTAATGTTTCCGTGGAGGGAATTCAGGTTCACGGAGGCTATGGATTTTGTAGTGAATATGGAATCGAGCAATTCGCTAGAGATTGTAAAATCGGGACTATCTATGAAGGGACAAATGGTATTCAGGCCATCGACTTTGTTATGAGAAAAAACTTAAAAGAGCAGGGTGAAACTTTTAAGAGAGTTGTTGGTAAAGTTACTAAAACGATTAGTGATGCTGACCCAACCATATTCAGTGATGAAATTAAATATCTTACAGGATATCTAAAAAACGGTGCCGCCATGCTTGAAGAATTTGGAAAGATGGCTGCAAAAAAAGAAACAGATAAAGTGCTAGAATCCGCTACTGACTTTCTTAACTACAGTGGTCATTTAATTGTTGCTTGGCGTTTGCTGGAGGCGGCCAATTTGGCGCATCAAAAACTTGGAAGTTCCGAGGGGGATGAACTTGCATTCTATCAAAGCAAAGTGGCTGATTTTAAAGTCTTTTGCAAACATTGTTTAACTAAACACGCGGGTATTCCATCCTCTATTCTGGAGTTTGGCGAAGATATATCCAGCTTTCAGGTTTAGTTCTTCTAGTGTTAAGATAAACAAGATTATTATTTAAACTTAAAATTTGGAAATTACATGAACCTCGAAGTTCTTAATCGCGAGATAAAGGACTTTAACCAGGAGACTCACGGAAGCACGGATTACGATAAAGATGAAATCGATGGGATGGGCGAAAGTCCAAACGAGTTTGCTCCATTAAAGTACCTTGTCAAAAAGATTGAGGGGATCTCTACACCAAGAGATCTGCTTAAACTTGGCCTAGTTCACGATACTTACGAATTGTTTGAATATGAGCACTTTCCCAAGTGGTTTGAGGCTCAATTCAGTCGTAAGTTGACGAGAACTTTCTCCAAGAAAATCTCAATTCTTCATCTTCCTAATAATAAGGAAATTTTCGATTCTATCGAATTGGTAAATAAGTGTTACCAAACCTTAAAGGCCGAACAAATCCTAATGAATGGTAAGAACTTACCTGTTCAACTAGGGGAATGGTATGCAAAGGCCATTTTTGGGTTAGAGCAAAGAAAGTCTGCCTCTCAAAGAGGTTTTGATTTTTACTTGGAAGATAAGAGAATTGAAGTGAAAGTTCACTGGGCGGATACCTCATCACCTAAAGGTGTTAAGATGAGGAAGTCTCTGGTGGATCTTTCTGATCATTGTATTCTTATTTATATCGCTAGAAACTTTATGATTCGAGAGATTTGTTTTCTTGATAGTAACTTTATCATTAGAAAGTTTGGAGGGAAGGGACATACGATCTTCTTAAAAGATACAGATGTATCCCAATACTTCTTTAGTAAGTCAGATAAGCACTATGCCAAGGTTGTTAATAAAACTGCTCTTATGAAGTATTCGAACCCTCAGCTGGCCATGAAGCTAGCTGAGAGTTTTAGTGGTTAGTGCAGTTCGTAGCGAAGTAGGCGACACTCAATTTTACCGTTCCAAAAAGGAACCCTAGCTGATGTTTGAAGAGCAATCTTCTTTCTTAGCTCAGGGTTTCCGGTAAAGACATAACCTCTAAACCCTTTAAAATTATTCTTAAGATTCTCACCGATCTTATAATAGAGGTCTGCGAGCTCATCTATATCACCAAGCCTTTCACCGTAAGGAGGATTGCAAATAAAAACACCCTTATCAACCGGTGGAACAAGTTCCGTTACATCTTCAAGATCAAGAGGGACGTGCTCTCTTTTTAGTCCGAGTATCTTTAAGGTCTCGCGGGAAACATGCATGGCAGTTTTATGATTATCAAATCCGTAAATTCTATTTTCAGGAAATTCACCAATCTTTCTTTTGCCTTCCGCATAAGCTTTTGTTTTAAGTTCATCCCACCACTTTTTTAGAGCCTCATCTTTCTTGAACCAAGGGTGGTTCTCGAAACTAAAAGAAATTCTTTTTCCGCATCTTAAGTAAGCAGGACTAATTTCACCCATGATTAATGCGGCCTCGGCTAGGATTGTTCCTGAGCCGCACATACCATCAATCAAAACATCTTCTTTTGGGTTCCAGTCACTGGCCATTAAAAGTGCAGCAGCTAAGTTTTCTCTAAGGGGGGCCTTATGACCGGGAGGTCTATAACCACGATTTGAAAGAGCCTCACCGCAAAGATCAACTGATACAATTCCTTTAAAGCACTGGTATTCACCTTCTACTCGAAAGTTAAAACTATGTGTGGGATTCTCTAGCTCAACAGAAGGACGAGTTCCTCTTATGGATTTAATCTTGTCACAGATTCCATCTTTAACCAGCTGACTCATATAAACAGAGTTTTTATAAATCTTCTTTCCATCTCGATCTAAAATCGTTTGGATTTTAAGGGTGTCCCTAATATCGATAAAATCTTGCCAGTCATAACTTTCAACATGTTTAGGTATATCTTTTTCGCTCTTAAATTTAAATTCGTGGAGCTTCAAGAAAACTCTACTTGCGAGTCTTGTGGTAATGAGAAGAACCAGAGTAGAGCGCCAATCTGCCTTGAAGAGTACACCGCCTTTTCCAATTGAAGACTCCTGAACGAAAGGTTTAATTTCTTCTAGGAGAAGCTCTTCCATGCCTCTAGGGCAGCTTGCAAAATATTCATTCATTTTTTATTGATCCTGTGATGGAAAAGGTAAGCTTTGTATAAAAGCTCCTTATAACTATCTGCCATTTCTGGATTAAGTTGTTTTAATTTAAATCTTTTGATTCTCCATAGTGCTATTGAAAATAAACCGATTAAAATGGCATCAGTTAAATGCTCAATTTCTCCGCCCTGGAGAGGACGGATGCTTTCATAACCATCTAAGTAAGAAGCCACAAGCTCTGGAAGAACACGCCCCTTCTCTAGACAAGTACCCGACATTGAAATACCAATGTCTAAAATATAAGGACCAATTCCAGCCTGCTCAAAATCTAGAAGGTAGGCGAGTTGGTTATTGTCGAAGAGAGTGTTGTCGTAATAGAGGTCTCCGTGAATTAGGCCTTGTTCCCAAGTATTTTCATTATAATCTTCAAGATTATCGGGAAAAATATCTTGAAAAGCTTCTTTGAAATCATCGGGACAATTAGGAGAGTCAACGAACTTTAAAATTTCATTCTCCCCATATCCAACTTCTTCATGGGGTCTAAGACCTTCAATGTTTTTAACTCTGTGTAGAGTGGCCAGAGCTTTTCCAATTTCAAAGCAGGTCTGATCACTTGGTCCTGGAGGGATACCATCTACAAATGGATAAAGAACCCCGGAGAAATCTTTAAATTCGTATACTAGTTTATTATTTTTAGTCGTGAAGGGAATTAGAGAGTAGGGGAATTTTTCGCTCTCAAGACGATGTAAAATTTCTTGCTCTTTAGATAGATCAATATGGTCTTTATCGTTAGAAACCTTGAGAAGGAAGCGTCCTTCGGGAGTCTTTACATCATAATTTGAATTAGAAATCCCAAGGCTTAAAGCACGAAAGTTTGTAACTTCGCCTTTGCCGTAAAGCTTTAAAATCTCCTGAGCTTCTGACTTTTGAAGCTTAGTATAATCACCCATAGCCTACTTATTATAACGCAATGCCTAGAATTGCTAGCTTTTCTAGCAATTTACCCTAGTTTAAGTTCGGTTAAGTGCCCCTATGCTTGTGGGCCTGCTTCCTAGGTGCTATAGTCTGCCGACTTAAAACATTAAAGAACGCCGTTTTACAGGAGATTAGCCGTGAGCGAACAAAACTATAAAGTTGCAGACATTGCCCTTGCCGATTGGGGTAGAAAAGAAATTACAATCGCAGAATCTGAGATGCCAGGACTTATGTCCCTTAGAGAAGAATTTGGAGCATCTAAGCCACTTAAAGGTGCCAGAATTGCTGGTTGTCTTCACATGACAATTCAAACAGCTGTTCTTATTGAAACTCTAGTTGAGCTTGGAGCTGACGTTACATGGTCTTCATGTAATATCTTCTCAACTCAAGATCATGCTGCTGCGGCCATCGCTGCTGCGGGAATTCCTGTTTATGCCTGGAAAGGAATGAACGAAGAGGAATTCAACTGGTGTATTGAAAAAACACTAACTTTCCCTGATGGACAGAAACTAAACATGATTCTTGATGACGGTGGAGATTTAACAAATATGGTTCTTGATGATCACCCTGAACTCGTTGAGGGAATCAGAGGTTTATCTGAAGAAACAACTACTGGTGTACATAGACTTTACGAAAGAATGAAAAAAGGAACACTTACTCTTCCTGCAATTAATATCAATGATTCAGTTACCAAGTCTAAGTTTGATAACCTTTACGGTTGTCGTGAGTCTCTAGTAGACGGAATTAAGCGTGCAACAGATACAATGATCGCTGGTAAGACATGTGTTGTTGCTGGTTATGGTGATGTTGGTAAAGGTTCTGCAGGATCACTTCTTGGTCTTGGGGGACGAGTTATCATTACTGAAATCGATCCAATTTGTGCTCTTCAAGCATCAATGGAAGGTCATCAAGTAATGCATATGGATGATGCAGCTAAGCTTGGAGATATCTTTGTTACAACTACTGGTTGTGCATCAGTTATTAATGCAAGTCATCTTGATTCAATGAAAGACGGAGCGATTGTATGTAACATCGGTCACTTTGATTCAGAGATTGAAATCAGCCATCTTCATAAGACTTATGACGAAATGAATATTAAGCCTCAAGTTGATCAATACACTAAAAACGGGAAGAGAATTATTCTTCTTGCTCAAGGTCGTCTTGTGAATCTTGGATGTGCAACTGGTCACCCTTCATTTGTAATGAGTAACTCATTTACAAACCAGGTTCTTGCTCAGCTTGAATTATGGGAAAGAACTGATCAGTACGAGAATAAAGTTTATATGCTTCCTAAGCATCTTGATGAGAAAGTTGCTCGTCTTCACCTCGAAAAGATCGGTGTTAAGATTGATAGACTGACTCCAGAGCAATCTGAGTACTTAGGTGTTCCAGCAGATGGACCATATAAGCCAGATCATTACAGATACTAAGAAAATAACACATTCTGTTATACGAAGGGGCCAGAGTAGAATCTGGCCTTTTTTTTTGCTATTATTAGCTCATGCAAGAAATCTATATGGCCTGTGATCACGCCGCCTTTGAAGGCAAAGAAGCACTCAAGAAATATCTTTCAAATAATTTTGAAGTCATCGATTTGGGAACTGATAGTCCTGAGCGCTGCGATTATCCAGACTATGCAGCAAAGCTAGCTAAGGCGGTTCAGGATGAGCCTAAACTTGGGATCCTACTTTGCGGCTCTGGAATAGGTATCTCAATGGCCGCTAATCGTTATAGTGGAATTCGAGCAGCCTTATGCAGAACCCCCAATGAGGCTGAGTTATCTCGGCAGCATAATGACGCTAATGTGCTATGCTTAGGGGCTAGAATAAATTCAGATGATGAGCTTGCCGCTATTGCAGATGCTTGGTTCTCGGCTCGTTTTGAAGAAGGCCGTCATACTGGAAGAGTTGCTAAATTTAATGATCTTGGAGAGAAAGCATAGATACACTACCTCGCAAAATATTAGAAAGAATCTTTTTCGCACTTGTCACTGTACTTGTTTTACTCGGAATTTATTATTCAAGAACAGACCTAAGATATTATGAAGGCACTTATGTTGTTGAAGATGGTTTTATTGAATACTTAACAGTACTTGCTCTTTTTATGAGTGGATTTCTTTGTTTTTACCGAGCCAGCATCTTAGGACCTTTTAAAAAGCCTCTCTTTATATTTTCCTTAATTCTCATGGGATTTGTTTTTGTTTTTGGAGTAGGGGAAGAAATATCTTGGGGACAACGAATTATTGGATTTGAAACTCCCGAATTCTTTAAAAAACATAACTCCCAAGGTGAATTCAATTTTCATAATTTGCGTTTTGGCGGCGGGGCTTCAAATCCTGGTGAAAAAGGATTTCGAGTAAATAGAATTATCTTTGGAACAGGGCTTGGAATTGGTGTTGCCATTTATTTTTTAATTCTTCCTCTTCTCTATCGAAAAAAAGAATCAATAAAAACCTTAATTAATAGGTTTGCTCTTCCTTTACCGCGAAACTACCACATCATTGCGTATTTAATTCTTTTTGGTCT
>JAIBDQ010000212.1 GCA_024686135.1 Halobacteriovorax sp. | reverse complement strand
TGACCAATTCTTTTATTGGCTATACTCAACGCCTGATTTCTTAGCTGGTTTACTTCATTGGCAACATTTTTACGAATTCCATCTCCGTAAAAATCAGACGCTTGGGCGATTGCGATTTCTTTCGCCTTCAAGAGAATATCACCAAGTTGCTCAAGAGCCTTATCCGTAGCAGAAAGTTGTGTCATAGAATAATCTATATTTCTTTTGTACTGTTTGATATCACTTTGGTTAGATGAAATATTAAGGGATTCCACACTTCCGATAGGGTCGTCTGATGGCCTAGTAATTCGCTTCAGGCTAGTACCTTTCATTTGTAGGTCTTCCATCTTTTTCTTCGCTTTATTTAAAGCAAAGGAAAGTGAAGCTGTAGCTGAATTTTCAGATACTCTAACCATTTATAACCTATCTCTTAATATTCATAACAGTTTTCATCATTTCATCAGCTGTCTGCATAACTTTCGCATTGGCTTCATATACTTGCTGAAAACGAACCATATTAGCTGCTTCCTCATCTAAGGAAACACCTGAAACTCTTTGTTTTATATTTTCCGTTAAGGCCCTTAAGCCTTCTGATTGTTCATGATCGAGGTTTGCTTTTTTAGTTTGTAAGCCAAGATTCCCTAATGAACTTAAGTAAGATTCTTCTAGAGTCGCAACTCCGCCGCCTAGAACTCTTTCATGTTGAATTTTCGAAATTGCAACAGCAACTCTGTTATCTCCAGGAGCATTGGGAGCAAGTGCTGTTGCGATATTAGTTAGGTCACCTTTAACATCGTCAGAAAGATCGATCATGGCGGCGGCACCTTTGACGCCGTTATTAAGTGATTTAAAAAAGTCTAGCCCCGTTGTAGGTCCCTTCGCATCTGAAAGAGGGGGGTTGCCGTTGGCATCAAGTTCAATTTTTCTACTAACATAACCACGTCTATGGACAGCGTTAACAGTCTGGACAAGCTCATGGGCAATTAAATCAACTTTGTCGTAAAGATCTTTAATGTCTTCGTTTCTAACTCGAATGAGGCTTGAGACCCTTCCACTTTTAAATTTGTGTGTGATAGGTCCGGTTGGACGGCCCTTAAAGTACACTTCCATGGCTCCAGGCATTCCAGACTTACTAGAGTCTGCACTAACTGGTCCAGCGGCAAGTTCGGATGTATTTACACCCGTTACTAATGTACCAACGTTAACGGCACTAACTACATACCTTCCTTTTTCATCTTGATAAGTATGAATTTTAAAACTCTTAGAAAGTTCTCTAATTAGATTATCTCTTTGATCTCTAAGGTCGCCAGTTTCATTCTTTACAACTTCAAGGGTGGCGATCTTTTTATTGAGTAGGGCTATTCGTTTTGTGATTTCATTAATCTCTTCAACTTCAGCCTTAACTTTTCCATTAATGCCATCGACGATGCCGTCTAAGCTATCCTTGATCCTATGAAAGTCTTTAACAACGAGACCGGCGTTATCTCTTACAACAGATCTAACAGTTTCATTCTCAGGATTATTACTTAGTTCTCTAAAAGAGTTGAAAAACTTATTTAAAACTTTATTTAATCCATCCTGATCAATTTCATTAAAAATATTTTCTACTTGTGAAAGTTGTTCCGTTCTATGTTTAAAGAACTCTTCAGAGGAAATATTGGAGTTTAGTCTTTTCTCAACAAACTTATCATGATCTCTTGCAACCTTATCAACTCTAACACCAGTTCCCTGGACGAGCCCACCTTTAGAGATAGGGCTGTTTGTAGACTGGTGAATACGTTGCTTTGAGTAGCCTTCAGTATTAACATTGGCGATATTGTGCGACGTAGTCTCAAGAGACTTCTTACTAGTATGTAGGCCTGTAATACCAATATTTAAAATATCAGGCATCTTTCCCCTTAGTCCGTCGTATGGGTAGTAGAAGCTCCTCTCTTATTATAAGTAGAGTAGTTTTTATTCCCCATAACTTCTTCTCTTATTTGTTTCAACGACAGCAGCGCTTTGTTGATAAATAATTGATTCTTTTTATTTTGATCCTGAATTTTTTCAATAACGTCTATTAAAAGATTATTAAATCTAAACAGGTGCCTTTGGTTATTCTTTTTCTCATAAAGATCCATCACCATAATAAGTTCTGATACAGACTCTATTGGGTCCATGTTCTTTGATGCTAAGAACTGATTAAGTTCTTCAATGATTTGAGTTCTAACACGCTCTAGTGCGGCTATCTCGGTATTGATAGTATCCTTCTCAGCTGTTTTGGTATCTAGCTTCTCAAGATCTGATTCAAGAAGGAGGGCATACTCATCAAAAGTTAAATTAAGAAGAGTTGTATGTTTCTCACATAGTCTTTGCCAAAGATCAGTTACCCTGAAGTAAATCATTTCAAGAGCATCAGTTTGTTGATTCATTTCCTTATCCATATGATCTCCTAGAACTCAGTAGCTAATAACTTGTCAGCTATTGCTTCATAATTAACTTTGTAAGTTCCGTTATTAATTTGTTGCTTAAGTCTTGCTATCTTTTCACTGTTGTCGATTTCTGGAGCTGCATCAACGGCTTTCTTTATTCTAGAGAAGTCTCTTACAGCATCAGGGATTTTAACTTTTGCATCGTTTTTACTTATTTTGTCTAGCTGTTGTCTGCGAGAGTAGTCATTACGTCTCATTGACATTTTTTGTGCGCGAGTTGTTTTTGCCTGCTCACTATTAGGAAAAAAGTTTGAACGATTGGTTACATCCATATTACTCATTGCTAGGCTCCTTGCCTTCGACGTTGGGATTAGCCATTTTCACGTCGTTTCTTTTAATTATTCTTGAGTCTTGCTGGGCTTGAAATTGTTTATAGGCCAAGGCATTTCTCATCCTTTGCGGGTAGATTTGATCAAGGATAACTTTTTGAAGTCCCATCCCTTGGTCTTTTGTCGCAAGCATATCTGCTCTTTCAGAATTCATTAGTGATTTATAATATTTTGCAGCTTGATTGTTCTCTGTCTTGCCTACGGAATTTTCCATCTGCGAGATCATGAACTCGGCGAATTGCTTTTCCATACCAGTAGCAACTTTCTTATAGGCATCAGGAATGTACTCGTAACCATCAACTAGCTTGGGAGTGCTATGTTTGGTTTTATCCTGATTGTTTACAGGCATTGGAATGGATTCTTTTACTGTACTTATGCTCAATTTCTCATCCTGAGTTATTTAGTCGGTCATTCCTCGACCTACTAGCATTGTTCTATTTTACCATTGAATGGGGCTAAAAATCCATTCAGAGTAAAACTGTAAATTTTATTCCCATCAAATTAACTCAATTTCTCCAATTAGAGCACCGTTTCGCTTAAGTGCTTGAAAAATCGAAATTAAATCCTCTGGCGTCGATCCAAAGGCGTTTAAACTCTTTACTAAATCATTTAGTGAAGTCTTTTTATCAACAAAATAGAAGCGATTTGGCTTATCTTTTTCTCCGCCGCCATCGTCTCCGATCTCAATTGTTAGGTCTCCGTGACTAATGGCCACTGGCTTTAGGACAATGTCCCCACCGGCCACGATGGTCCCAGTTCTTTCGTTAATTATGATCTTAGCTATTGAATCTGTATAAACTCTGAAGTTTTCTACTATCGCCAAGAGCTGTACAACTTTTCTTTGATAATGAGCAGGAATAATTAAATCAACAGTTGTTGAGTCTTTTGAGCTGGCGAATTTTCCACCAAGCTCCTGGTTAATAACTTTTTCAATACGAGCTGATGTTGTGAAGTCAGGATTCTTTAGACTTAAGCGAAGACTTTTTTTCTTATCAAAATTTAGTTCTAACTCTTTTTCAACTGTACCGCCATTGGTAACGAGACCAGCTGTAGGGAATTTACTTCCTTTTGTTAGACCGCCAACAGAAATTGATCCACTTGCTATCGCGTAAACTTTTCCGTCGCCACCTTTTAATGGTGTAACTAGGAGGGTACCGCCTGCTAGTGAATTGGCATTGCCAATACTTGAAACTTTGACATCTATTCTCTGACCCATTCTAGCGAAAGGCTTAAGCTTTGCCGTAACGATTACACTAGCAACGTTTTTAGAGGAAATTTCATTCTGTGGATTCAGTCCTAGTTTTTGAAACATTTTCCTTAAAGAATTGTCTACAATTTCTCCGCCACCATCTCCGGTACCATTGAGTCCAATAACTAATCCATAACCGATTATGGGGTTTTCTCTTACTCCTTTTACGTCAACTAATTCCTTTAAACGGATTGGCTTTGCAGAGGCTGCTTGAGAAATAAAACTGAATAATAGTAAACTAATTAAAATTTTCATATATCACCTGATAACATTAACTGTGGATTCAATAATTCCGGATGAACTAACTGTATCTGCATCTGTAATTTCCCTTCTTGGGACTAATGCTTGAACTTCTACGAGTCTTTTTTTATTTTTAAAGAGCAAAAATTTACGACCCCTTAAAAGAAGGTGGTCTTTGTTGATCTCTTCAATAACGATACTGCTTATACGGTCAAAGACTTCATCTTTATTGTTTTCTTGACTGGGAGAAGGTGTGGAAGCCGGTGCTTCTGCCGTACTATCTTCACTGCTGGCTTTGTCTTTATCAGATTTCTTTTTAGGCTTTTTTCTTTCAGGG
>JAIBDQ010000201.1 GCA_024686135.1 Halobacteriovorax sp. | reverse complement strand
TAATTCAGCCTGTATCTGAAGATGGGGTTACATCATATAAGGTCAAAGAGTTTTCCTACAAACGAAAAAAAGGAAAAAGGTACCTGGTTACTTTGAAAGATAATGAAATAAAATTTTTAGCTATTTATAAAAAAGAGCTTATTGCAGTGTTAAAGAAAAATAAAATAGACCCCGAGGAAGTGGATTGGAATTCATTAATAATAGATACAATGAGTTGCAAGTCTAAAAAGAGGAGCTTTAACTGCGAAACTCCTCTCAAAATAAAAACTAGATCTAATAGCTAAAGCCTAAGGCCTTAACATTTACTTTACCGCTACCTTCTTTTACAGTGCCTAACTTCCATGCTTTCTCTTCTCCTAACTGCTCAAGAACTTTTTCTGGCTGATCTGTCGTAAAGACAAGGCCTATACCCATATTAAAAGTTTTATAAAGTTCAGGATTATCAAGACCACTCCTCTTAGCTAGAACACTAAATATGGGTGATACATCATCTAAACTAGGAATAAATTCCAGATCATAATCCATCTTATTATTATTTCTAGCTATATTAGTTAGACCTCCACCAGTTATATGAGCCGCTGAAGTAACCAATTTATTATCAATCAATGGTCTTAAAGAATCTTCATAAATCTTAGTTGGAGTAAGCGCTAGTTTTAATAAATCTGTTTCTTCTTCTTTTAGAAGCTTTCTAATTAAAGAAAAACCATTACTATGTGGTCCACTCGACGCCAGGCCTATGATAGTTTGCCCTGATTTAATTTTATCTCCCCCGAGTAAATCAGACTGGTTGACCTCCCCTACACAAAATCCTGCTAAATCATATTCACCGTCATCATACATGCCAGGCATCTCTGCTGTTTCACCGCCAATAAGGGCGGCTTTAGATTGCATACAACCCTCAATAATTCCATCTAAAACTGACGTAGCTGTATCAACTTCAAGTTTTCCCGTAGCAAGATAATCCATAAAAAATAGTGGTTTTGCTCCCGTACAAAGTACATCGTTTGTACACATGGCCACTAGATCTATCCCGACCGTATTATGTATTCCCAATTGATTTGCTAACATAAGCTTAGTTCCAACACCATCTGTTCCTGCCGCAAGAATCCTTTCACCTTCCATTTTATATAAACAAGCAAATCCACCTACTCCCTCTAAAACACGAGAGCCGTAAGTTCTAGAAACTTTTGATTTAATCTTTTCAACGAAAGCATCGCCTTTTTCAATATCAACACCAGCTTCTTTATAATCCATAAATACCTCTATTAATGTCTAAAATGTCTTCTTCCCGTAAAGGCAAGAGATATATCTAAGTCGTCAGCACAAGCAATAACTTCCTCGTCTCTAATGCTACCACCTGGTTGAACAATATTTCGAACTCCAGCATTGTGAGCAGCTTCTACTGTATCTTTAAAAGGGAAAAAAGCATCAGAAATAAGAACAGCGTCAGCCAGTGACTCATGTCCATTTTCTTTAGCCTTGTCAGCTGCTTGATGTAGACTGATCAATCGGTTTGGATTCCCCATACCTGCCCCAATAAGAGCTAGACCACTATCCATTTCTTTAACTAAAGCGATAGCATTACTTCTTAAGTGCTTACCTACAAATATACCAAATTGTGCTAAATTTAAATTTTCTTTTGGAAATTCTCTTTTAGACATTGATTGAAATTCAATATCTTTTCCTAAATCTTCATTCTGAACAACCCAGCCCCCGCTAATAGATCTAACCATGGTTTCCGATCTCTCTGAAGAAAGCATATTGGATTTCAATAATCTTAAGTTCTTTTTACCCGCAAAAATATCAAGAGCTTCAACGGAGAACTCTGGCGCAATGATTACTTCTACAAACTTTTTATTCAGCCACTCGGCGACATCTTTTTGAACTGGTCGGTTAAAGCAAATAATACTTCCAAAAGCGCTGATAGGGTCACCGTCCCATGCCAGCTTTAGAGCATCAAGAGGGTCACTGGCCAAAGCTGCGCCACAAGGATTAAGGTGCTTCACAACAGTTACAACAGAGTTTTGAGAGTTAGTAACAAGTGAATTTAAATCGCTAGTACACCTTAGAGCAGCATCCGCGTCCAATAAGTTATTATAACTCATAGGCTTACCTTGTATTGGTTTAGCGTGAGCGAGGCCTTCACCAGTATGGTCTTGATAGACCCAGCCTCTTTGGTGTGGATTTTCCCCGTACCTAAGGCTATTTGATTTCTTAGCCGCTAAAGTTAAGGTTCTATTGTCTGCATTAAATTCTTTTTCTAAAACATTTGCTATCAATCCGTCATAAGCGGCCGTGCAACGAAATGCTTCCATAGAGAAGTTCTTTCGTAAGGCAAGGTCCGTATTTCCGGAGGAGTTCTCTAAGCACTCGAGGAGTAGGTCATATTGTCCAGGGTTAGTGCAGGTACAAACTGATTCGAAGTTTTTTGCGGCCGCACGAATCATTGTAGGACCACCTATGTCTATATTTTCCACTAATTCGTCAAGTTCACCACCCTTTTGAACAACTTGGTCAAAAGGATATAAGTTACAAATGACTAGATCTATGGGTTCAATCCCAAGTTCATTGGCTTCTAAAATATCTTTGCTGTTATTTCTTCTAAATAAAAGGGCTGAACCTATTTGAAAACTAAGTGTTTTCATACGTCCACCAAAAGCTTCAGGATTACCAGTGACCTTATCAATAGGAGTGTAAGTGATTCCTCTTTCTCTTAAAAATTTACCGGTACCCCCGCTTGATATAATTTCTATATTAAGTTTTTTAAGCCCTAGAGCTATCCTTTCAAGTCCACTTTTATCACTTACAGAAACTAGAGCTCGTTTAATTTTTTTTAATTCACTCATTTCCAAACCCCCTCATTTTGAGAAATATAATCTATAGCATTTTTGAAAATCCCGAAGCCCCAAGACTTATCAAGAGGATTTTTATTATCTACTGCGTGTGTAGCTTTGAATAAATCAGCTTCAGGATGAGGCATTAAGCCAAAAACTACTCCTGTCGGATCACATACTCCGGCAATTTGAGAATACGAACCATTAACATCCTCTTCATAAGTTAGTGCTATTTGTCCATTCTTGAGAAGTGAGTCATATGAATCACTTTCTTCGTTTTCCTTAAAAACAATTCTTCCTTCACCATGCCTGATAGGCAGAATAGCTGTATTTTGGAGAGACTTCGTCCAAATGCATTTGGAATTTTCACCAACCTTAACACCAGTCCATTTATTAATAAATTTCCCACTGATATTTGGAGCTAACCCCATCTTCCTTTGTCCATCAATATTAAAAACGTCTAACTTCATAAGAATTTGGAACCCGTTACAAATGCCGAGGACTGGTCTTTTTTGAGAAATAAACTTTTTAAGTTCTTCTCCCAGAAAGCTTTTTAATTTCAAAGAAAACACCTGACCACTACCGATCTCATCGCCATAGCTAAAACCACCAGGAATAGCGAGGATATGAAAATCAAACAGTCTTGAAGGGTTTTTAATCAATTCGTTAATTGTTAAAATAGTAGGAACCCCTCCTGCTTTCTCAAAAGCAAACGCTGTTTCTTTTTCGCAATTTATACCTTCACCAGTTAGAACTAATACTTTTGCTTCTAACATAATTCTGTCCTCCAAGCTGCTTGTAGCTCTAACGTGCTTTTTTCAATTAATAATTGAGTTGAGTCTTTTATAATTAATTTTTCTTCATTTATTGTTTTACCGATACAAATAGCATCATCACCGAAGAGCTTTTCAACTTTAGAGGCATTTTCCGGATTAACTGTTACAACAAACCTTCCAGGAGCTTCGTTAAACAGCACCTCCATGGAGTTGTCCGGAATCTGAGCTTCAATACCTAATTTGTTACCAAAACAAGTCTCAGAAAGTGTAACAGCAAGACCTCCTTCAGAAACGTCGTGATTTGAACTAAAAAGATTTTGTACAATGGCCGAATGAATTTTTTTATATCTACTAAAATTTTTCTCTATATCTATTGTAGGGAGTTCAGCATTTTCTAATTTGGTTAACTCTAAAAACTCTGACCCTAAAAGCCCAACTCCATAACCACCTATCAGGTATACTTTTTCATCGCTATTTCTTATTGAGGATTGAGTAGTATGATTGATATTTGTTTTCCCCATTGCACTAACTAGTAGTGTGGGTAATACGCTTACTTTAATTTCTTCGTCATAACCATTTTTACCTCGAAAATCGTTTTTCATCGAGTCCTTTCCACTTACAAGTGGAGCTCCATAAGCTTCACAGATATCTGAAAGGCCCTTACAAGCTCTTACCAACTGAGCGAGCTTATGACTGCCATCTTTATTTTTCTTTTCGTTATAAATAGGGTCTGGCCAACAAAAATTATCCAAGAGACAGACCGTTTCTGGATCAGCACCGCTTGAAACTATATTTCTAAAAGCTTCGTCAACTGAGAACTGGGCCATTAAATAAGTGTCGTACATACTAATACGAGGAGCAATTCCACAGCCAATAGAAATGCCATTATCCATTTCTCCACCATGAGGACCTAGCCAAACAACACCGCTATCATTGGGCGCTTCACCAGATTTACCTCCAAAAGGTTTAATATGTGTTGCCCCCTGAACTTCGTGATCATATCTTCTTACCCATTCTTCTTTAGAAGCAATAGTAGGTCTTTTTAGTAAATTAATTAAACTCTTTTCTAAGAAACTTCTGTTGCAAACACCATTAAATTTTTCAACTTCCTTACCTTTAAACCAGTTTTCCCTAGAGTAAATTTCCCCAGACCACTGAGCATTTAGCTTCATTTGAGGAAGACCATTATGTAAGAACTCTAAATCTATCTTTCCACAAAGCTCAGAGTTATATCTAAGTTCTAAAAAACCAGAGTCAGTAAATTTTCCAATATCGCTAGCAGAAACCGAATAGTCTCTTGCTAAGGCCTCAAACTCAGTTGACCTAGATGGATGAACACTAAAAGTCATTCTTTCCTGACTTTCGCTTATAAATAGCTCATAAGGTTTTAGTCCTGGGTACTTAGTTGGAGCGAGTGCCAGGTCAACAAGAGCGCCACCGGTAAGCTCGGCCATTTCACCTACACTACTGCTTAAGCCGCCAGCACCATTATCTGTTACTGAAGAAAAAAGACCTCTGTCCCTGGCCTCCATCATAAAATCCATAACTCTCTTTT
>JAIBDQ010000222.1 GCA_024686135.1 Halobacteriovorax sp. | reverse complement strand
CACGATATTTCGAGAAGCTCAAGAACTTATGGCGCTAGGCATTATTATATTGTCACACCTCTTAAGGCCCAACATGAATTAGTGAATAGAATTCTAGGACATTGGGAAAAAGATAAGAACGGAGCATACAATCCTGACCGCCAGGATGCTCTGGCCTTTACCTCTATTGCAAATTCCATTGAAGAGGCTGTAAGTAAGGTTAAAGAAGCCGAGGGAGTGGATCCGCTGGTAGTTGTGACCGGTGCAAACTTTGAAGAATATGATGGCAAAATGAAGGACGTATGTCGCAAAGCGAAGATTGACAAACGCCCTATATTATTGCTATTTGGTACAGGCTGGGGACTTCACGCTTCGGTAGTTGAGAGCGCGGACTTTCGATTAGAACCTCTAACTGGCAATGCTGGTGATGGGTATAATCATTTATCTGTTCGTTCCGCTGTCGCTATCTATCTCGACCGCTTCAAGGAAGCGCTCGATTAAGTAAGCCTATGGGTCGACGTCACAGCTTAAGAACGGAATGGTTCCGGTCCTCTGAGTGTGAATATATTTTCCGGGAAACCGGGCCAAGGAGTTCAAATGAACTTAGTAGATTTAGTTAACAAGAATTACACAAACGACAATGCAGGTATTCCAGATTTTAGAACTGGTGATACTGTTGCTGTTCACGCGAAAATTACTGAAGGTGATAAAACACGTATTCAGGTTTTCCAAGGTGTATGTATTTCAATCAAAAAAGAAAAAGACCTTAATGGACATTTCCGTGTAAGAAAAATGTCTAGTGGTATTGGTGTGGAAAGAGTGTTTCCATTTCATTCACCGAACATTGATAAGGTAGAGGTTATGCAAAGAGGTAAGTCTCGTCGCTCTAAACTCTATTACCTTAGAGAACGTTCAGGTAAATCTGCTAGAATTGCTATCGATTACGATAGAAAGTAATTTCAAATTTAAATTTTTTTTGAAATAAGGCCTCTCAGGCATGTGATAGCTTCACAAATCTGAGAGGCTTCTTTTTTTGGAAGTCATAATGTTTTTTGAAGATGAATTTATTTTAAAGACTGATACGGCAATCGCAGGAACAGATGAAGTTGGAAGGGGCCCCTTGGCAGGTCCAGTTGTAGCCGCAACAGTCATCTTAACTGATTATAAGGCGGGTTTAGAAGCATTATTAGATCTTAAGGTCGATGATTCAAAAAAACTTAACCAAAAGAAAAGAAAGGCCATCCTAACTGAGCTTGGTATTGATTTTAATATTGGGTGTAAAATTGGACTAGGTGGTTCATTAAAAGGACTTGGCTATTTTTCAATTACCGAAATTCAGCCTGATGAAATAGATAGAATCAATATTCTTCAAGCAAGCCTAAAGGCCATGAGAGAAAGCCTTAGTATTTTAGAATCTAAAAAAATTATTGGAAGTTGGTTAGTAGATGGAAATAAACTTCCTCATAATCCACCTAAAGAGTGGAGATGCCATACCGTTGTTAAAGGAGATAGCAAATCTCTCGTTATTGCTTTAGCCTCCATCATTGCTAAAGAGTACCGCGATGATTTAATGGAAGACATGGGCAAGAAGTATCCTGGGTATGGACTTGAAAAACATGCAGGCTATCCGACAAAGCAGCATAGAGAGGCCATCGCAAAATTAGGACCTACCCCAATACACAGGCGTTCATTTAAAGGCGTAAAAGAATTTCTTTAGGTAAGGGTGAGCTTTGGGAGGCTAAAGTCTCTAAGACTTATCATCAAAAAGGAATTCCCATTTTATGTTCACCCATCATCTTGAGAGAGATGGGCTGCGGTCAAATCGATGTTTGTGTCCTAACTAAAAATAAAAACTTAAAAAAAATTCTAGTAATAGAATGTAAACATGGAAAACCACAAGTTTCTAAAAAGCAAAGAATGCGTCTAGATAGGACTTGCGAGCTTTTAGGTCTGCTTTTCAATGAAGAAGTTGAACTTCTAGTGAAATAAATCAGTGACGCGATGTGGCGGGATTAAATAAAGCACCTTAGGATAGAATTTATTCATGGCAAAACGTTTAAAAACATTTTTAATGATGTTCAGTATTTTAGGGTTCTTATCTTTAGCGCCAGTTGAGGAAGCCAAGGCCCTAGATCCAAGAATTCAAGCTGTAGGTACCATGGCAGCTTATGGAACTGTGGGTGGACTTCTTTTAGGTGTTGCAAGTTATGCATTTGATTCACCAGGTAGGTCCTGGGCCATTGGGGCTAGTGTTGGTCTATATGCCGGATTACTTTTTGGTGGTTATGTCGTTGGCTCTCATTATTATAAATCTTATAAAGACGCCAATCCTAGTTATGAAGAAGACTATTATCCTGATACAGAAGGAAGTCCTTATGAAGACGGTGGAGGCGAAGATGAAATGGAATCACCTGCAGATGAAAGATGGGTGCCTGCCTATGCTAGAACAATTGAACTTCGGTCGTTATCAGTAGGGGAAACTCCAGACTTACATCCTAAAGTGAATAAAAAAGGGCCCCGTAAACAGGGCCCCAGCTTCTATATACCTTTGTATAATTATCAGTTCTGAAAAGTATTTCGACGGTTGGCAAACATTTGACTCATTTCTTGAGTTTCATCCGTATCGAATTCTTCAATCATAAGACTCATTAAATCTAGATCATAAAGCTTAAAAACTTTTAGAAATTCAGTGCGAACATTGCTTATTCTAATTTGATCTTTCTTTTCATTAAGAGACTTTATCGTTTCAACAAAATAGCCAATTCCACTCGAACCAACAAAGTCTAAGCGATTCAGGTCTAAAGTGATTTTACAAGCAGGGTTATCTTTGGTGATCCCTTCTAATTCTCGCCTAAAAGGCATGCTATTTTCAAAATCTAGGCCTCCTTCCATCATGATAGTAATATCTCCAGAAGAATCCGTTCTTACCTTGGCTTTCATAGTCATGAAATGCACTCCTTGCTATATTCTTAAATGGTCCATAGACCGATGACTAAAGTTATTCTATCATTCTGACATGCCTCGTAATACGGGGAAGTATATTCAGGAGTAAAAGAGTCAATTAGTGGCGAAATTAATCTTAATCACATTACCAATTGGAAATATGGAAGACCTATCTGCCCGTGTAAGAAAAGCCTTGTCTGGGGGAGAGCATTTTTTCGTAGAAGATACGAGGGTTTTTAAAGACCGTCTTAAAAGAGCGGATATTGTTTTAGAAGCCAAAAGTCTATTCGCTTTTCACGATCAAGATCGTAGTAAGTTAAATCTTGTTTTAGATTTACTAGGTAAGGGAGAAGATGTTTATTTAGCCTCTGATGCCGGATCGCCTCTTATATCCGATCCTGCATTTCCATTAGTAAAAGAAGTTATTCAAAAAGGCTTTGAAATTGAAACTCTTCCTGGACCAAACTCAGTAGTTACGGCCTTAGAATTATCAGGATTACCACCACATCCTTTTCATTTTCATGGCTTTTTACCAAAGGAAAAGGAAAAAAGAAAAACAAGTTTTGAAGACTGTTCTAGGATTAATGGAACACATATATTTTTTGAATCTCCCCATAGAGTTTTAGATAGTGCGCATATTTTATCTGAAACAATTCCTTCGGCTGATATCTGTTTGGCAAAAGAGCTGACCAAGACTTACCAGACAGTTCATCGCTTTAAGGCCAAAGAATGGGAGGCGGTTAAAGAAGAAGTTGTAGCAAAAGGGGAATTTGTCCTCTTATTTTATAGTGATACTGTAGCAAAAACTTCGAGTATTAAAATTAAGAAGCTAGCGGAAGAAGTCCTGCAAAAACCGAACAACAAGAAACTCTCTAAACTTCTAAGTGAATTACTTGATAGAAATGCTAAAGAATTATACCAAACCCTAGGTCAAAACTCCAAAAATTCCGATTAATCTTAAGACCTTGCCTAAGTTCTCCGAAAAGAAATGAAGGAGCAGGCCATCTATGATTAAGAAAAAAGATGTTCTTATTG
>JAIBDQ010000146.1 GCA_024686135.1 Halobacteriovorax sp. | reverse complement strand
GTCTAGCATTAACAAAGTTAACAATTTTACCGATTAGTTTTTGTGAGAAATTTTTCAATTCTACTTATTATTTTTACTCTGGTTTCCTGCTCTACCTTTGAGCCGAGCTCGAGGATCTCCTCAAGAACTCCCGCTTCAATAGCGAAAGTCTATTTCTCTTGCAAGAAAGGCCTAAAAAACCTCTTTGCAGGAACCACTAAAAAGAAAGTAAAGGCCAGCTTACTAAAGCTTCAGGCCGGAGATGTCCTTGAGCAAGCTGAGCGAGCTAGACTTTTAAAACTAACTCATGAGATTCCTTTTTCAGAGGATAGAAAATCCGTCGAAGTCGCTCTTAAATCAAGTACTCCCCTGGGGCGCTCTCATATAGATATTATCCGGAATTTTATTGGTAGAGACATCATGCTCTCCCATAACACTAATCCTAATCTCTTCAAGAGACTTTTTGTTGGTGGAGATGAAACTCTACCCCAATCTTATGGGATTGAGTTTGAACTTATTTTAGA
Source organism: Halobacteriovorax sp. (assembly GCA_024686135.1). Classification (GTDB taxonomy): domain Bacteria; phylum Bdellovibrionota; class Bacteriovoracia; order Bacteriovoracales; family Bacteriovoracaceae. The sequence goes on along the minus strand of JAIBDQ010000146.1, from coordinate 7,218 downwards.
TGAAGTTCCTGCCATCTTAAATTCTTACAGGGTTAAGACTTTAACTGAGCAAGAATGGTATAGTCTAGGAATAGAACAGCGTTTTCGACTGGCCAAAGAAGCTCAGAAAAATGCAGACGATGTAGATAATATCTTTGTTCGCCTTTCAGATGCGAACCCAAATCTCCCCGAAGGACTATTTGTTGAACCCCACGGAACTATTGAAGGGAATGGTCTTATCTTTGATAACCTTGGAGACCTAAGAAACTTAATTACTTATATGTCCGAGCACTACGGAAAGTTCTCTTGGCAACCTCACCTTGTCGTTGATGCAAACGCTGAGTTTAGAGGCATGTCTGGGTATACCTTCTTTGAATTTGATAGAAACCAAGTCTCCGTCCTCGAGAATGGTTTTGATCGCTACTTAGAAAACGATAAAGCAATCCCCTCGGCCAATATTGTTCACTACTCACTAGGTCCCATTGATCAAAAGATGGCTAATAAAATCACAGAGGCAGATGAATATCTAGAAAATGGAATGATGGATATAAGTATCTCTGGAGTGAAGGCCATGTACGCCCCACATTTTCGTGTTGCTGGGCCTTATGGACCTGGAAAAATGGGATTTGAGCTAAGGCAGTTTCATAAAAGATATGAAGATATGTTCGACTCTTTAGCAAAGTTGGCGAGAGATGTTGATCAATATGGAGATCTCGATCACTACTCTCATTTCTCAAAGGCCACTCAGGTTTCCGCATCGACTATTCAAGAAAGAATGGCTCGCTATAACTTTTCCAAAGAAGAAGCTGAAGAGATGGAGCTTTTCTTTTTGGCCTTAAGTGATGAGATCTTAAAATATAATAGAAAAATGGGTGGTGGTAGAAGTGGTGCAGATTTTGAGCATAGACTCCTCTACCCTTTAAAGGACTGGCTAAATCATCCTATTAGAGACTCTCTAAATAATGACGAGCTCATGGCCTTTGATAATGTCACCAAGCAACAGCAACTAAGATTTATAAAAGAGATTCAAAAACTCATGAATAAGTATGAGGTGACTGAAGTTACCCCAGAAACTCTAAAGGAAGTAAGAGTCCTCATTGCAGATTGGGCGCATAAGTCAGATTACTCATACTTTTTCGAAGCATTTAACAAAACTGTTCAAGGAAAAAAGAGAGATCTTCAATATTCTTATTTACCAAAACTAAAGTTCTTTGAAGAGACGGCAGAAAAAACTTATAAATTTAAAAAGCCGAGCAGCTCTGATTTTGCCTATAAAAATTATATTGAAAATACCATCGAAGTGGCCTTTAGAGACCTAGGAAAGACAGGACATATGGAACTTAGAGTCGGAAACCGGCATTACTCTGTTAATGGAGTGCTATTTGGCTCCACACTTACTTCTTCTAAAGACTTTTCAGGATTTAGCTCTGGGGCCGTTGGAAGAGTATATAGACTCGACCGTCAAAAGATTAAGGAAATGACTGAGCAAATTGAGGCCTACGTAAAATCTGCATCTAAGAACAACTTCCCCCCTTTTGATGTTTGGGGAACCGATGAACTGGTTAAGGAAGTTACTGGTGGATTCAAAATGGTAAACTCTAAAAATAAAGGCCTTATCAAAGCTAGTATCGAAGAGATTGCAGGGCTTAAATACTTTGTGAATGGGAAGGTTAAGATTCCAGTCGTAGAACGAGAGGGACAATACTATATAAGAACAACTAATTGTACCCGTAGTGTTACTGATATTTTAGCAAAGTATTTAGATTTTAATATTGGCTCTTACGCTTCGGCCGGAATGCTAGATAATGCTTTTAAGAAAGGAACAACGGCCAAGCCCCACGATATAGAAGTTCACTACTAATTATCAACTTCCCCTTGCGCTAACTCTTCTTTTTTCTTCCTCATCTCTAAGATCTCTTGTCGCTGCTTATAAAGATCTCCATTATACGCATAATAATTACCCGTTAATTCTTGGCCTAATACGTGCTCAGAACACCCCAGTGGTCCATAACACTCAGGAAGCAGAGAGTGTTTTTCAATCTTTGTACCATTTTGAAGAAAGTCGTCGACGATCTCCTTTTTTCTTTCCATATATCGCATTTCACCTAGATGAGGGCCCGAGCGTGCAATAAAGTTATCTTGAATAGTAGAAACAATATCTCCCTCCGCTACATAATTTACGGCCAAAATCTCATTCCTTACTTCATCATCCCTATCATCTGGACCTACGGTAAAATAACCAGGGGCCGGCATAAAGTTTATAGACTGAACTTCGCTTTCGACCTTCTCTTCTTTTAAAGCTTTTGTAACTCGGTAAGAAAGTCCCTGAGAAAGAGCTCCCCCTAAACTATGCCCTGTGAAGATAATTTTTTTACCCTTCTTCTTTGCCTGGGCAATGGCGTCTTTAACCAGTTCACGGGCACAACTCGTAGCCGCTTGTCTTCTTCCTGTGGCCCCCCCATTGTCCGTAGACCAATCTTCCTTATCAATATCTTCAGCACTTAAAGTTTTCTGAACTAATTTTCCGCCACCAAAAAGTCCTCCCTTTTCACGCATAACCGTAAAGGTTTCTCTTTTTGATCCATCTGAATAAGTCGGAGTGGCTTCAGTACCAGCGATAGCAAAGACTACATGATCAGAATCTTCTTTAGGTGAAAACATAGCTGCTTTAAAGCCTGAGTTATAACAAGAGTCAGGGGTGTTCCCGTAAAACTTTGTTATTTTATATCCCTCAGGAGTAGAAATAGATTTGGGTTTTTCTTTATCTTGAAAAGAAATATCATAGGCCGCAGAAGTAAAGAGTTGAACTGTTGAATGAAAGTCAGACATCTTATCATGGCATGACTTTAAAAAGTTAGCGTATAGAGGTATCTCCTCTCTGGCCAAAAACCGAGCAAGCTGATCTTGGTTCATAATGGCCGTTAAGTTTTCAATGGTGACCTGAGGTGAAACCTGTTTTAAGCATGTCGCCACATGGGCCTTCTTGATTTCATCAAGCCCAGCTAAATACTTATCCAGTTTTTTATGACAAATTTCATTGTAGTCCAGAACGTCAGCTTCATTTTTGATGGCCTCTGCACTATCAGCTTCAAAAAGAGCTTCTAAACTTTTATCTACCTCACTAAGAGGTGAGGCCATAACGTTAAAAGTTAAGAGAGCTAAAAATAAGTATTTGATAGACATTCCTAGGCTAAAAACTCACTAAAGACATTTTAGCATAGAAAATAAAATCAATAATTTTAAACACTTAGGATATAAAGTCCGCCACAAAGTCATTAACTGGGTTTTCACGGATTTCCTGGGGTGTCCCCTGCTGAACAATATTACCGTCCTTCATAATGACGATTCTATCACTCATGGTGAAGGCCTCAATTTGATCATGGGTCACGTAGATACAGGTGATTCCAAAGTCCTGCTGAATCTTCCTAATATCCCCGCGCATTTTCTCTCGAAGTTTAGCGTCTAAATTCGAAAGCGGTTCATCGAGAAGAAGAACTTTTGGTTGGGCCACAAGACCACGGGCCAAGGCCACTCTTTGTTGCTGACCTCCAGAGAGTTCACTAGGCATTCTTTTTTCAAGCCCAGTAAGTTCTACTATTTTTAAGATTTCATCTACTCGCGTCTTTAATTCAGCTTTAGGAGTCTTAGCTACTTTTAATGGGTATGCCACATTATCAAAGACATTCATATGAGGCCAAACGGCGTAGGATTGAAAAACCATTCCTACCTTTCTCTTTTCCGGTGGAATAATTTTTTTATTATCGGGATCTGAAACTGTTGTATTGTCGATCTCAATAAGGCCACCCGTATTTGTCTCAAGTCCAGAGACCATTCTTAGGCATGTAGTTTTACCGCAACCAGAGGGACCTAAAAAGGAAACAAACTCCCCATCATTAATCTCTAGGGAAAAATCATGAATAACTTTCACATCACCATAAGACTTTTTAACGTTGCTAAATTTAACTGTACTCATAGTCCGTACTTCCCTTTTGAAACTGTCTTCACTGTAAAATTAATGATGGCCACGATAGCTATTGTAATCAGGGCCAAGACTGCTGAACCTCCACCAGAGGCATCGGCATATTCTTGAAGTTGAAAGATAAGTGTTCCTAAAGTCTCTAACCCCGGACCTGATAATAAAATAGTCATGGTGAGCTCTGAGAAACAAGGCATAAAAACTAAGAACCAACTGGCCACTAAGGCCGGCTTCATTAGAGGAAACCAAATCGTTCTCATGGTCATTAACCAGCTGGCACCGGAGACCCTGGCCGCTTCTGCTAGCACATCATCAATCTGCCCAAAGCCATCCCCGCAGGTCCTAAGGGCAAAGTTTAAATACTTAGCGATATAGGCCATGGCTATTAAATAAATCGTATTATAAAGAGGAATACTAAAACCAAGAATTCCGCTTGAGAAAGTTAAGATAAAAGCAAAAGCGAGAACCGTTCCCGGTGTGGCATAAGGAAGTGAGGCTAAGATTTCAACAATTCCCCTTCCCCTCACTTTTGTTTTTTGAACAATATAAGAAAGAATCATTCCAAAAGTTACAGCAATTGTTGCCGCCCAAAAAGCAAGTTTGGTTGAGTTCCAAAGGGCCCTAGGAGTTTCGTCAGTTTCAAAAAAGATTTTATGAAAGTTTTGAAAGCCCATATTTTCTAAAGTTAGTGAGCCCTGAACTTTAGAAAGTGCCGTCACAAGAATTCCTCCCAAGGGAAGAATAAAGATAACTACAAAACTTAGGCCCATAAAAATAAGTAGGGGTATTTTAAATGGACCTAGGTCAATAAGACTTGGTCTAGAGGTCTTTCCCCCAACTGTTTTAAAATGCCCTTTACTTGTTAACCTTTGATTGGCCCAAAGCACAATGACTGCCAAAACAAGGAGGATGATTGAGAGCGCTCCGGCCGTGTAGGTTCCACTAACCGATCCCATTTTCATAAAAGTATAGATTCTTGTAGTCACCAAATAAATAGAGGCTGGATTTCCGATCATGGCCGGAACACCAAAGGAAGCTGCTGCCGCTAGAACAACAAGCAGAACTCCAGATAAGAGGGCCGGCATAATAATAGGAACCGTTATCTGAAAGAAAACTCTTAGAGGTCCAGCTCCGCTTAATCTAGCGGCTTCTTCAAGACTTGGATCCATTCGATCTAGTGCTGCTAGAAGAGAGAGCAAAACAAAGGTATAAAAAAAGCAGCTCATCACCCAAATAAGTCCGCCATAAGTATAAATATTAATAGTTCCCTGACCGAGCCAAATATTTAGAATTCCCGTTGTTGGGTTAGCCAGATAAATCCAAGCGATGGCGCCAATATAGGGAGGAATAGCGTAAGGTAAACAAAACCAAGAGCGAAGTTTCTTAGCTCCTGGTACATTTGTTCTCGTTAAAAGCCAACTAAGAGGAAGGGCCATTAGAGTTGATAAAAAGGCCGTCCCCAATGAGATAGTCATAGTGTTCTTAATGGCGAGTAAAGTTGTATTATTATCAAAAATTTTCAAAAAATATTTTAAGTCAAAGACGCCGGCAGGCATGGGAAAAGTAATTTTCCCAAAAAGTGTTAAAAAAGGATAAAGGCATATCAGTAACAAAAATAGTACTGATAGGCCTAAGATGAAAATGGTGCTGCCTTGCTGGCCCCTAAGAAAACTTCTCACTACTGAAACATGATCTCAGTGTATTTTTCTTTTATAGCGGTTCTAGTTTTAGTCACGCTATCTAAAAATTTCTTATTCCAAGGAAAAGACTTTCCAAGAAGGCTCTTTAATTCAGGAGCCCCTTTTGGCGGAGCAATTGTGCTAATTGGAGAATACATATAAGATCGAGTCATAGCATTTTGCCCTTCTTCTCCAAACATCCAATCTACAAACTTTTGAGCCAAAGCTCTATCCGCTCCTTTCTTATTCGTGATGGCCATAACATTAGCGTGAGTAACTACCCCATCTTCAGGAAAAATAGTTTTTAATCGATCGTCCTTGCCTTGAAAACGAAGCAGGTTCTCTAAGAGTACCCAACCAACCGGTCTTTCTTTAGATTGAAGCCTTCTAATCACTGCGGAGTTTCCACCTTCAGCAATCGTTTCATTGTTTTTTAAACCTTGGATATACTCCCAGCCATAGTGATGCTGAAGCATGGCCATCGTTGTAAAATTTGTTCCAGAAGCAAGAGGAGAACCTGTTGTGAATTTTCCTTTCCACTTTGGGTCCATCATTTCTTTAAAAGTTTTTGGCGCTTCTTCTGGCTTAACGGCTTCAGAGTTAAAGGCCATAACCATGACCGGAATAGAAACTGTTGTATAAAATCCGCTAGGATGTTTTAAGGTGTTATCAATACCGCTAGCTTTTTGACTTTTATAAGAATGAAGATTTCCATTATTACTCATTTCTTCATACCAAAAGCGATCACTTGAAATAAGAACGTCGGCCTGAAGAGCACCCGCCATAATTTCAGATTGAACTTTAGCGGCTATATCTTCACTACCGGCCTGGTACCATTGAAACTTAATCCCAGGAAAAGCCTTCTCTAAACGGGGCTTTAAATCGGCAATCGTATCTTTGTACATTGAGGTATAAACCCAGAGTTCTGTTTTAGAATTATCTTCTTTTTTACAAGAGATAAATAATGAGAGCAGGCAAAGCGCCAGCGCTAGCTTTTTCATAGTAAATCCTTTTAACTAAAGTAAATTTGCAAAAATTATACGAATTCGCTCGGGATTTGCCACTCTTAACGCAAGGCATTTTTCCAAATTTTGACAACTAGTATCAATCACGCCTATCTTCTCTAAACCATGAGAATCTCAAAGCTAATAGGACTAATCGTGACCCTTTTATCATGTCATGCTCTGGCCAAATCAAATTTTAACAAAACAGACTTAGGGCAAGATGGAAATTCCTACGTCTTAAGTCGTCATCAGGCCTTTTTAAATAAAGGTCAAACTTGTCTTCCTAAAGATCCAGAAAGTTTTAGAGTCATCGTTCAAGGTTTTAGTTTATTCACCGGTGTTAAAATGAATATTTCCGGCGCCGTGGTAGATACCCTTGGGAATATCCCTCTTGAATCAAGAAGTATCTTAGAGTCAAGCGACTTTGGAACTAGAGTTAAACAAGTTGACTTTGAGATTAACGGAAAAAAACTTGAGCTTTGTTTAGTTGTGAGTGAAGTCCTTTGGGATCTAGCGGCAGCAAACTTAATATCAATCATTGATAATTTTAAGCCAGACTTTGTACTTATGAGTGGGCGCG
>JAIBDQ010000054.1 GCA_024686135.1 Halobacteriovorax sp. | reverse complement strand
ATAAAGGGTTTGTAGTTGGTTTGATGCAAACTGTCCTTTAACTTGAATTCACTAAACATAAGGAAGAGAGCCTGGACTACGATAAGAGATTGAATAGGTATATAGGTTAAGTAAAAGATAATAACTAACCCACCAAAGAAGAGGTTAAAGAAGAGATAGAACTTCATGAGTTTTGCTCTGGTCAGAACTTTCATTCTGTTAAGATTTAGGGAGATAAAAAGTCCAGTCATAAGAAACATACCTACAAAATCAAACCACTGAGAGAAGAAGTTGTACGAGGCGTGGTAGACAAAGCTAAAGAGGCCCATGAAAAAGAAAGCTGGGACAAACTTCATGAGAAGTTTATCTTCGTTATCTTTTACCTGGTAATAGGCCCAGATAGTAAGAGCGAGGTAGACTAGGTTTGACCAGGTGTTGGCTGGTTCACTTATGATTCCGCAGGTAGGGGCTTCGCACCACTTAACGTTGGTGGGGGCCATTTTCGCGAGTTCATACCAAGGGCAGTTTTCACCAAGTAGGGGGACATTATATTTCATAGTATTCTCGATCTTTTAAGGGAGAGTTCAATTGATTTTACGGCCTGTTCACTTCCATGGACCATATTTTTCTTTATATTATTTTCTAAAAAATCTTTGGTTAGAAACCAGTGATCCGTGGTGGATTCATATACATAAGTGACTTGAACAACGTTCGGCTTTGTTTGAGTAAGAGTATAGGTTCCCTTGATATCATCAAAGGCCGAAACTACTTTTTCATGCTTTGGTAGGACTTTTTTTACCAGGTCATCAGAGAGTTTTTGATGAGTGATGATGATTATATTCTTATCAACTTTTTTTGTGATGACATCGTAGTGAGAGAAACGTCCACGATTATAGATATTTCTCCACATAAGATACTTGGCATTAGGGTAGTGCTTTAAAAGCTCACTAGAGAATTTTTTAATTTTGACGGCTTCGACGAGGTTTTCGTTATGGTAGGAGCAGTTTTTCTCCCATTTAGAAAACTTTCTTTTGGAGCGTCTCTCGTTATTGCATTTATCATCAAAGTTTTCGATGCCCTTAACTACGTCACTTAATTTTCCTTTGAAGGATGTTTTAACGGTGGTCTTGAAGATCTTTGAATCACCGGATTTTTTTACGGCAATGCTTGAGTCGTAGGCAAGGGCGGTAAGGCTAAGGATAAGAAGTTTTAGAACTAGCATTAAACCCTCTGAGAAAAAAGATTATCTAAAGCGTCTTTAACAAGAGTTTCTCGATCTTGATTATCAGTAATGGCGGCCATCATGCCGTACATGGGAGCCATCTTTGCTGGTCTGGCGTCGGTTTTTCCTACAGACTGACCTTCTTTTTTTACCATCTTTGTGACCATTTTTTTAGGCATGGATTTAAGAAGACCTTTGGCCATGGCGGTTTTCATACCTCCTAACTTATTCCCAAGCCCCTTTGCTTCAGCAATAGCGACTTCTAAGTCTTTAAAGAATTCATCAATTGAGGTGGCATGGGCGGCGGAGATAGTTAAATGAAGACCATTCGGGTCTTGTTGCATATCCATATGCCAGCCATTTTTTGCCATTTCATCGCCAACTTGAAAAACGTCGATTGTATCTGAGATAAGGCAGATCACAGACATGTCTGGATCTCCGGCCACTTGAATATCTTTTAACTTAGCAATTCTACTTTTAAATTCTTCAGTTGTTTCTTTAATCTTACCAATCAGATTTAAGTAACCTTCTTCACCAAGATAATTCATAATGGCCCAGGCCGCGGCGATAGCACCCCCAGGTCTTGTCCCAAGAACGGCAGGGGAGCCATACATTCCACCTGGCCAATCAGTGGTGACATAAAATTGATGGCGCCTTAATTCTTTGTCTTTATAAAGAACGACGCTGGCCCCCTTGGCGGCATATCCATACTTATGAAGATCAACCGACATGCTGGTGACACCGGGAACGGAAAAATCAAAGGCAGGAATATCTGCCCCAAGTTTTTTATAGTAAGGAAGAACAATACCACCTACGCAGGCATCGACATGCATAAGCAGGTTATTTTCTAGGGCAAGGGAAGCGATTTCTTGAATAGGGTCTATTACTCCCTGAGGATATGAAGGGGATGAGCCCACAAGCATAATGGTGTTTTCATTGATGGCCTTTTTCATGGCCTCTACGTTGGCGCGGTAATCATCTCGCGTTGGAATGGAAACCACTTTTACGCCGAAGTAGTGACCGCCTTTATTAAAGGCAGGGTGAGCCGAGATAGGCATGATTAGTTCTGGATTCTTTATATTTGGTTTATGTTTCTTAGCCCATTCTCTAGCGGTCTTAATGGCCATAAGAATTGACTCTGTTCCACCACTAGTCATGGTTCCAGCTGCTTTCCCGCCGCCATTTAATAATCCGGCTGTCATACCAACAACTTCGTTCTCAAACTTTTTAAGACTTGGAAAAGCAGAGGGGTTAAGACCATTTTCAGAGAAGAAGAGGAGGTAGGCTTCTTTTATAATGTCACTTAACTCCTGGCCACCGTTAAAGACCAGGCTAAAAGCCTTTCCTTCTTTCCATTTGATATCGTTTTTACGAACTTCTTCCATTTGAGAGAAGAGTTCGCTCTTCTTGATTCCTTTTTCAGGTAAATTCATCATTTCTCCATTTACTCGGGCTTTTTAAAACCAAACATTTTTAGAACACCGGCGATGGTGCTCCTATTGGCCACTATATTTTTCTTTTTTCCAAACGCATGAAACCATAAAAGTGCAGCCGTGGTTGGCTCTTTTTGTTTTTTTACAATGTATAAATAAACGGACTTCAAAAGCTTACTTCTTGGTTTTAGATTGGCCTCTTCCGCTAGAGTTAGTCTTAGTACTTCATAGATTTCATCTAACTCTGATCTATCAAGAACGCCGTTATGATCCTTATCGTATTTTAGAAAGAGGCTTTCCGTATTAGACATACTGGTTACAAGCCTTGAGATATCAACCTTGGTCATAGGAACAGCTGGGTCTGGATCAATCCTTGCCATCTTCTCTACGTCTTTTAAGTACTGCTGAGTACCCTGCCAGGTTGTGGTGGAGTAGTAGCCAAAGAAGTTAGGGAAGTTTTTAATCTTATCCATATCAAAGAAGAGGGACTGGAAGAAATTATCTCGATAACAAGGAATCTCATAGGCGAGATCGTCGTTTGGAATGCAGTAAATTTCTAGATGATTATGAACTTCTTTCCCAATGATATTCGCCCCAATAACAGTGGGTAGGTATTGCGCCAGTTCGATTCTTTGCAGGAGCTGATCTCCGTTTGAAGCAAACTGAAAGAGATCACTTCCCATGAGAAGCTCATTAACAAGTCTTTCTAGATTTGAAGGCCAGAGCCCAAACTCTTTAAGGGCATCGGAATAATCAAGAACGATATTTCTGATTTGACCCTTATCAACATAGAGCTCTCCTCGTTTATCAAGTCCTGTATGGTAAACCTCAAAGAGTTTTTGACCAGCGTAGCGTAGAGCCGCTTGAAGAAGAAAGCCCCATCTCGTTCGATTGTACTTATAAGAAAAAAGAGTCAGATTATTTTCCTCAGGAAAGGTTCGGTAAGACCTCGCCACGTCTAGAAAGTCATGCCAGAGGGGAACAAGCCTATCATCTGAGATAACTGAGTATTCAGGGGAGTCTGGAAAGCTTAAGTCAAGAATGGCTTCATTTTTAGTAAGCTCATCTTCTAATTGCTCAAAGGTGAAGCCAAAGAAGAAGAGGGACTCAAAAGTCTCCTTCGCGTAAGCGAAAAGTTTTCTAATATCTTTTTTATCGTAGTAGTTGGCATCTCCACCAACGACGTCCGCCTTAAAAACCTGCAGGCTAACCCCAATCTTTTTCCAGTTGGTCCCATCCACAAAATGATTAAGGGTATTGATGAGGTCCGTATCAAAGAAGAACACCTCTGACTCTTTATTCTTCATGACAATATCGTTTAGTTCGATAATAGCCGAAAGAAGAAACTTATAAAAACTAGATTCTTTTTCAAAATCTCTTTTCTTGGCCTCAACTAAATCAAAGTAAATCTTAACGAGCATGGAGGAGCGAGCAATTAATTCTTCGAAGTTCTTAGAGGTTAGGGTTTTATAATCTCCCCCTAAGATAAGTCTCTTCAAGAAGAGAAGTTCTTCAACTTTTTTAATATCTAGATCTTCGTCATTTATATTGGCAGCCTTTTTAATCTCGACGGCAAAGTCAATAACATCGATCTGATAGTCGTTGCTCTCTTTTTTTCTAATGGTAGAAAGAAGGCTTTGGGAAAGATTATCTAGGGAATTTCTAAGGTCGTTTCTTTTTCTAATATAGTTATCAGCATTAATTTCACTTAAGAGTTTTTTTACAACCCTCCCATGCTTATTAATATGTCTAACGAGGTCCACGAAAAGAGGAATGGTGGTGACCTTCATGATATTCTCATCATCCTTTAAGGCGATGGAATTAATTTTAAAGAGGATATTTAAATAAGCGCTAACCTCTTCAGGTTTTGAAGAAAGGAACTTATTTACGAAGGTTTCAAGTTCAGACTTCTTAATTTCGCTTTTATCTGAAAGCTTAACGAAGGTGGTGAACTTTAAAAGATTATCCTCTAAGCAGTTTATTTGATTTGTTAAATCCTGGTCGAGGATCTGGGCCAAGTCGTCGGCATTTATGGGACAGGCCGGTTGAATGGATTCTAAATCATAGACCGAGGTATCTAGGCTTTCATCGCTTACCATGTCGCAACTAAAGCTAAGGATTAGTGCACTAAAAAAGAACACTATGCCTGTCTTCTGTATGAAATTACATGAAAGCTTCAATCGGGCTCCAGATAGGTTGATAAAGTATTTGTTTTCTGTTTAATTTTAGCTATGATTTGAACAACTTTTCAATCAACCTGAAAAGGTATTCAAAAATAAATATATAATCAGGTACTTAGAAGGGGTTCATGTGGACAGTTTTTCTCATTATCGAAGGAAATTTACCGAGCAGGTGATTCTCTCGGAAAAGCAGGTCTTTATTATTGAAGGCTATTTAAAGCTAGCAGAAGTAGTAGGGGTTCCTAATGTGACCTTTCAAAAATTAGCGGACGAGCTAAAGATAAGCCTTGGGAGTATTCATTATCACTTTGGAAACAAAGATGGACCGGGTCTACTAGACTGTGCCGTCATGCATGTGTCTCAAGAATCAATTAAGTATATTAACTTTTATATTGATCGATCACTGGCCGATGGAAGCTTTAGGGGATTAGAAACTTATATAAGAATTCTCTACGATTTTTGCCGAAACTTTCCGCACCATGGAAGACTTTGGTTGTACTTTTATTATCTAACTATCTTTGAAACTAAAGAAAGAGAAAGTAATCAAGACTATATTCATCTTATGAGAAATAGAATTGAACAGGTTCTCACTCTTGGTGCCGGAAAAGGGCTTTACCCAAAACTTAGAAATGTAAAAGAGCTTAGTGAGAAGATTCACTTCAATCTTATAGGTGCCCTAGTCATTGCCGGCGGTGACGCTAGAGACCCTCGGTTTGAAAAGGCTCAGGCCTCAGTTATTGATAGCTGCCTAGCGATTGTTAGATCACACCAGGAACAATAGTGGGAGTGGTGCAAGTTTTTATATTTATTCTTCTTCCTTTCTTACTTATGGAAGGAGAGAAAAGATTTAAGTGGATGTCTTTTTTTGGCACTGTGGTTTGGTGTTATTTAATAGGTATCCTCATCGGGAATTTGGCACCAAAGCTTATGAATAAGGAACTTACGAACTCTCTCGTAGAAGTGCTTATCTTACTGGCCGTACCTCTTCTGCTATTTAGTCTTGATTTAAAAAAGTGGATGAGAAACACAAAATCCACCATCACTAGCTTTATCATTAGCTTGGTGAGCATTAGCATTGCCTCAGTCGGTGTGTCTTTTTTCTTTAAGAATGATCTGGATGAAGTTTGGAAAGTGGGGGGCATGCTGGTTGGAGTTTACTCAGGGGGGACAGTGAATATGAGCGCCATTGGGAAATCCCTCGCCATTGAAAATGAAACTTTTTTACTCGTAAACGCGGCGGATATCTTTGTCTCTTCTTTTTATATGCTCTTTGTCCTCATGGCCGCAAAGAAACTCTTAAGTCCATACTTTCCAAAATTTCAAAGTAGTAGTGATAATCAAGAGAATACTGATGATGATACGCCTTTTATTTTTAAAGAGGGTTTAAGCTCCCTTCTTCTCTCAGTCGCCGTAGCCGGATCAAGCGTTGGTGTATCCTTTCTTTTCTTTGATAAGCTCTTTGCCCCCATCATCCTTATGGGCTGTACTAGTTTAGGAATTCTCTTTTCATTCTCGTCGAAGATTAGAAATCTAAAAAGCTCTTTTCTCCTTGGGGAATACCTCTTGTATGTTTTTTGTATTGGGCTTGGGAGTATGTGCGACTTTAGGGAAGTTGCTGTGAACGCCCCAAGCATTATTCAGTTTGTGACCTTAGTTTTAATCATCGCCATTACTCTTCATTTCCTTGGCGCCAAGCTCTTTAAAATTGATTTTGATACGGCGATTATCACCAATGTTGCTGCCGTATTTGGACCGGCCTTTATCGCCCCTGTTGCTAGAACACTTGGTAATAAAGAGATTATCGTAACCGGTTTAACTTGTGGTCTTATGGGTTATGCTGTTGGGAACTATCTTGGGCTTGGGATTGCTCAATTAATTAAGTTCTTCTTAAATTAAAGCAACCTGCTCAAATTTTTGAGACTTCTTTTTTCTTTTTAATTTATGCTGAAGAACTTCTTCTTTAACAAAATGATCTTGATGAGTGTGAATCACAAAGAAGCTCATCTCTGGATATTTTCTTTTAAGAGTTTTCATCTCTTCAGTGATGAGCTCTACATTATGAGGGTCATCATCACTCATGCCAAAGCGGTGGTGAGGAGAATAACCATAAACTCTAATAGCCTCTTCGACTGATTCTCTAATCGCCCCGCGTTTAAGCTCAGCAATAGAAGAAGTTAACTCTTTATCCCCTAGGGCAACTCTTACATCAGGATTACTAACGGGATAGATAGATAAAAAGTTTGGCTCGTGTGGAAGGTGACCTTCCTTAACCATAAGCTTTACGCCTTCTTTAATCGTTTCAGAATCGTGACCGCGGGCGGTGATGACACTGGTTGGTCTATTATTAAAAGTCGCATGATAAAAGCAATTCCAGCTTGGAGCTTTCCAGTCGTACTCGGCATTTTGAATAGCCTTGGCCACATCTTGAACAAAGGTTTGTTTCTTTCTTACGATTTTATCTAGTAAACCAAAGCTATGGTCTCGAAAATATCTAAAGCTGCCAGTTAGGTCGTCAAAGTTTAGATAGTAGTCAGCGTAAGGACCGGACTTTCCGATTCTTTTATTTTCCTGGGCGAACTCACCAGAGCCCACAAAGACTTCTTTATTTGTTTTTTTATGAAAGAGAACAATGGGTGTTGAGAGATAGACGACATTGTCGTCAAAGTCGAAGAAATAGAAACTCTTACCCCCAAGATGGGCGTTTCGATCTTTTTCCTTTGGGCGACCAAAACTAAACTCAAGTTGGGCCCTCGAATCTTCACGTTTTTTACGCTTAACAACCATTAATGCTCCGTGTGACTTGGTGCATTGTTACCTAAATTCAAAATGTTGGCAAGGGAAGTGTAAAAACCCCAAACTTTCTCATAACTAACCAAAATCACATGCAAAATTATTAGTCTAAGACTCGTAGTTACGGTAACTTAGAGCTGTAATTTAAGGAGAATATTATGAGTGAATTTAGCCGTCGAGATTTTGTTCAATTCCTAACTGGTGCTGGTTTAATGGCCACCAAGATTGCTACTCTTAGTTCCATGTTTCCAATGAGCTCATGTGCCTCATTTAAGAAAATAAATAAGCTTCCTTTTAAAAGTTTAGACCCTATCAAGAGCGACAATTTAGAAACTGTGGAAGGTCTTAGTTACAATATTATGATCCGCTGGGGAGATGTTATTAACTCGCAAGGGGAGCTCTACGGATTTAATAACGATTATACGGCGAGTGTTCCTTTCAACGGAAAGATGGACGAGTCAATCCTTTGGGTTAATCACGAATATCTATATCCTCACTTATTTCATGGAAGAGATGTGGCCATCGGCGGCCCAAGATCAAGAAAAGAAATTATCAAAGAGATGAAAGCTCTTGGTGGTTCATTATTAAAAATTAAAAAAGGAAAAGACGGTCTTTGGAATGTAGATAAAAATTCTAAATATAATAGAAGAGTAGACGGTGAGACTCCCATGAGGATTGTAGCCGATAGAAAGATTGCCGGTAGGAGAATCGCTATTGGTACTCATGGAAACTGTGCCGGTGGCGTGACTCCTTGGGGATCTTTCTTAACTTGCGAAGAAGGTTATATGATTTTCTTTACGGAAAGGGATAGGAAAGGAAAAGTTCTTCAAAAAGCAGACTTCAATTGGGAACAGCATATTAGTCATCCAAGTGAGCATTATGGTTGGGTTGTTGAAGTTGAGCCTCTAACTGGTAAGGCAAAGAAACTTACAGGTCTTGGGCGTTTTTCTCATGAATGTGCCACTTGTATAAGAGATAAGAAGGGAAGAACTGTCGTTTACACAGGTGATGATAAAGAAGGGGAGCATATTTATAAGTTTATCGCTGAGAAAAACGATAGTCTTGAAAAAGGGGAGCTCTTTGTTGCCGATATTAAAAAAGGCAAATGGGTTTCTTTAGATATTAATAAGCAGGAAGTACTAAAAAAGAATTTTAAAGATCAAACAGAAGTTTTAACTTTCTGTAGAGAGGCCGCCAAGCTTTTAGGGGCCACTCCTTGTGATCGTCCGGAAGATATTGAGATTAATCCACATAATGGTGACGTTCTTGTAACTCTTACGAATAACAAGAGGGCCGGAAACTTTCACGGATCGATTTTAAAAATTTCTGAAAAAGAAGATTTCTCTGGAATGAATTTTGAGGCCTCAGATTTTTTAGTTGGGGGACCGGAAACTAAATTTGCCTGTCCAGATAATATGGCCTTCGATAGAAATGGAAACCTTTGGCTATGTTCTGATATTAGCGGAAGCGATATGAACAAAAAGAGTAAGCCTCAGTATTTACCTTTTAAAAATAACGGTATTTTCTTTATTCCACTTAGCGGAAAGGAAGCAGGGAAAGTTCATCAAGTGGCCTCGGCTCCAATTGATGCAGAGTTTACCGGAATAAGCTTTTCCCCCGATGGGAAATCCATGTTTTGTTCCGTGCAGCATCCAGGTGAAAAGTCCAAGAGTGTGAAATCGTTACGAAGTCATTGGCCTGAAGGTGGGAAGTCTCTACCTAAGTCCGCACTAGTGCAATTTCATGGTCCAGTTTTGGATGAACTATTGGGCAGTTAGATACTTACTTACATTATCTAACCTATTGTTTTTAAAAGGTTTTTAAAAGGGCTTAGAGCTGACGAACCGTACTTTTTAGTCTATTATTTTTAATAACACACTAAGACTATTGAGAGACATTCTATGACTGAGACGGCATCCATTCGAGAAACCAATCCCGATTCATTTGTGCATTTACATTTGCATACCCAGTACTCTTTATTGGACGGGGCCATTAGACTTCCGGACTTAATTGAAAGAGCAAGTGAACTTGGTGTGCCGGCCATTGCTCAAACCGATCATGGGAATATGTTCGGGGCTATCGACTTTTATAAGCGTTGTAAAAAAGCGGGGATCAAACCAATCCTTGGTTCTGAAATTTATTTTACTCCCGGTTCTCGCTTTGATCGTAAAGCCGCGAAGAGAAATAAGTCAGTAAGCTCGCAAGATGAAGAGGAATCATCACGCCAGATTCACCATCTTATCTTGCTTGCTAAAAATAATATTGGTTATCAAAATTTATGTAAGCTTCTCTCCCATGCTTACCTTGAAGGTTTTTACTATAAACCTAGGGCCGATCTGGATCTACTTAAACAGTACGGAGAAGGACTTATTTGTTCTACGGCCTGTTTAAAAGGTGAGGTTGGTTATAACTTCTTTACCGGTCAGGATGAGAGATCTGTTAAGGCCATTCATAAGCTCCACGAAGTTTTTGGTGACGACTTTTACTTAGAGATTCAAGAAAATGGAATTCCTGAACAAAAGATTGTTAACGAAAAAGTTATTGCTTACGCAAAAGAAAATAATATGAACTTAGTGGCGACTAATGACGCCCACTATATGACTCCTGAGGATGCCACTGCCCAAGAGGTTTTACTTTGTATTCAAACAGGTAAGACCTATGCCGATGAAAATAGAATGCGTATGACTTCTAGGGAGTTCTACTTTAAGACTCCTGAAGAAATGCGCCAGGCTTTTAGTCATATTCCTGAGGCCTGCGATAATACCTTGGTCATTGCTGATAAGTGTAATGTGGAACTAAACTGGACAGACGAAGACGGCAATCAGATTTACCATCTTCCAGACTTTCCTATTGAAACTGGAGAGACCACAGATGATTATTTTAGGCGTCTATCCAGTGAAGGGTTAGAGGAGCGTTTCGCTGGTCCTCAGTTCACCAAGATTGTGGCTGAACCTAATTGGGAAGAAGAGAAACCTAAATACTACGCTAGACTCCACGAGGAAGTGGAGATGATTATTCAAATGGGATTCCCTGGATACTTTTTAATCGTTGGGGATTTTATTAAATGGTCAAAGGATAACGGAATTCCTGTTGGCCCAGGTCGTGGTTCTGGTGCTGGTTCACTAGTTGCTTACTCACTAGGGATTACCAATATTAACCCACTTCCTTATAATCTTCTCTTTGAGAGATTTATTAACCCTGAACGTATTTCCATGCCCGACTTTGATGTTGATTTCTGTCAGTTTGGTCGTCCTAGGGTAATTGATTACGTTACAAAAAAATACGGTGAGGATAATGTTGGTCAGATTATTACCTTTGGTAAGCTGCAGGCCAAGGCGGTAATTAAAGACGTCTCTAGAGTTTTTGGATTAACCTTTTCAGAATCAGATGTTTTATCAAAACTAGTTCCTGATGAACTTGGAATCTCACTTCCAGAGGCCATAGAAAAAGAGCCAAAGTTCACAGAGCTCATGGAAACGGATCCAAAGATTCGTCAGATCATGACCATTGCCTTAAGGCTTGAAGGACTTTATCGCCACGCCGGTATTCACGCTGCAGGGGTTATTATTACCAGCCAACCTCTTGTTGAATACTGTCCGCTTTTTAAGGGGGCCAAAGGCGAGAAGGTTGTTCAGTTTGATAAAGATTTCTCTGAGGATATTGGGCTAGTAAAATTTGACTTCCTTGGACTTAAGACTCTTACGGTTATTGATCACGCCGCTAAATTTATTCAAAGAGATCATGAACCTAACTTCGATATTGAAGAAATTGATATTGAAGATACCTCAGTTTACGACTTTATTTCTGATGGACATTCTATTGGCGTTTTTCAGCTTGAATCTTCCGGGATGATTGATCTTTGTAAGAGAATTAAGCCTGGTACTCTTGATGATATTACCGCCATTAACGCCTTATACAGGCCGGGTCCCCTTAACTCAGGGATGGTTGATGACTTTATTGATATCAAGCATGGTCGTAAGACTGAATCTTATCCTTTTCCTGAACTAGAACCAGTTCTAAAAGATACCTACGGGGTCATTGTATACCAAGAGCAGGTTATGAAGATCGCCCAGGTTCTTGCGGGCTATTCACTTGGGCAAGCGGATATTCTTCGTAAGGCCATGGGGAAAAAGAAAATTAAACTAATTGAAGAGCATAGGGCCATTTTCTTAAAAGGAGCTGACGAAAGAGGTTACGATCAAAAGAAAGCGGATGAACTTTATCAGCTGATGGCAAACTTCGCGGAATACGGATTTAACAAATCTCACGCCGTGGCCTACGCGCTTATTGCTTATCAAACGGCATTTCTTAAAAAGTATTATCCAGCCTGTTTTTTCGCGGGTCTTCTTTCAACGGAACTATCAAATATTGATAAAGTTACGACTTATATTAACGATGCTAAGAATTACGAAATTGAAGTTCTACCTCCAGATGTGAATGAGTCATTATGGCTCTTCAATGTTGTTGGAAAAGATATTCGTTTTGGTCTTGGAGCTGTTAAGAACGTTGGTGAAGCTGCCGTTGAATCGTTAATTGTTGAGAGAACAGAGAATGGGGCTTTTCAAGGCTTTATCGATTTTTGTCAGCGAGTTGATTTAAAGTCTGTGAACAAAAGAATGATTGAGTCTTTAATTAAGGTTGGAGCTTTTGACGGCTGTGAAAAGATGAATCGTAAGACTCTTCTTGAGAGTATGGAATTGATCATAGCTTACGCAGCTAAAAAACAAGAAGAGAAGGCCCTTGGCCAGGTCTCTTTGTTTGGAGCTGAAGAAAGTGATTTTTCCACTGCTATGGAGAGACTAGATATTCAGGAAATTGCCGATTTTGATGATCGAGAAAAGCTTGGTTATGAAAAGCAATTGATGGGGATCTATGTCAGTGGTCACCCTCTTGACCGCTTCAGAGATGTGATTAAACAACTCTCTTCCATGGAAATTTCTACCCTTATGGATATGACCGGATCCGATAAAAGAGAAGTTACTCTCTCTGGATTAATCTCAGGTAGGAAGAATATTCTAACCAAAAAAGGCGATAAGATGTGCTTCGCCACATTAGAAGACCTAAGCGGAAAGCTTGAATGCATAGTATTTCCAAAGGTTTTTGCGGAATATGAAGAGCTTTTAGGGGGCGATGAGCCCGTGGTCATGAAGGGTTGGAGTAATCTGAGTGAAGATCCTAGGAAATTTTTTCCTGAGAAGATAACTAAGCTTCGAGATCAGGCCGAAGAGAGGGTTACTGGCGTAAGAATTAATGTTAAAATGGACGAACTTAACCCCTCGAGATTAGAGAGGTTTAAGCAAGTGCTTTTGAGCTATAGAGGAACTGTTCCTCTGGACGTTATTTTTGAGTCGCATGAAGGACGAGCAAGGATGCCTCTAGGGCAAGAGTTCTTGGTTAATCCAACACCTCAAATGGCGGCGAAAGTGAATGAAGTTTTTCAATCTAACAGTGTTAAGTTTATCGTTGATGGAAGAATTGAAGAAGTTCAGTTTAGTTAAAAAATTAAGTTAGGTACTTCGTACCTCATCAGGCTCTAAGGAAGGAAGTCATGATAAAAAAGATATTCGTATTACTCGTTGCTGCACTATTCTCTGCAAATGCACTTTGTGAGTCAGGCAGCATCGACGGGGAAGGTCGTTTCTACGCAAAAAACGAAGACTCCCTAAGCTTTATAAAGTCTCAACTACTCTATTCTGCTTTCAGTGATGTTATTTCTAAAGAACTAAAGTATCTCGGCTTAGACTCAGCTCAGTTTTGGAAAAGCTATGATGAGAAGTTTGAAAACTACTTCAATCCTATTAAGGAACAGCTACAGAAAAAATATGGGATGGATAAAAATCCACCGGTCAATAAAAGAGCAGACTTTAATAAATCCCATAGGCTTAAAAGGCTTTCCCTTAAAGCAAAGTGGGGAAGGCTAAATCAAGCTGTGAAAAGTTATTCTATAAAGAAAATGACTCGTTCCCCTCAGATCCCGAATTCTAGATACATCAATCTAAATGCTAAAATCGATAGGAACCTTTTAAAGAAAATCTACTTCCAAATGATTTCAGACTCAGGTGCCCGAGAAATTAAGACGATTTTTGTCTCAGCAGAATTTGATATTAATGATCTTACTTGGAGTGACCTTGGGGTAGAGCTTGAGAGCGATTTTACAACTGTGATTAAAGAGCATTGGAGAAAATGGCTAAGTGAAAACTTAAAGACTCGTTTTACGAATATTGAGTTAACAGATGCCGGAAAAGAAAAAGAATTAGATGGATTCTTAAAGGCACCTCGAGAGGTTATTCCAGAAGTTAATGAAGAAAATCCGGAAGAGCCTCTTCCTTTAAATGAATTTAAAGATGCACTTTGGCTTAAACTTAATATAAGCCTAGATAAAGTTAAAGAAGACTTTTTAATGAAGGAGCGAGCCTACCAGTTAACGGGAGACTTTATCCTTCTGGATATGAATAATGGCGGGGTAGTTCATTCCCACGATATTACTCCTTCTGAAAATAAGTATAGCTTTGAAAAAGGGCAGCCTCTTTCAACTAATATTGCGACCTGGGTTTATAGAACCGCTTCATCTGAGTTCTCATCCTTTGATGAAAGAATTGCTTCTATTCCATCTCAAGATAAGTCAGTGGAGATTAAAATTTCAGGAGTTCAATCTTTTCTAGACTTTGAAAAAATAGGAGAGCTATTGGCCATTAAAGGTGCCAGTCAGCGTTTTGCTACAAAGCTTATTAGCTATGAAGGTTCTGCAGGAAAGCTTAATCTAAAGTATAGCGGTGATAAAGAAGCTCTTTTAAAAACTCTTGCTGAGTTAGGTGAAGAGAAGATCGATGAAGGAAGAGTTTTGGCTAAGTCGCCAGACGAGAGTCCGTTTAGCTTTCAATTATTAGAGGCAGCCGCAGGAAAAATAGAAGTCGATAAAACAGAGGATAATAAGAATGAAAAAGTATCTACACAGCAATAGTCCCCTTGCTTTACTTTTAATTTTATTTCTCGGAACGTCCTGTGCGAGTGATGTAATTAAGCGAACTCAACAAGGAAAGAGACCTAGGGCCAAGGCCAGAAAATATTTTAGTGGTGTGAAGAAGAAAGTCGCACTCTTAAAGTTTTTTAACGAAGCCCCATATGGGGGAGATGACCTGGGGATTACTTCAACTGAAGAGTTACGAAAAGAGCTGGCACGAACCGGTGAGTTTATAGTTGATCCCATGGCGAAGAAAATCTTTGGTAGTTCTAAAGAAATTTATGCTGGTGGCGGTGTTAAACTGGTTCAGTTAGCCCGTAAGGCAAAAGTTAGCGGTGTTAACTTTGTCATCTTCGGAAGAATCACCCACGCTAGAATTAGAGAAAAGATTGATGAAATCGGTGTAGTTAAAGAAACGAAATCTTATACAGAAGCAAAAGTAGAGATTCGAATCTTTGATGTGAATTCAAATAAAGAAATCTATACGGAAACCTTAAGAGGTTATGCCGATGACGCTTCTTTTCGTTTCTTTGCACAAAAGAGAGAGGAGCGCTTAACTTATCGACAGGAACTTTTAAGATACGCAGTAAGAGTTGCCACAAGAAAGGCGGTTCCACGTATTTTGAATATCTCTGCCAAACTTGATTGGGTTGGACGAGTGGCCAAGATTTTAGGAAATAAGATTTATATAAATGCAGGAAGAAGAAGTGGGATTCAAATTAGTGATATTTTGAAAGTTATAACCGAAGGCCAGGAAATTTATGACCCTGAGACGGGGGCCCTTATAGGGGTTTCAAAAGGGGAGATAAAGGGAACGGTTGAGATTATTGATTACTTTGGACCTGACGGAGCGATTGCCATCTTGCATTCAGGTGGCTCCGTATTGGAAGGGGATTTTGTCCAACTTTATTAGGGAAGCATCTTACAAGATTTTTAAAACTGCAGCCTTTCAGATGGATCCAGAGTTCATCCACGAACACTCTATGGATCTTCTTGGAAAATTTCCAAGTGTAGCCTCAAAAATATTTGGAGATATCGAGTTTAATGACAGATTTTCATTGGATATTGGTGGAAGTAAATGGCCCTTTCCTGTCGGTCTGGCCGCGGGCCTAGATAAGAATGCCATGGCGATTGATTTTTTTAGTCGATTGCCTCTTGGTGCGGTGGAAGTGGGGACAGTGACTCCTAAGCCGCAACCGGGAAATGATAAACCAAGACTCTTTCGCTATGTAGGAGAGGAGAGTCTTAGAAATAGAATGGGCTTTAACAATGATGGAGCTGAAACACTACTTGCCCGTATTGAAAACTCAAATCGAAACGGAAGGATCTTAGGTGTTAACCTAGGAAAAAATAAGATAACTGCACCTGAAAAAGCCTGTGATGATTATGCTTCCTTGTACAAGACATTTTCAAAAGTAGCAGATTACCTTGTGGTCAATGTAAGCTCACCGAATACACCGGGTCTAAGAGACCTTCAAGGTGAAGAAGAGATGAATAAAATCTTTGATGCCCTAAAACCACTTCGCGATGAGTGTCCAGTTCCTCTCTATTTAAAGATTGCACCTGATCTCTCAGAAGAGGGAATTAAGAGTCTTATCGATATATCTAAGAATCATAAACTTGCCGGTTTAATTGCAACCAATACTACTATTATGGAAGAGAGGGGACCCGGAGGAATTTCAGGAAAGCTCTTGGCACAAAAAAGCGCAAAGGTGAGAAATCAAATCCTTGAGGCCCTTCGAGAAACTCCAGAAATTGAATTGATTGGAGTTGGGGGCGTTTCTTCTTCTAAAGAGTTATTTGAGTTTTGGAAAAACGGAGGAAAGGCCATGCAGGTTTATACGGCCTTTATTTTTCAAGGACCAAGCCTTCTCCATGGGATTTACCGCGATATTGATAAACTAATCAAACGAAACAATGCTCAAAGCCTAAATCAATTATTAAGTGACAGGGAAGCAATAGATTGGACTTGAAAAAAGTTAATCTTATCTTAGTACCACTTCTAATAATTGGAATAATCTTTAATTTCTTTTATTTTCAGCTAAGCTTCTTGGAATTCTCAAAAGTCTATTTGTGGATTGGAACTCTTTTTCTTTCCAGTCTTATTGGTGCGAAAATATTTTTTGAAACTAAGCAGGAATCCTTAATCCCTTTCTCTATGGGGATTGGGCTTTTGATTTGTTCGTGGCTCTCTTGGATTATCCTCCATATTATTCCCATAAATTTCTTTCTTCCTATTCTTGTCATATGGGGAGTCTATTCTTTTATAAGGCTAGATAATACTACAAAGAGAGATTTACTCCTCTATAATTGCTGTTTTCTGATCGTCTTCTGGTTAGTACTTATTCTAAATTCTTTCCATCCAGAAATTTATTGGGGCGAAAAGCCCATGGACTTTAATCTCCTCAATTTTATGGGACGAAATATAGAGTTTCCCGCACAAGATCCTTGGCTTTGGGGAGAGAAACTTAAGTATTATTACTTTGGCTACTTTATATACGGAAAGCTTGGCTCAAGTTTAGGACTAGAAGGTGCTAGTAGTTTTCATCTCTCATTGGCCACGACAGCAGGTCTCTTTTTCTTAGGAGGAATTTCACTTTTAAGAAGTTTAAAACATAGATTAGGCACTGCTATTCTTGGGGCATCCCTTCTTTTCTTCGCCACAAGTATTGGAAGTTGGCTTGGATATTTTATTGATGGGAAAAAGGGAATTAACGCTTTTTGGGCCTCCACGAGAGTCTTTAAAAATAATGGTTTTTCTGAATACCCGATTTGGTCTTTTATTTTTGGCGACTTACATCCTCATGTGATGGCCTATCCTTTTACTCTCTTTGGTTTTGTATTACTTCTACGGGTTGTTCTAGGAGAAAAAAGAAACCTATTTTCAATGAGTACAGTTCTATTTGGTTTTTTATTAGCCTCTCTCGGTGCCTTAAATTCGTGGGACCTTATTTATCTGGCTTTCTTTTTTGTGTTGGTGGCAGTTTTACACGGACCCGGCTTTATAATGAGTCAGATTAGTAAACCAGTTATTCCTTTAGGCTT
>JAIBDQ010000090.1 GCA_024686135.1 Halobacteriovorax sp. | reverse complement strand
GTGGGAATAAATCCGAATACAAACACATCAGGTAATCTTGATATCTCTGGTTCAATGGGTATTGGTAGTGCTAATGACGACCCAATTTCAGATAATGCTAACCCTGGAAACTTAGATGTCTACAATGGTACGGCAATCCATGGTAACGGAGGAACCCCTCAAGGTCTTTCTGTTGGTGATGGAGCTCCCATTGCTGGTCAAGGTAATATCCTAGCAACTGGTAATATTGGTGCTGGCACGGCCGGTGGTGTGGCCGGTATTTTTGGAAATGCCAATATGACCAATAACTCACTATATGCTGCCGGCAGGCTAGGTATTGGAGTCACCCCTCCCCTAACAAGTTCTACTGTAACCGCTAATATTAATGGACACACAAGAGTTGGTGGAGGCTTGAGCGTCGGTACAACTTTAGCAAATACCCCTATTGTTGATGGTGATGCTCGAATTAACAACTCATTAAGTGTTGGTGCTGCTGCTCCTCCAGGTGCACCTGGTGATGCCAGTATAGGAAATAATCTTACTGTAGGAACAAGTGCTGCTATTGGCGCTGCAACTGCGGCCCCCGGTGGAGATGGACAGCTTCAAGTTAAAACAAGTATTGGGGTCGGTGTTGTCCCAACGGCCACATCGGGAACTATTGATGTTGGTGGGTCAATTAGAATTGGTGCGGATTTAACAACAGGTGCAGGTTATAGACCGATAGTTATAAGAAATATGGGTACCTTTAATTCAGAGAGATCTGGCGCTTCTCTACCAGCGGCAATTGGTAGACAAGTTCCGACAAAAGATTGGGTTGTTTCTGCTGTTTCGCACTTTCTATCTAATGAAGCCGATTTAGGGGCTATCATGTCTAGCTTGAGTGCTTACGCCTCTAATCAACCACTGGATGGTATTAAAGCAAATGTATGTGGTACCTCTCGGGTTCGGATTAACGGTGGCTCATATGCCACTGGTGTTTGGAACGGAAGTGTTTGTAGTTTTGATGCGACAGTTACTAATTGTGGCGATAGTAATGTCAACAGATGTTCTACCTTTTGGTCGACGCACTTTAGAGCAGTTGGTGGTCATTTTTATGCAAGAAATGCTGCGGATACAGCCACCACAGCTTATATGAGAGGTACTGATGGCTATATCTATACCTCAGGTAATATTAGAGCTTTAGGTTATGGCTTCTATAGTAACTATGTAAGAGCTGCAAGATTTTGTATTGGTGGCTCCACCGGTAACTACTGTATCACCAGAGCAGAATCCCGCTGTGGCGCTGGTCAATTCGTCGTTGGCTGGGAACAGGGTCAGGTTACCTGTGTGAACGCTACTTCATCCGGTTGGTAAAACTTAGTTTAACCCGAGGGTCTTAAGCATATTTTTAAATGCAGCTTCAAGCCCCTCTTTTTCAAGCAAGATAAGCTGCCTACCATTTAAATAAAACATAGGCAGCACTTTGATTCCAGCTTCTGTAAATTGTATTATTTTATCGTTGATAAGGTTTTCATTTTCTTTATTTCCCATACAATTAAAGACTCTTTTCTCGTCCATCTTGAGCTCACTCAAATATGATTTCAAAATTTCTTTGAACTTCGGCCGATCTTCTGTTGTTAACTCGGCTATTACAGAATCCTCATACATTTTCTTATGGTAAAACCAATATTTTTTCTTATCTATAAGGTTAATACAGTGTCCCGCTAGTATCGTATCGTGATTTGTACTCTCTGGTCTAAAAGCATGATAAGCATGAACATAGGTTAATTTATTACCATACTTTTCATATAACTTAGTTATCTGTTCATTATATTCTCGGCAATTTTTACAAAGATAATTTGTAACGACTAAAAGCTCTAATTTATTCTCAGGCTTACCTAATTTTGGATACCCTCCAAAGAATATTCCTGTTTCTCTAATATCTGGAGGAAGAATGTTCACATGTAGTTTATTAGCATCATAAAGCTGCTTTCTTTTCTTAAGATAGATAGGCGTAATATGCTCAATTAATAATTCATACTTTGCTGCCGCAGCCTTTTGTTCCTTAGATGCTTTCGGGTCTGAAAAACGATGCTCGTTCTTTTTAACATACTCTTCCACATCTTTATCTGAAATATCATTTTCATATATTTCCGTTAAAGTTGGGGCGATATCTCTGCCCGAAACAATATCACTCATCCCTCGTTCTTTTTTTAGATTCATACGAACGGCATAGGATTCAACGGCGTTATAATATTTATAATAATGTTTTAGATCTTGATTATATTTTTTAATTCTAATCTCTATCGGGATGTCATCTCCACCAACTTCTTGTCCTTCCAACTTATACAAATACTTTGGTGTTTTAACTTCAGAAACCTTACTCTCCTTATTTAAATAGGGATTGAAATCTTCTTCTTTTTTACAAGAGGTGAAAATAAGGAGTCCTATTAAAACTAAATTGATCATATATTCCTCAGACGCGGAGCGCCAGGCGCATTCATTTACACCTGTCATAACTTCAATATAATGATTATATGTCAAAAACCATCCTTATTAAAAGAGGCTCTAAGTCTAATTGGATTAGCTGCCAAAGTATTACCAATAATATTGAAGAGGCCTATTTCCTGGCCCTAGGTAATAACAAGGCTACGATCAAATTTTTAAATAATGAGGATGATCAATATGAGCAGTGGAAGCTTGCAAAAGAAATTGCGAGTTTAAATCCGAAAACGATTGTCTTTTTAGATCATCAACCCCATCCAGAGAGTTTACTCCTTTCGCTTGAAGCCACGATGGAAAAGCTTCCTCATCTTATCTTTCATGTTTTTGGAGACTTTACTCTGCAGACAAATAACTGGATTGGAATTGAGAGAATCTTAGAAAAAACTACCTCTAAAATTATCGTTGCCTCTCCAAAGCAGAAGGGTTTGCTTCAGAATCTATTTAATGGGAAGGACGAACTTATTACAGTCCTCCCTTTTCCCATCAAAACATCATTTTTTAATTACTCTTCTGCAGAGAGGAATAAAAATGTCACTTACCTATATTCTGGACGCATATCTACACAGAAGAATATCTTAGAATTAATTACTTATTTCGATCAATTTAATAAGAATATTGCCAATAATTCCAAGCTTATTATTGCTGGGCCTTTTGATGACTTAGGAATTCCTTTTTTGGGAAAAAACTTAAGTTCTGGTTCTTATGCTCACTCTGTGGAGAAGAAACTGGCCACTTTGAATAATAAAAACATTCAAGTTCTTCGTAATTGCAATCATGATGAATTACTAGAATTGTACCGCAGCTCCGATTTTTATATAAGTTTAAGCACCCATAACGATGAAGACTATGGAATGGCCCCTGCAGAAGCTCTTTGTTGTGGTCTCCCTTGTATATTATCTGATTGGGGTGGCTTTAGTGGATTCTCAAACCTTTCTCAAAACCGCTATATACCTGTTCATGAAAAAAATGGAAGAATACTCCCTCAAGCAGATAAACTTATTTTAGAACTAACTTCCGCTAACGAGACTGTTCCTACAAAAGAAGAAAGAGAAGCTTTGTCTAAAGAGTCCATTGGTATGTTAGGAATAGATTCCTATGCCAATTCTTTAAAAGGTATTTTAAATGAAAAACCCATTATTTTATTTGATAGTTTTACCAGAGAAATGGAGACCATGGCCTCTTCACATCGCATAAACAAGGAAGCTCCTTTTTTCAAAGGCTCAGATGGTTCTTATTCCGATTTATATAAAACTATATATAAGCCTTATTTTAATTAACGTGAGATTTTATGAATATTAAGAGTTTAATAAATGAGAGTTATCGCGACGTAAGTTCAGTCCTATCCAAAAAATCAAACTGGATGGAAATGGATTTTCTAGATAAGAAAACTCTTAACTACACTCGTCCCCATTCAGAGGAGTGTTTCAATCCTCTTGGGCTTGATTCTTTTTTATTTCATTTTAAAAAGAAGGATTGGTTCAACTTCTTTCCAAGTCTTCTGGTAAGAGACGGGCTTTTATCGATCCTTCACTTTTTCTATCTTCATCAGAACCCTAATGGAATTAAAACGATCCTTATCTTGCCGGAATCTGCTGGTAACCTGGTACCTAAAGAGTGGCAGGAGCAGTGCTTACTCTATGAGATTAAAACTCATCCAATTCACGAAAAGGTTAATCGCAGCGAACTATACCTAACAACGACTGTTGCAAGTGAGCTTTACAGTGATTCTTTTTTAAATGAACAACTTATCCAAGCACAAAAAAGTAATTTAGACCTAAAGGGATTATTTTTTAGGCATGAACCACTCGGTGAAGAAGCTGTCGATACAAATGATAATCGCGACTTTGAGTTTTTTAGTTCACTCCAGGAGGTCTTAAGCAGAAAAATAGAACTTGTTGATTGGCGGACCATTAAGTCGTCAGATTTAAGTAAGTCTAGTTTTATCGAATTAAATCAAAATAACTATTGGTACAATGATAGCGCGGTTACCCATCACCTCTTAGGCAGCGGAGCAAACTCTATTGGCGATAGATATACTGAAGAAAAATTTGACGACAATGATTGCCTAAGAATTTCAAAATATCATTTTTATAAATTCAGAAGTCTTTCGAGTGCGCAAAAAGAAAAGGGTATTAAAAGCTGGAATCACGTAAATCAAATTCCCGCACATGTCTTTAAAGGGGAAGCCTTCCTGGACAGAAAGGCACAAGATTATAAAGAAATTTTTCTTTGTACTAAAGAGTTTAAGTCCTTAGCAAAAGACCTTATTAATGAATCTTTTTAAGATCTTAATTCACCTACCTCTTTCCATTCAAAAGCTTCCTTACTTTATTGGTCTGCAACTAGTCAGACTAGCTTACTTTGATTTACCTATTAAAATATGGCCCCGAAATAGCTATATCCTTGGTTCCTTAATTTGCACTTTGAGTGATTTAGATTTGACCTTTTTTGCTACAAAAAAAGTTGAGATTTACTCCAAGCTTTGGCGCTATCGACTTCTAAAAATCTTCCTTCCTTTCCTGGGCGAAATTAATTTTTATCATAAAGAAAAGGTTTCAAGGTTTTTAAATTATGCAAACTTGTTCGAAATCGGAAGAGACCCGAAGCTAATGGAAATCCTTGCCTACAGATCAACCGAAGGCTCATCTTATGAAAAGATCGTTTTTTTTCTAAAAGTCCTAGAGTCTGATCGTAGGAACTTGAAGAAAATTCCCACTTATAGAGAAAGGAAGTGGAAGCTTCATATTAAAAATCTAGGGTGGGAAATGCCCAATGATCTCAGTCTTGATGCTTTGATCTCTCTTTTAAGTAAGCAACTTCGAGAAGTAAACTTATCTGGGAAGGTTTTTCTTAAAACCTTTTTTCCTTTAGCCACTCTTAAAAAAGAAGATCTGAATAACATCTATGAGGAGTGTTCAAGACAAGGCCTGATAAAAGACTATATCTTATTTTATCCTTTTTACTGGATAGGATCCTCTTTCTATCACGATAGCTTTGAACATGATCTTGAATTAATCAAAAATTTGAATGAAAGTGAGTCTCGCTTATTAGCGGAGCAAATCAGATGGGAGCTATGGGGTCTTTTTACCCAATTAGAAGTGACTCCAGATAAAGCCACCCTACTTATGCACTTAGAAAACATTAAGAGGCTTGTAAAAAATATTCATATCCAAGAGCTTTTGGATGAAAGCCTTGAATCAATTGAGCTCCTAACTGAATTAGTAGAGTCTACCCTAGAGAACTATAAAGTTTAATTCCTTCCTCAATATCGCCAAGAAACCATTTTCTTCCATCAGCAAGAACTAACACTTTATTACAGGCTAATCTAATCTGGTCTAAGTTATGCGAAACTAAAATTGTTGCGCCAGACTTTTCAATTAAATCCAAGATTCTCTTTGTGATTTTTTCTCGAAAGAACATATCTGCCCCATCGAAGACCTCATCTAAAATCAGTAGGTCACTTACTCTAGCGGAGATAATTGAAAGAGAGAGTCTTGACTGCATTCCCTTACTATAATGAACAAAAGGTGTATCGATAAAATCACCAAGTTCACTAAATTCTATCGCCTCTTCAACTAACTCTTCACGCTCTTTCTTTTCTAGTTCCGGAAACATAAGAACAGAAAGAAGCTGAGCATTTTCTCTTCCAGTTAATTGGGGCAAGATTCCGATTGCTGTATTAAAGATAGCCCGACAATGACCGTCTAGCTTAACCTGTCCCTTAGTTGGACCAAGCATTCCAGAAATAACTCGGCATAAAGTGGTCTTACCTGATCCATTACAGCCAAGGACACCTAAACGATCTCCTTGATTCAGGGATAAACTTACACCTTTTAAAACATGAAGAGAATTCGTGTTCCTCTGTAGAAGACCTAATGGGTTTTTAAATTGGTCAACAAAGGACTGCCTTAAGGACTTCTCTTTATATACATGAGAATTGAATACCAAATCTAAATTCGAGATTTCTAAAATTTTATTAGAGGCTGAGGTAGAATTCATTTTTTTTCTTCCTCCAATAAAAGTAAGAGATTATAGTGGTCGTAATCATAACAAAATAGCTCTTGGCCAAGCCCTTTAAGAGTAAGCTGAGATTAAAATCATAAATGCTGAACCTAAAAGGCTCAATTAATGCATATATAGGATTAAGGCTTACTAGAAATCTATAATTCTCAGGCACATAGTCCACAGGATAGAAGATAGGGGTCAAAAAGAAGAGAATGCTAAGCAAGAATGAGACGACAAATTTAACATCCTTATAAAAAACCTGAAGTGTTGCGAGTAACCAACAAACTGCGGCCGTAGTCACAACAAGTGAAAATAGAATTAGAGGTAAAAAGAAAACGCCTTTCCATTCCCCTCCCATAATAATCCATGTTGGAATTAAAACGATGAAAAAAGCAAAAAGAAAATTAAAAAAGTTATCTAGAATTTGAGATAAAACGAGCACTACCGGATTCATTTTGAAGCTTTTAAGTAAATCACTCGATAGATCAAGTATGGGGGTCACCATATCCATTGTCATTGTGATAAAAATCCAAGGAAGAAGTCCGCATAATAAAAATAAGGAATAATTTGGAACTTCAATTTTTAAAAGTTTTCTAAAAACAAAGGATTGCACAGCATACATAATGATTGGGTTCAGTACGACCCATAAAAACCCGGCGATAGTCTTTCTATAGCGTGACATCATATTACTCTTAGTGAGAGCAATTATTTGTCTAGTAGTATGTTTAATCTCTATACTATGCATATTTTAAACTTAGAATGAGTTTTTTTATAAAGTTTAACCTTTTTCCAACGAGAATTCCCAAAATATCTTTTTCAGGGATCGGAACTTCATCATGACCAGGGTCCTTTAAAGACCGAGTCGTAAAGCTCTTTCCTCCTAATGTATTTGCTCTCCAAACATAATGAGCGAATAGTTTCTTCTCTCTATAAAACACAATTATATCAAATCTCTTAGGCTCTTTTTCAATACTTGCCACTTGATAGTTTCTATCTACTCCCAAAAGTGGTTCCATAGAGTCGCTTACAATACGAATGGGGGCCATTCCTTGGTTTTGAATGATTTGCCTTAGGCTTTCAAACTCCTCCCTATCCATTTTTCTTTTCCTTAGCTCCCAAGAAAAAATTGGCTCGATCTATCGGCTCAACTTTGTCGAGCAAGGGTGTTATAGATCGAATGCCCATTTCCATTTGTTCCCAAGTTAGGTTTTCCAAATACCAATCAAGCATTTCAAGTATCTTTTCCTTCGGGAAATCGAGGACAGAATATTCCAATGGCTCATAACAAAATTGGATATGGGGTCTATAGTTCATTTTCTGACAATAATCTAAAATATCCCCTACTTCCTTCCAATTATCTTTTTGTACTAAAAAGCCAAGTAGAATAGGAAAGCTATTGAGTCCACGAGACTCCCTTTTATTTCTATAGGAGTTAATTTCATCACTCGTATTTAGGACTTGAGAAAGATCTCCTTTTAAGCGTATCTTGGCGAAGATATCTTTTCTAAGGCTATCAATACTGATCATCAAATGTTTTATTTTTATTTTATCCAGGTGCTCTTTCAATTTTTTGCTAAAATTGTAGGCAGCATTTGTCGTAAACAACCATTCGCATTCTGGGTTTATTCCAGAGATCATATTAATCAGTCTAAAGGTATCATTCTGAAGAAAGGGCTCTCCAGATAAAAAGTCGATCTCCTTTATAAAAGGAAAAATCTCTTTCTCACCTTTTTCCCAAAATCCGATCTCATCATAGAGTCCATTCGGTTTCTGCCAGATATGACACATTTTACATTCAAGATTACAAAAGCCATTAAAGTTTGCTGTGAATTTAACAATTGGTTCAGTCTGAATCTCTTCCGCTTGAATATAGTCTAACAATTTATTGTTTTCACTACATAAATTGCATCCTCGATGTCGAACTTCTCTTTCACAAATCTTAACATCACCCGTCAAAAACTCTTTTCTCCATTTTCGAATAAAATCATCATTCCAAATTTCATCAAGCGATTTCTCAGTAATATTACCAATTTCAAACTCTGCTCCCTTAAGGCGACAACTTCCGATACGGCCATCAGGTTCCGCGATTACGGTCGTAAACGGAACTGGGCAAAAGTTTTCTGGAAGTCCCATCTTTTTTAGTTTCTCTTTTATTTGAGTGACTTCTAACTCTTGATCAATTTTATACTGATTCTTTTTATCCATAAGCTAGCTTATTTTAAAATTACTGCATGACTTACAAGTACTATATTTTTCTCTTCCCTTTTTTTGTCTTAAATCTTCTCTGAATTTTTTATATTTCTCAGAGTTCCAAATATCCATAATTGATTCATCTTTAACATTACCCATCTCTAAGGTCTGAGTATAATCATCGTAGCAAGGAAGAACATTTCCCTCTACGGTAACAACCACTAAGTGCAAGGGAATGAAACATGGGTACCATTCAAATGGAATCTCCTCGATATGAGATAAAAGTCCCGCACGGTTGCTCAACTGTATTTCGCTATGATGCTCATACACTACATACTCTTCTTTTTCCTTTTCTGTTAATTCTAACAGTGTTTTTTCAAAGACATAATTTTTAGGTACAGCCTCATGCTTAGTTACATGAAACTTAATAATTCCTGCATTTTGTAAACTTCTAAATCTCTCCGTAGTTAACAACGTTCCGTTAGTAAATAGATATGGAAAAGACTGTGGCAGATATTCTTTTGTGAGCTTTACATAAATTTCTAAATCTTTAGAGAGTAGTGGTTCATTATAAAAATGATATGAAACTCTTCCTGCAAAACCGGCAATCTTCAGTTCCTTTAAAACTTTTTCAAAAAGTTCTAGGGGCATCTTTCCTTTTTCTTTTCTTTCATATTGGCTATTTGGACAATAAGAACAGGCCATATTGCATTGATGACTAATTTCAAATTCAATTTCAGAAAACAGTCCAATCTCCAGACTCGTTAATTTAACTTCTGAACTATCCATACTTATTTCACCAATGGAGTACTAACACGCTCTTCTCCAATCATACCTCTTAACAAGTTGCCGAACTTCTCAGACTCTTTTTCATCCAAAAGAAGAATGACTTTTTCAGCAAGGTATAACCTCTTCAAATTATCACCATAGGAGAGCTCTGTAGCATGGAGTAATCCATAGTTTTTGAGCCCTTTTAGGTACTCTCTATCCTCACTTGATGAATCCTTTTTTAGGACAACCCAAGTCTTAAAATCACCTCTTTTTCCTAATGATTTCACCCATTTATTATACAATAGCTTCCCTTCATCGCTCTCAGCAAAATGGGCCCCCATTCCTTTAGTTAATCCAAGTACTTGGCTACCGTACTTTTGGCAAAATTCTCTTCTAACCGCATCTAAGGCCAAAATGCTTACTTCTGTTGGCAGTTTTAAGGATTCTCGCTTAGGGCCTTCAAGCTCCTCTTCCCAATGATCTTTTAAGTATTCAGCTATCTGTTTTGAAAGTAGGTCTTCCTCACAGGTGGGAAAAAAAAGTTCTGAAGGTATTTTTAAGACTTTTCCACACACCTCTTGATGCCCCCCCCAGTTAGAACAAATTATAGGGGAGCCTGCTTCCTGGGCCTGAGCAATACTCACGGCATAATCTTCGGAAAGATATGTGGAAAAGCTAATATAAGCCGACTTTGAAGTTAACTTTTTTGGCCACTCGTCATGAGGAAGTTTTTCTATAAACTCAGGCCTCGAGTTCCATGACAAGCTATTCACCAATTCTAAAATTTCTTCTTTATAATCATAGATAGTAAAAACGCCATTATACTCGTGAACTTCAGAGTCAAAATCCCCTATAAGCTTTAATGAGATCTCTTTAAATTCGTTTTGAAGCAGATGATAGGTTTTTATAAGTAGAGAAATATTTTTAACTCTAGATAATCTTCCCGCATAAATAAACTCTGTCTGCTTAAATTTTGGCCATATACTTTGGGATATATTTTCAAAGATCTCGTATCGGGGGATAATCCCTATTTGATTAGGTTCAAATTTAAAAAGTTCACAAAGAGTATTTTTAACACTTTCAGAAATAACCCATAAGTTCATTTTCTTAAAAGGCCAATTACCTGATTCCAAAATTCTATTTAAATAACCTCCAAATAAAACGATATTTACTGTTTCAGAGGAATTCTCTTCTTTAAAGTTTAAAAAATCGTCTGCAAATTGCGGCGTCGATAAATTATTTCTTGCAAAGTAGTCTAAGACTTTTACTTTTAAAAGATCGATGCTTGTCTGGCATTTATCGGGAAATAACTTTCCTGATAAAGATGTTGTTCCATCCATATAAAGCCCATTATTTTCTAAAAGTACTTTTACTAATTCATAACTAATATTCCGGTCTTCTCCATCAATTCTAGCTACTGCTGGACCAGCTTCTAGCTTGTGTTTCGAGGCCCCAAGATGGGGATCCTTAATCACTATCTGGCTCCCCTCTATTTTACACCAAGGATTCGCCCTATAATGTGATTTTTTATAGACCGTTGTCTCGCGAAAATCCTTCATTCCATAGGCCTTAAAAAAAACTTCGCATAGAGGATCTTTGTAACTCTTAAAAATCTTTGTCGAGGTGTTTTCTTCGCCTTCTCTCAAGAGAGATTCTCTATTCTTAAATACATCCTGCACCAAATTCGAAACGACAATGGGCTTTGATGCATTTTCTGATTCGAGACTTTTCATTAAAATTTTCAATATGTTTTTCTCTTTAAAATAATCAGGCAGCAGAGGTAGTTCACTCTTTTGTTTTTCAACTTGCTTAAGACCTTCGCAAATGTTCTCAACTGTAATAACTGGACCACGTGAAGATGAATCAACATCCAGTAAAACTAGCTGTCCTTCAAAAAAGGAAAGATATTCTGCGTGCCCCCCCCAATTGCTTAGGAGGGTTCTTCTTCCATCACATAAACTTTTAAAGGCGGCCATTCCAAAATTTTCATCCGAATGAATACTCGGACTGACGAAGATATAATCTTGATCACTTAGTTCCGAATAGATTTTTGTACGTTCAACAAAGCCTCTAAATTCTACGAGTCTTTCAATGCCAAGGTCCTTAACAGTATTTTCCAGCAATTCTAAATAGTTTCCACTTTTCTTACCCATATTAGGGCTTCCAAGATTATCTTCTTTTCCAAAGAAAACGAGCTTCCTCTTCGTATCTGATTTCTTTAAATACTTGCTGTAGGCCACTAATAAGTTATGTAAGTTTTTTTGTTCAGAGATCCGTCCAATAAAGACAAAAGGTCCATCCTTCTCTGCCTTTTTTTCTTCAATTTTCTGCTCTAGGAGGAAGGGAATATTTAGACATGTATTTTCTGGAAACAAATTCTCGCATATTTTTTGATCTCTTGAGCATGAAGAAACAAATATATCGGATGTCTTTAAATATTTTAAAATATCCCATTTTTTGAGTGGCCAACAAGCGATTGTGGAAAAGTTATGTAAATAGAAATACGTCCTGCCCTCAAAATGAAAGACTTCATTTGCAAATTTTAACGCCTTATGAACATCTAAATTAAAGGCCGTGACAACTAAGACTTCCGCCTTTAGAAACTTTGAACTGTCTTTTTTTATATCTAAATTATCAACATTCAAAACTTCAACTGAATGTTCTTTTGAATTTAAGCATTCCCAGTTATGGACTATACTAGGAATAATTTCCT
>JAIBDQ010000041.1 GCA_024686135.1 Halobacteriovorax sp. | reverse complement strand
GCTGTCTTGGCTCTCTTGGAAGAACCTGAGTAAGGACTCTTTTTGAAGATTTATCGTTAAGTACTTCTAGCGTGAATTTAAATCCATGCTTTGATAGAGCTTCACTAACACATTCGGCACAGGCCAGAACAGTTGATCCTCTTTTACCGAATCTATTTGAAAGATAAATTAGATTGTTCACAGCAGTGACGAGATCGTCTTTAGTCACTTTCTCAGCCGGGGTTTCAAGTAGTTCCATTAATTGCTTTTTATAACCATTATCAATGTCTGATCCAACAATACTTTTAATAATCTTTCTAAGCTCATTAGCTGCTGGCTTTTTATTGCTGTAGCTAATACTTAAGATTGATTGGCTTACATATTCAGATACTTTTTTAGCTGGAGCACCTTTAATTCCTCGTTTCCCAAGTAATTCAAGCATTCCTGTATCATTTACTAGCATTTCAATAAGCTTTCCACCGGCCGCATTAGCATTGAGGCTAAGGCAAAATGCCATGGCTAAAATAACAAATCCCTTAGTAAGACGTGTATTTTTCATCCTGTATTCCTCTCTATCTTGGTCAAATCAAATATGACTTTTAATTTTTCTCTCTTTCTTTTCGGTCATATTAGGGCCGAGCTTTAAAAGATATTTCACCATTATATGGGGAAGTTTAGCTCAAGCTTTGAGGGCCTATTTCCGATAAAAGAATACAGATTTTATGTGGTATTGAGAGGCAACATATTGAATTTTAAAGAACTAACCAAGATATTAGCGCTTTTATTGCTATTTGTAGGCGAGCTGGCCCTTGCTGGAGGTGGTTCTGTTCTTTCTGAGCTTAGAGAAGGTAGGAACACCTATACTCTTGAATACGACGTGGTCTCTAGAGAAGTGGAGTTAATCCATAAGAGTGGTTGGGATAAATCTCATAAATATAAAAGAATCTTTAGTGTAAATACGGATGCTGAAGTTGCTAGCGCAATAGAATCAATTGAAGCTTACTTAAGTTCAGTGGAAGTTCCAACTCAAAATGTTCCTGACTTTGTTCAAAAACTTGAAGAGCTGCAATACCTCAATATGTCTCAATGTCAGGTGATTCACTTTCATTCATTAACTCCAGGTGGAAAATCAAACTTCGGACAGCTTCTAAGTGAAGTTGAACGAATAAATGCACTTGAAAGAATGGGGCCGGAGTCGTTTAGATCGGTACCTCTTTTTGATATTTCAATGGAAGTCGAAGGTGAGTTTCAAGTTCGAGGAGTTCTTAATAAAAATAGTGATATTATAAAACTTAGTATTGTTAGAAAAGATGGACCGGTTAAAGATTATAAAGTTGTTAAAGAGGAAGATGAATATCGATTCTTTTCACCAAAAGGTGAAGTCATCTTTATTTTAAAACCAGACCTGAATGGTTCCGAACCAGGAAAGGTCTTATTGTTAACTCCGCGAACAAATGGTGTTCAAAACGTGAACCTTTCTTATTTCTCTCTTAAAAAAGAGTCAAAGAAATGGAAAGTTAATTCGTTTACCACCAAACCTCAAATGAATACGGGATTAGACTCAGTTCCTCTGCTTAGGTTTAATGTTGACCATGAAGCAGTACTAAAAATCAATGGGACGGATAAATACTTCAAGGCTCTGGATGATGAAGAACTTGAAGAACTAATTGAGCAAGATAGTATTCAAGAGAAAAATCGAGATCATCTTTCTGAACTTGCCAGAAAAGAATTCGCGAGATGTATGTTAAATCGAATTCAAGAAGGAAGAGGAAGTGATATTGAAGCTGAAAGGGAGCTTTGTTTACTCGTTGCTAAAATAGAGATCTCTCATGAGAATATTAAAAAAGTCGCGGCCATAAGATTAGAAGAAGTTATTGATAATAAGGTCGTTCTTAATGAAAGTATAAAGTCTATCTCAGAAGAATTTAGGATTTGTTTAGGTTCAGAAAAAGGGTTTGAACAAAAAAGTGACTATCTCTCTTTTAATAAAGAGTATCTTAAAGAGAACTTAGGGTCTTCTTCAAAGGTCCTGTCGAACTGTGAAAAGAAACTATCTTCTTCATTAATTAAGACCGTTCTTTCTGAAGAGATCAGAACAGATAGTGATATCGCGGATATTATTCCTGAGGGTGAAGTCTTTGAGGAATTTTTGAAACAAGTTCTTGAAGAAGGATATAAAACTTGTCTTGAACAGAGAGAAGATCGTTTTGAAGAATGTGGAAAGTTTTCATCTTTATATAAAGATACTCTTGTCTTTGCCGCTGATATCAGCCATAGATTTTGGCAGAAAAATGAAAGATCTAAAGAGAACCTTTCTAAGCATGGAAAATTGATCTCTAACTATAAGTCTTGTGTGAATAAGATTCATAATGGTCTGCTAAAAGAAAAAGTGTTTAATTTAACTAAGGCCAATCAAGAACAAAGTAGCTGTGCAGCCGATGTGTTATTAGGTCTTGGAAGCAAGAACACAAACTATAGCTTTTCTAAAATCATTAAAGAGATTGATTTCTTTAAAGGGAAATCTGTAGAAATTACTGATGAACTTAAAAAGCGAGCAGAGGAAGTATACGAAGATTGTTTCTCTAAGGCCGTAAAAGAAATTGGAAGCTCACTAGAGCAGTATGACTCATCAAAGTACTCTTGTTCGGTAAATTCAGCAAAGGAGATCGTTCCTGAACTCTACGCAGGCTTAATGTTAAATGAGTTTGAAGATTACGTATGGAGCGATGAACAAAAAGAAAGTATTAAAAAGTACACTGAAAGATTAATTAAAAGAAGAATCTCTGACCTTGAGAGTCCTCAAAATATTAGCGAGGCTTTGGCCAATGAAGTACCAACCATTTTATCAAAGGCCCTAAATGGTGTTATCGATTCAATTATGATTGGAAATTTCTCAGATGAAGATAATTATCTTTTTAATAGTGAGGCGCAAAAAGCACTTGAGAAGAAACTCTTTTATTTAATCGGAGGGAATTCGAATAAACCTCTGTCTTATGAAATGAAACTATTTGTTAAAAAAGAATTTGAAAAGAATGGTCAAAGAGGTGCGAGACTTATGGCGAATGCTTTTTTACAAAATTTTGTAAAAGAGGCAATGCCTTTTATTGCAGTAAAAGACGTAGGAAATGATGTCTTTATTAAAAAAGATAGAGAAAGCATCGCTGGAGTTGTGGATAAAGACATGCAGGTATGTCTTGATCAATTCAACCCAGATAGTGAAGTGTCTTTTGAATCGGTTTATAAGTATTGTGAGAAAAAACGTTTTGGGTTAACTAAGTTCCTTTTGGCAAAGAGAGAATTCGAAACCCAAGTCTCTCATCATTTTACACTATCTTCAGATGCAGGGAACAGGGCCTTAACTCCTGTTCACTATATGAAAGAATGTATAGATGACCTAGATAAAAGAAAAGTGGAAGTTGGGGATTACGAAAAGTATGTTGAAACATGCGTTAGTTTGACTAAGATTAAAATTAGTTCTCGTATAGATCAAGAAAGAGTGAAAAAATTTAAACCCTATATGAGAGCACACGATGGGGGATCTGAACGGTACTCTGGAATGACTTCGGCTTATTGCCACTCAATTATCTTTGTCCAGATGACCCAAGTGTTAGGAGACAAAGAGCTCTCTCGAAAAATAAATAATTTTGAAGATAAAGTGGTGGGATCAATGCTCTCAGAGGGCTCTGCCATTTATGATGAAGAGCTTATGGAGTCTATGGTTAAGTCTGGAAAGCTAGACGCAAAATGGTTTGATGAAAAATTACAAAAGTGCCGAGATGGAACGCATACCTTTTTAATGTCAGGTCTAAAGAACTATTTAGTTAAAATGATTCCTGCTTCTTCCTATGGTAGTTCGAATAGAGTGGGGCAATCTAATAAAGAGGTGCTGGAGTCTTTTCTTGATGCCGAATTACTGGAACTTGTTCTTCAGCTTAAAGTACAAGTTGGAGATAGGGGGGGAGAGTTAAATTCAGCGGAAAATGATCCTACTCAAAAAGTCGTAACTTCCACATTAACCTTAGATGCACTTTCAAATTTTATGAAGATTCTAGGTGGATATATTACTGATGGTTTTATATACGACAAAGATAAGATGAAAACTGAACTTGTTATTTTTAGGGAAGAACTAAAAACAGCCCTTAAGTGGGTCAATAATCAACAGAGACCAATACGTATCGCTGAACTTGGCGACTTTTTTACGGAGAGTACTTTTGCTGATCACCTGGCCCAGGCCACGATCAGTGAAATGGTGAGAGATAACTTCAATGATTTCCTTAGAAATATGGAACAAAATGAACTTAGAGCTTCTAGACAAGGCTCCGGTCATTCTCAAAAAGATGTTAAGGCCAAGTTTGTTAAGCTTAGGGCCCATACTAAAAAGATGACGGAATATTATGACTTTAGGCATATTATCAGGCCCAAGTCTCAAAAAGGTGGCAGGCTTCTTACTTTGATTAAAGAGAATAACCTCCTTCCGAGATTACTAGGTGATGAGGTGAGCTCTTATACAAAAGAGAAGATTAAGTCTGATGTGGCCAATATGATCCTTGGGGACAAAACTGAAGGCGGATTTGCTGAGCTCTTCGTTAAAGAAGTGGCACAGCTGGAACTTTCGAAGAAAAAAGCCTCCCATTGGGGAATCACCAGGTATCTGTTTTATGACACTGGTGACTTCAACTGGAACACTTTAAGAGAAACAAAAGCGGGGAAAAAGGCCATTGATTATTACGGCCGAAATATTCTTCTTCCTAAGATGCTTGGAAAGGATCTGACTTCCTATGAAGAGAAGTTAAAAATGAACAGATTCCGAGAGATTCTAGATGACGCAATTAGTGAAAACGACTAAATCTCGGACTTAATTATTCACGATATTCCTTTTAATTCAACTGGTTGACGCATCACGTAGTCTTTGAAAGTACCCAAGTATTTAGGTAGGCTTTACCTCTTGAATGGGGGAAGTTTGAGATATCTATCGGCTTATATATTGCTTAGCGTAGCTATGGTGAATCTAGCATTTGCCAGTAAGTCTCCGTCCGCTGACCGCGCTGGAGTTGCTAAATATAAGAAGCAATGTCAGGAAGTTAAAAAGTATGTGGTGAAAAGCCGCTATAAAGTTGATTGTTATAATAATTACCATCACTACAATGCCAGCGCTTTAAAGTCCTACCGAAAGTCGAATGCAAAAAAATCCGGTACCGTAAGAATTGCTAGCTATAATATGCTCCACCCAGGCTCTCAAAGGTCTATCTTTAAAGATCTTAAGCTCATGGCAAAAGTTATTAATAGATGGGATGTCCTGGTCGGACTAGAGCTCTTACCGATAGTTGGTAGAGACCTCGTTAATAATAAGCGTGTCTTAAATTACCTGAAAACGAATAAAGGTGCATCAGCAGCATCTCTATATAGAGCTCCTGGCTACGTACATATTCTTGATGAGCTCAGAAAACTCGATAGATCTTGGGCCTTAGTCCTATCTCCTAGGGGAGATGCCGCGAAGGCCGGTCAAGTTGATGAGCATGTTGGATTCTTCTACCGTGCTAAAAAAGTAAAACCTATAATTAATGAACATTGTGATGAATATAAAACGAAAGGGTCTGGAACGGCCTTTGCTTGTTTTCCAAACTTTAGAAAAGAATTTATGGGAAGAGAGACGACCCATGTGTTTTCGAGAAGACCTTTTTTAGGCTCATTTGAATCTGGTAATTTCTCATTTTCACTTCTTGGAAGTCATACAATCTTTGGTTCACCAAAAGATAAGACGACGATGAGAAAGATCTTAAAGTCGGCCTTCAATGTTTCTAGTTACTCAAATTTAGGGACTGGAGTAACAAAAGAAACATATGCTCGTTTCGCTGAAGCGGCTGTAACATTAGAGTTCATGGAAAATCTAAGATATTATTATAAAGAACAGGATCTTATCTTTGCGGCAGACTTTAACTTAACTCCTAAAATTAATTTTTGGAATGAGATCCTCGATAATTTTCCAGGCGGGAAGCTTTATCAAAATGAAGCCACCACAGTAACTCTATTAAGAAGTGATAATGGCAGGCTCACTAAAGGTCTTAGCAGTTCTTATGATCACTTTATTCTTGATCCTAAAGAAACGAATGAGTGTACAGGAAAAAGCGGAAGACCTAGAGTCGGAAGATTTAATACCTACACAGGTGTTACCTGGAAATATATTGAATCAAACTATATTATCCGTAAGAAAAATACGATGAGCCTAAGTTCTACTGGCAAAAGTAAGATGGCAAAACGAGTTTCAGAGTTTAAGAGCTACCTTAAGAGCCTTAAGACGATTAAGAACGGAAAAATTCAATGGGATGATTATCAGTATGCTTCGAGAGTAAAGGCCTATGAGAGCCGTTTATTTTCATCTCAGCTTAAGAATGCAACCTACTACAAGGTCCAGCAAGAGCTATTAAGTGACCATATGCCGATTACGATTTATTGCTCAACAAAATAGAAGGATTAATAAACTTCTATTTCTCCCAATCTTTCACCTTTAACATTATATCTTACAAGTGCAGTGATTTTATCAGTTGTGTCCCTATACTGAAGTCTACTCTTTTCTAAAAAGCCAATAACTTTAGATTCAGCCACAATCAAATAATACGTCGTCTTTAAATAGTCGTAATAACCGTCGCCAAGCTCTGATGACAGATCTGTGGCCTTAATATTTTCTTTAACTTCCTTTGGAAGCTTATCAAATCTGGCCTTAGAGATATACTTTACGTTTCTGTGACCCGGTCTTGCTTCAAGAATTCTGTAGTCGACTTTAGACTTACATGCAGTAACGGAAACAACTTTCCAGCTGGCCTCTTTAACGGTGATTTCACCAGTAAAGTCTACAACCATTGTTTTAAATTGCTTTCTAAGTTTTGAGCGACACTCAAGGGCACCGACAACAACCTTAAGTCTCATAAGAGTAATGATCTCATTTCCTTCAAAGTCGGTGATGAATTTTTCTACAACTCTAAACTTTCCACGGTTAATACATTGTTGAGTATCAATGACGATGGGAGTTTGATTGGCCAAGACAAGTTCTGAGCATACATATGGAATGGGATCTGATGTTTTTAATCTTGAGTTGGCATTGACCCATTCGCCCCCAAAGGCCGAAGAAAGCCAGATAAGGCCAAGAAGTCCTAAGGACAACTTCATATTCAATCTCCCTGATTGTGTGATGCGCATTTCTATCAAATGGGTAGGTCCACTACAAGAGGAGTGCGTCAATCAGTGGTTTAGGGCCTATTTTATTTAAAGGAAACTCCTTTTTCAGACAATTTCAAAAGTAGAAATGTGTCTCTATCCCATTTTCTCGCAAGTTTTGATTCCATTGAATCTGGCACTATCGTTCTCTTTAGAAGCCGGTCTAGAAAACCTGGCTCTAAAATAACTGCCTCTTTTTTATACTGCTTAGGAACTTCAGAAAGATCCTTGGCCCAAACAACTTCTTCGGCATTTATTTTCTTTATAGTTCTTTCACAAAACTGCTCTTTATTTCCAATGATATAAACTTTTTTAGCAGGGGGGATAAAGAATGATTCACCCATCTTTTCGATTCTTTCTCTCATTACCTTAGGGTGGTTAAGGAGAATAGGAAGGGTCTTCGTTTCTGAAAAAGCTTTTTGTTCTCTTTTAAAGTACTTCTGGAATTTTTC
The DNA here is from genome assembly GCA_024686135.1 of Halobacteriovorax sp. GTDB lineage: Bacteria > Bdellovibrionota > Bacteriovoracia > Bacteriovoracales > Bacteriovoracaceae. Next base: position 13,900 of record JAIBDQ010000041.1, on the reverse strand, counting down.
AGAGGTTCTAATTGATTGGATTAGAAATTTTTGCTTTTCTTTCCTCTTTTCCTCATCTCTTACATGACCGTAGTGATGAATATAGACATCGCTATCATATACTTTTGTGAAGCCGGAAAAGCCTTGAGCATCTCCATGATTTTGAATTTTGGAATTTAATTTAACTGCCCTAATCTCTACCGGGTACCATCGTTTATTAATGGCTATTGAATAATGGTTTTGCCAAAAATGAAAATATCTAAAACTTATGGCATCGCAACCGGTAGCATCAGCTTTCTTTATATCTTCTCGTAGCTGATCGAAAGAGTCCTCATGTAAAACTTCATCAGACTGCAAATAGATACCCCAGGCCGATTCTTCTTCGCCATGATCGGCTCGAAGTTTTTCTAGGGCAATATTGGTTTGCTCTGAAAAAATGATTCCGCCTTGGCCCATTCGAGACATATCCCAAACCGTATCAATTATTTTAATTTTAGGAAGTTTTTCAAGAATGGCCTTTGTGCCATCATCATTTTGTCCTAGAGCAATATAAATTTCTTCCGCTACTCCAGCAAGGGAGTTGAAAGCTTGCACGAATGGGTAGTCATAGCGGACACCATCCTTGAGAAAAGAAAAACCGTATATTTTAGTCATCTGCTTCATTTTAAATGATTTTTTTCCCTTCTACTACCGAGAGATGTTAAAATATTCTTATGTCTGAAGATTACCAAGAAGTCCCACTCAAAATGATAGATCCGGAAAGCGACTTACCGGCAGATGTATTTCTCCATATAAATAGTAAATATATTCAATATCTTCATGCGGGGGATTCAATCAGAATCGATAAGTATGATCTCTTCCTAAATAAAAACGTAAAAAGCATTTATGTAAAAGATGAAGACTACGATAAAGTTATGGATTGGTGTCTTACTGTTAGACAGACTTTTAGAGATGAGCTGGTTGAAGAAGCAGGGGAAGATGCCAAAGAATTGATAGAAGATTCTCTTGAGCTTGAAGAAGAACTCTATGACGTATTTTCAGACCAGATTCTAACTCAAGAAAGAGTTGAAAAAATAAAGACCTATGCTGATGAGTTCGTTGAAAAAGCAAGCGAACAAGAAAACTTTCAAAGGGCCTTAGCCGCTCTGTTAAAACGTAATGAGACTTTGGCAGCCCACGGATCTAATGTTGCCAACTTGTCGGTATTAATTGGAATGATTTCAGGAATTGGAAGTAAGTACGCACTTAATAATTTATTCATGGCCGGTTTACTTCATGATTATGGAAAAGTAAAAATACCACCTCATATTGTAGAAAATCCAAGCGATGCAAATTACGAAAGACTTATGACGGGGCACCCTGAAGCCTCTATCAAGATAATTGAAAAATCTGAAGGTCTTCCAGAGCAAGTTTTTAAGATGATTATGGAGCATCATGAGTATTGGAATGGAAGTGGTTACCCTCGGGGAATCAGAGAGTTTGATATCTATGAGTACACGCCGATCTTAAGTATCGCCAATGAAATTGACAATTATCTCGTCAAGAATAGGGCCCAACCAGATGTTAAAAGATGGGAGAAGGCCATTAAGATGGTTGAGAATGGAAAAGGATCAAAATGGAACCCAGAACTCTTTCCAAGAATTCCGGATGCCTTAAAGCAAGCTTTTCTACCTGATGCAAATTAAGACTTTTCTAATCCTAAGCTTTCATACATTTTTTTAATTAAATCATCTTCGATTTTAGGAACAAGAGCTTCAACTTTTTCAGTAAGTTTTAAGCCCTTAGAAAAAGCTTTTTCTATTCCGCTTAAATCCCCAGAGTAGATCTCTTTAGCCAGCTCATCACTAGTGACACTCTTGAAGTGATTAAGAATCTTCCCTGATAGCTCAGGTAAAAATGGCTCAAGTATAGTTCCAAGAACGAGAGCGTAAATGGCAGAATGAGCTAAGGTCTTTCCTGCGGCATCTTTGTCTTCTTTTATCTGTGCCCAAGGAGCATTGTCAGAGAAGAAGTTATTGGCCTTTTGTCCGATATTCATAACTTTCTCAATGCCTTTTTTAATGGAGTAACCATTTAAAAGCTCATTAAGCTCTTTAATATCTTCTGCTAATTCTTTTCCATGTTCTGAGCTTGAAAAGCCAGTAAAGTATTCAGCCGGCATGCCTTCTTCCCAGTTCTTCTGAGTAAACTTGAGGCAGCGGTTTAAAAAGTTACCAATATTATTTGCGAGCTCATTATTTACTTTGGCTTGCATTTGATCCCAACTAAAGCTCGAGTCGGTGGTCTCGGGTAAAATTGAAAGAAGATAGTATCTAAGGGCCGTTTGTCCGAAATCTTTCATGGCCACATGGGCATCAACATAATGTCCTGTGGATTTAGAGAATTGTTTTCCTTCAAGATTTAAAAACTGATTGGCCGGAACTTGATCTGCTGGTTTGGCGTGACCTGAGGCCATACTCATTGTTGGAAAGATGACGGCGTGAAAAATTATATTATCTTTTCCAATAAAGTGAGTGAGCTCAGTATTCTCGTTTTTCCACCAGTCATTTAAATAATGCTCCGAGGAGCCAGACTCTTCGAGAAACTTTTTCGTATTAGAGACATAACCGATAGGTGCATCAAACCAGACATAAAGTTTTTTGCCTTCAGTATTTGGTAGTGGGACATCAATTCCCCAGTCGATATCTCTTGTAATGGCCCTATCGTGAAGGTTTTCTTCAGTAAGGCTATTTACATAAGGATAAACTGTCTTTCTCCATACATCTTTTTTGCTTTCAAACCATTTTCTATATTCAGTATGATATTTTGAGAGGAGGATATAATATTGAGTGACTGTAACTTCCTCGATATTTTGACTTCCGCAAATCTTACAAACGGTGTTTGTAAGTTTAACCGGGTCGATAAATTCACCGCAGTTAGGGCATTCATCGCCTCTGGCATTTTCAAAATCACAATTATAACAAGTTCCTTCTACGAAGCGATCTGGTAGATGGTTATTACAATCATTACAGTAAAGTTGCTGTCCGTCTCTGGGTTCGATATAACCTTTTTCATGAAGGTCCTTAAACCATTTAACTGTTTCTTCTGCGTGGTAATCTGCTGAGGTCTGACCAAAGAAATCAAACTCAACGCCATACTCTTTAAAAACTTCTGCGTGATCAGCATGCCATTTATTTACATAAGATTGATAATCCTCTCCGGCCTTTTTTGCATTAAGCATGATGGCGACACCGTGCTCATCACTGCCACAGATAAAGAGAGTCTTCTCACCCTGTAATCTTCTATGGCGGTTATAAACATCTGAGGGAAGATAGGCCCCTACAAGATGTCCAAAATGGATTGGCCCGTTAGCGTATGGTAGGGCCGCAGTAATAAGATGGCGTTTTTGCTGCATATGGTTACTCCACTGAATATGCGAGTGTTTTTTTTAGCAAAGTTGCCTGAATATTGCTACAAGAAGTCCTATATGGCTTTTAACATTCCTGCCCCTACATTTCTTTCTTTTGGTCGTAAGCAGTGTCTAGACACCCTTTGGAGAATTGGCCGCCAGTTAGAGCAGCATTTTTCAAATGAATCTGAAAGAGAGGCTGCCCTTAAATCCATTGGTCTATATCTAAGAACACTTTTAAATCATGAAGATGATTATATTCAAGAGCAGGCGAACTCACTCCTTGAGATAGAGATTCTTGGCCCTCGGGATCTTGAGGCTTGGCTTATGCATCTTGAAAGAGAATTAAAAATTGATTTAAAGGATTCAGACTTTTTAGTTTCTACAGAAGATACAGAAACTGAGCAGGAGAAAAGACCCATCCAATTAGTTCTAGATAATCTAAGAAGCGCCTTCAACGTGGGAAGTTTATTTAGAACCGCAGAGGCCCTTGGGGTAGAGCATATACATCTATGCGGTTACACTCCAACCCCGGAAAACTCTAAGGTGGCTAAGTCGGCCCTTGGGACAGAGAATTGGACCAATTGGACCTACTGGGAGAACAGTTTAGAGTGTCTTAAAGAATTAAAAGAAAAAGGAGTTTACTCCTACGCTCTAGAGACAGAGGCGAGTGCTACAAAGCTTGGTGATGTTCAAACAAAGTTTCCCTGTGCTCTTGTATTAGGGAATGAGCGCTACGGACTCGGAGAACCTGTTCTTCGAAAGGCCGATGAATTGGTGATTATTCCCCTCACAGGAAAGAAGAATTCTCTTAATGTTGGTACCTGCGGCGCCATTGTTTTAAATAAATTTATCGGTAATTTTACCGATAAGCCTATGTGAAGATACTGATTTTATTACTATTCTCGTTTAGTGTTCATGCTTTTGATCCTGATCAGAGTCTTAGTAAATGCGGGGAATATCAAGCATTTGCAACGATTTCTTGCCAGGGGGCGGACAGCTGCTACCTCCATGTGGGGGACTCTAAGCAGTCGAAATTAATCATATATTTGATTCCTTCCACAAAGAATATCTCCTACTTTAATGGTCAGGATATAATGATGAATATTGAAGTTGTAGGTCTAAAAGACTCTAAAAAAGCTAGGCCTCTTTCCACCCCGGTTCAGCAGTTAAGTGCGATTAAAAAAGCGGGGTTAAAGCTAGTGAGGACGAAGCCTTGCAAATAATTCTACTTTCTCTATTCATGGTTTTTTCTAGCTTAGGCCATGCCCAGGAGAAATGGGCCATTACAGTTGGAGCAGATCATGACGGCGGAAAAGAGTTTGTGAAGGCGCAGAATATCAGAGCGCATAATTCTCTTAAAGAAGCTGGTTATAAAGTGAGAAGCCTTTTTGGTGATGAAGCTAAGGCCAAAGAGTTTTCAAAAACAACTAAGAGTTATACGAAACCATTTACAGAAGAGAATCTTAAGAAATCCATCGCCTCGGTTTATGAACGACCCTGCAGTGAGAGACCTTCCCAGCTGATGATAAACTTTGTTGCCCATGGTTCTAGAAATGGAACTGACCCCAAAACCAAAAAATCGATACCGAGACATTCAATCAATGGATTACAAAAAGTAAGTGATGGAACACATGAGAAAAAAAGAATTTATGTGGATAATCTCGCTAGCTTTCTAAAGAAGCAAAAAGCAAAAGATTCAACTTGCGATAGACCGAAACTAGCTATTATTGATCACTCTTGTAAAAGTGGGGCATCCACAAGTGTGTTCTCTGGCCTTGGTTGCGTCCTAACTTCAACAAGTAGTCATAACTCAGCAAGTACGGAATATATTCATGAAACTTTTGAAAGAATGAAAAACTCTAAAGGAAAAAGTTTGGCCGACCTTCATTTAGATATGCTTGTTAATCAAGAAGTAAGTCTCGTTAATATTGACTACAAAGACGGCAAGACCTTACTTCAAAAAATCTATAATGATACTAATCAAATTTCAGGGTGTGGTGACGAGAATCAAGTTAACTATTCTGGATACAATAAGCATACCAGTAAAAAGTATGCTCCCATCTGCCAGGAGTATGTGGCGGTACTCGCCGAACTTCGAAATGCAGAAATAGGTACACTTGATAAGATAGTATCTAAGTTAAGAATAGATTCGGGAGTTGATAAAGAAGAACTTGCTAAAGCAGCTGGTGTAGAGGCTTCCGGTTTACCAAATGCAGATGGGCTTAAAGAAAATTTAAAAGAGCTTATTGCTGAAGATGAAGCAGAGTTTGATAAAATCACCCCCCTTGCCATGGAAGAATCTAAACTCATGGGACATGAAGATTTAAGAAAAGGTCTTCGCTGCCAATTGAAAACAGGACCGCGATCTAGAACTTCAATTAGTAATTCTGACTTAGCAGATAAGATGGGGAAAACTATTTGCGAAGCTCTTTATTCTGATGAAAGAAAGGTTCGTAATTGTTCTGCTAGTTCAAGAAATAAAGTCGTTGGCATTGATTTAAAAGAACTCTTAGCACTGAAAAGAGATCATAAAGTTTACCCAAGTAAAAGAGCTAAAGGATACATGCAAATAAAACTGTCTGATGCAGGCAAACCAAGAGGTTTAGGGGCGAGGTCAAACTCTAGCTATGAAGTTTTAAATGAAACAGTATCTGATTGTGTTAAGAAGTATGAGGTTAATGGCACTGACGCTCAAAAAGAGGCTATTGCCTTCTTTAATAAAAATTATAAAAAAACGAATGCTGACTGCAGTGAAAATACAATTGCCTGTCATAAAGAAAAAGCTGATGCCAGAGCGAAGAAAATTAAGAAGCAGCTATCCTACGCTAGGGGATATGCTTATCTGAGCTGCAAGGCTAAACTTAAAAATTCAGATGATCTAAAGGCCTGTGAAGAATTCAAGATTTAATTGTTTGAAGGTAATCAAAATACTTGTAAATGGTGCTAGCAAGATGAATGAAATTGACGAAGAAAAAGGAAAAAAGCTCATCCTATGGATTTCGGCAAGTTCAGTCGTCGCCTGCATTATCGTTATCGTTATTTATAATCTATTGCTTGGGCAGCAGCAGTTAATCGGACAGGTCATCAGATTTATCTTAACGAGCACCCTTTGTTATTTTTTATATCGTGAAAAAAACTGGGCGCGCTGGACTATGGGAATCTTACTTGCTCTAGGAGGATTTTTGGGACTCTTTGTTGGTATGAGCTTTCATAAGCAAGCCCCAGCCGGAGCAATCATCTTAGAACTTATGGCCATAGTCTATATGAGTTCAGCATATCTTTTATTTTTTAATAAAAATGTTAAGCACCACTACTTTAAAGAGCGCGGTTGAATCTTTTCTTCTAAATCAGCGGATACCTTATAGGCGGCCTTACCTTCTACGGAAGTAACAGCCTCAACAAAGACTTCATCTTCATAAAGAACGCCAACAGAATCGTCACAGGCGATGCCTGGTTTCATGCCTTCATTCAAAAGACGTTTGTATTCAGGTCTTCGGTTTTCTTCTCCGTCATAATGAGGACAGCTGCTTCCTTTTAAAAACCCAAGGCAATCAAGTTTTCCAAGACCAACGCCGCTCGAATCCGTCACTCCCTCTTCATACCAGCAAATGGCCCCAGCACTAAGTCCCGTCAAAACAGTTCCATTTTCATAGGCCTCGCGAAGAATCTTATCAACGCCCCACTCTTTCCAAAGGGTCAGCATATTTCGTGTATTACCTCCGCCCACATAGATAATGTCCTGCTTTAAAAGAAAGCTCTTTATATTCGAAGTAAAAGGCTTAAAAAGCGAGAGATGTCCCCGCGTACAATTATGTTTCTTAAAACCTTCATGAAACTTTTCAATATAAGAAACGGCGTCGCCGCTAGCGGTCCCAAGAAAACAAATCTTGGGCTTCTCCTTCTCACAAAGGGATAAAACATACTCGTCTAATAAAGGGTTATCTGGCTCCATTGAGAAGCCACCACCACCCATGGCAAAGATTTTTTTCATGACTCATAGTAGAACCTAATAATTGATTAGACTAGATTATAAAAAAGAGCTTATTCTTGGTCTGTCTAATATATTTGCGCTTTATAACTTAAAAATCTCTGATACGCTCTTGAGTAAAAAAAGGTTAATAAATGAAAAAAATATCCTATATCTCTCTACTCCTTTTCGTCCTTTCTGGATGCTCCTCTTTCAGTGATGGTTATGATGCTCGTTTGAGCCAGTTCTCATATCCCTTTAAAGTCCAGAACTTTAAGTTAAAAACACAAAAACAAGATTTAGAAATGGCGTATATGGATCTTAACTCTGAATCTAAAGATGTGGCTGTGCTGCTCCATGGAAAAAACTTTTCGGGATTTTATTGGGAGAGAATTGCAAACGATCTTGTGAAAAAAGGATACCGAGTTGTCATTCCTGATCAGATTGGATTTGGAAAAAGTTCAAAGCCAAAGTTTTATCAATATAGTTTTACTCAATTGGCTCTAAATACAAAAAAACTATTAGATCATTTGGGTATTAACCTTTATACGGTAGTTGCTCACTCAATGGGGGGAATGCTGGCGATAACGATGTCTGATAGCTTTAAAGAATCGATTAAAAAAGTAGTGCTTATAAACCCGATTGGACTTGAGGATTATAGCAAGTATGTAAAATATAAGGATCCTGCTTTCTTTTTTAATATAGAAAGAAATAAAACTGCCGAAAAAATTAGAAGTTATCAAAAGAAGTTTTATTACGACGGTAAATGGTCATTAGCCTATGAGAAGCTAGTGATTCCCTTTGCACGTCAGATAGAGGGGCCCGATTGGGAAAGAGTCGCTTGGAACAATGCTTTAACCTATGGACCCATATTCACAGAAAATATTATTGATAAACTTAAGAGATCTGAAGTTCCAATACGTATGATATTAGGAACGAGAGATAGGACGGGCCCAGGTCGAAATTGGAAAAAAGATGGGGTTAAGCACTTGTTAGGACAGTATCACCTGATGAAAAAAAGGCTAGAAAGGTATAATAAAAATATAAGGGTTGTAAATTTAAAAGGCCTTGGGCATTTACCTCATTTTGAGGACTATAAAACCTTTTCAAAGCATTTTAATAAATTCTTATGATTGAACTTTTTATTTATTCCTCAAGTTCTCTTTTATGACGGATGCTTGAAATAAGGGAGCTGCACTTGTTATTGGTGGTAGTAAGAAATTAGCTTAAAACTAAAGTGGCTACAAAAATAAAGAGAAGGCATAGTGGTCCACCAATTTTTAGAAAGTCGGAGAATCTAAATTGTCCTACACCGTAGATCATCATATTTGTTTGATATCCAACGGGAGTCATAAAGCTCATTGAAGAAGCAAACATGACCGCAAGAACCATATTGTGCACATCCATATTTAGCGTCTGAGATAAGTTAATCGCTATCGGGGTCATTAAGACGACTGAGGCATTATTGCTCATAAAAGCCGTGAGCAGCATGGTAACAGTAAAGAAAACCCCGATAATCATACTGTGGCTTTGATCACCTAACTGCGAAACGATATGACCTGAAAGCCAGGTGGCCGTGCCAGAATATTCTAGGGATTTTCCAAGAGTTAGCAGTCCGGCCAATAAAAAAATGATTTTCCAGTCCACGGCCTTATAAGCGTCATCCAGTGAGATGACTTTAAAGAGAACCATTGCGACTACACCGATAAGTGCACTTAGGTGTATCGGCAAGATAGAGAATTTTGCAAATAAAACAACCCCAAGAAGAATGGCAAGAGTTGGAATAGTTTTTTTACTATCAAAATCTCTTAATTTGGGACGACTAAGAAGAATAAAGTCATCTGATTCGTAGAGTGCTTCGAGTTTATCCTTTTTTACAGATAAAAGCAGAGTATCACCCGAATCTAGTTTTTGACCTTCGAGGGAGTTGTGAGAGATATCACTATGATGTCTTAAGGCCAGTAATTTTGCTGAGTATTTCTTATAGATATTGGATTTTCCAACCCTTTTTCCTACTAAGCGAGATTTTGGCCCAACAACTGCTTCGACCAGTGTGTAAAATGAACTATCAAAGTCCTCATCAGATAAACTCTTTTTTGAAACGATTTGTAGGTTTTCGGATTCGAGTACCTCTTGAAGACCTTCTATATCAAGCCTAACCCTCAAGATATCATCCTGCTGGATGACATAGCTACTTGAGCTCGTCTCAATTTGAGCAATAATATCTAAACCTATTTTTTCATTTCTATATTCTTGTTCGACTCTTTCTCCAATAAGTGAGCATCCTTCAAGAACTTGAACATCAATTAAATATTTAGCCATTTCAAATGACTCTGTAAGTCCTTTTGAAGAGCGTCTAGAATGGATCAATTTATTGCTAAAGATAAGAAGAAAAACAATTCCGATGGCAAAAAATATTAACCCTTTATCAGTAAAACTAAACATTTCAAAAGGCTTGTAGCCCGCTTCTTCAAGCATTGAGTTTGCTAATAGGTTTGTAGAGGTTCCTATTAGGGTGCAGACACCCCCAAACATGGAAGCAAATGATAGGGGAATTAAAAGCTTTGAAGGACTCCACCCTGCCTTTTTAGAGATATTCATGACTACGGGAATAAGGAGTGCTACGGCAGCTGTGTTATTAATAAACATAGAAATAAAGCCAACAAAGACCATCATTAGAAGCATTGCTTTTATAAGACTCTGATTGGTTATCTCATAGATATGATTACCTAGGCGGTCGATAACCCCTGTCCTGTTTATTCCTTCACTTAGAATAAACATTGAAAGTACTGTTAGTGTCGCTGGATTTGCAAGGCCAAGAAAAATTTCATTCTGCGGAACAATTCCAAAAAGTACCAATGTGATCGCAACCATAAAGGCCACTAAATCAGCGCGAAGTAATTCAGTTACAAAGAGAACTATTGCACTAAAACAAACGATTAATACAATCGTGATCTCAGCGCTCAAACTTCATGTGCCTTGTGAAGAACTCTTTGAGGAAAGGGAATTTCAATATCATTTTTTTGAAATTCTTTAAAAATCGCGTAGTTTATTTTGCTTACGAAAAAACCTTTTCTTTGAATAAAATCTTCAGTCCAAACCCAAAGCTCAAAATTTAAAGAACTATCCCCAAAACTTCGAAAGCATACTTTAGGGGCTGGATTTTTTAAAACACCTTCGTTTTCTTCAGCAACTTTAAGTAAGACTTTCGTAACATGGTCAATATCGCTTTGGTAGGAAACCCCAACTGGAATTCTAAACCTTACTTTTTCATCTCCATAACTCCAATTGATAACATTTTTATTCATGAAATCTGAGTTTGGAACAATTATCGCAATATTGTCATTAGTGAGGACGGTTGTACCGCGTGAACCAATATTTACAACTTTCCCTGAAACATCATCGACTTGAATTCTATCGCCTAGTTTTATAGGCCTTTGAAACATTATGATGAGACCAGAGATAAAGTTATTTGCAATATTTTGAAGACCAAAACCAATACCAACACCTAGTGCACCGGCTAAGACGTTCAAGGCCGTAAGGTCTATTCCTAGTGATTGCAAGACGATGGTAAAACCAAGGACCAGGACAATATACTGAGTTATCGTAGAGATCGATTCTCTAGCGCCTAAGTCGAGCTTTGTTCTTGTAAGTATTTTTTTAGATAGAAGGCTGCGAAGCCATTTACTGAATAAATAAACAAAAATCAGGGAAGCAATGCTTATGATTAAGCCTATCAGCGTGACTGATGTTTCTCCGAAGTTGAATAATGTAACGCCAAAATAGCTCTTTGCTTTTTCTAATAGCTGCCAAAGTTCATCCATGCATTAATAATCACTTATGGAACTATAATTGTCCAATCGCTAAGGAGTTGTCTAAGAGTTGCGGCTTTTTGGTTTTATCATCCTTCATGGCAAATCATGGGATCGTAGCTACTTTTTTGCGTCTAGTAATGACAATTTTCTTTGGGCAGTGTGTCTTCGCTGTCGAGAGAGTTTTGGATTCTAAATAAAGAGCAAGAATTAATAAAAAAATTCATTAATAAAATCCCTGTTATACTCACCATGCTATAAGCTCCCCATCCCAAGAAAGAAAACTGCCGCTCTCTTCGGTAGATCGTTGGTCTATTACCTCAAGAATATTTCGAGCAGAGTCCTCCGCACTATGGAGTGTATACTTTGTATTCTTGATAAACGGTTTTGAGAGTTCTGTTTTAGTAGTTCCAGGGTGAATGGGCAAGACAAGACAGGACAATCTTTTTCTCTTAAATTCTATTGCTATATTTTGAAGGATCATATTTAAAGCAGCTTTCGATGCTCGATAGCTGTACCATCCCCCCATTTTATTATCGCCAATACTTCCCACTTTTGCAGAAAGACATACAAATGCACATGGACCGCTACGAGGAAGAAATTGTTCAAAGTGCTTAGCTATAATAGCAGTAACAACACTATTTACTTTAAATGACTCTATAAATTGATTTACACTTACCGACCTTAAACTTTTTTCAGGTTGCATCTCTTCGCTATGGAGAAAGCCAATACAGTTAATAAAAGCGTCTACCACTATGCCTCTTGACCTAAAAGTCTCTGACAAGTGAAGTACCTCTGATTCATTTGTTGGATCAATTTTAAATATCTCAACTCTTTCTTTAAGATTCGAACAAAGCTCAATTAGCTCTGAAGCCTTATCTAAATTACGGTATGAAACAAAAAAATTAGCACTAGGACTACTAAGAATTAATTCTTTAAGAAGAGCTAGACCTATACCATGACCCCCACCCCATATGAAAATATTACGGCATTCGCTTAATTTAAAAACCACTACCGCCTCCAGTTCAGGACACTGCCAATCTTAACAACTAAAGATGAATACATGCATACACAATAGTTAGACACAGCTAAATCAGGTGACAAGACTGCTAAAATTCGAACAACTAGAGTAAGGTTATCATAGACATGAGATAGACCACGGGTCTGAAAGGTCACATGAAAAATTTACTTATAAATCCGACAACTCTGTATGAAGCTTTAGGGCCTGATTTCCGGACTGGGACAGGACGAGGTAGGCTGGTTTTTCAACACTACCATTTCGTTTGATTAACTTACCTTTGATTTCTTTCTCAATTGGACCAAAGTAAACTTCCAGAACCTCACCAAAAATTTGACGGCCCATCCACTTCCAAACAACTTTTTCACCAACGGACTATGAATCCATGAAATGACTCCTCATTTATTAATATTATGCCTAATCTCTTCAAGAGAGATTTTTCCCTTCATTGAAGAGGTTTTACATTTTTTGTTTTCATCATCTTTCATGAAAAGTCACGAGATTTAAGGTGTCCGGTGGAGCAAGGTGAGCAAGCTTAGCTATTGTTGGTACTTTTTTGCGTCTAGTAGTAATGATTATTTTGGGCAGTGGGTCTTAATCTGTCGAGAGAGTTTTGCATTCTTCCTTTGTTTGATAGCCTGATAGGACATTTTACCAAGAGGCTTCTAATGAAACTTTTTCTAATCCTATTAATGTTCTGTTCAACACTATCTTTTGCTGCAACTAGTGATCCCATGGGGCTCTCCGATTATGTTGTTAACGAGCTTCATAGTGATGGTAATTGGTATGATAGAAGAATGACGAATCATGAAGTTGATATGTTCAAGGCCGTTGGATTAATTCTACCTGATGGTTCAATTAAACAGGCATCTGGTTCTAATAGTGTAGCAGCTACTCAGATTACAAAGTCTCCTCAAGCACCAGTAGTGCCAGTTGTATCACCAACTCCATTTTTACCTAAGGTTCATCAGAGCAAGAGGGCCATTAAAAACTTTCATCCCTCTACACATAAAATAGTCTCAAAACCAAAGCCTAGTAGCAGGCAAATTGCCAAGAAAACGAAAACCAAACATTCCAAACATCAGCAGAGCAAAGGAACCGTCCAAGTAAGACCTGCTCAGTTTCCAAGCAATCCAAGTCGAGATGAAATTCATACGATGCAACAGCATATTCAATCTCTAGAGCGAAAGATTGGTAAAGCTCTCGATCTTAGTTTGTCAGCTTATGCTGTCGCTGAGATTCCTCAGGCCACCCATGGAAGAACAAGTATTGGTGGTGGAACAGCCCAGTCAAAAGAGGGGGGAGCTCTTGCCATTGGTGGTAGTAAAAACTTCGGTTCAAATTATGAATACACAGTTAAGGTTAACTTAACTCACGCAGGTCAAACGGAAGCTGTTGGAGCGGGGTTCGGATGGGAGTTCTAAATATTATCCTTTTTGGAATACTCGTTTTTAATTTAGGCTGTGCAGTTAATGATACTTCTCCCTCAAAAACCAAGAAGCCTTTAATTTGTACAAGAGATCTTAACCAATGGGGATATAGTTCAAATTGTAAATGCGAAGGAAGTGCTATTTATGATCAAAAAATTGGTAAATGCATTGAGAGCTGAATTTAAGTGATAATGCGCCGTGCTTTTTTTTTACTCCTCATTCTTTCATAATACCTCCTCAAGCCTAAATACGATTAAGGAACTTCTATGCGATTTTTACCTACCATATTTACCATATTACTTT
>JAIBDQ010000027.1 GCA_024686135.1 Halobacteriovorax sp. | reverse complement strand
CCCCCAAGTAGGGTACTTAAGTCGTAGTTAAGAGTACCTATAAGAGCACCACTAACGTCATTTAAGTTTACGTTGGGGTCATTTGAGATAACGACTTTAGAAATCTTTGTTCCATCTTCCCTTTGACGAATCTCTAAAGTATGTCCATTTCCTGCTGGAATAAAGAAGTTTGTTGGGTCCATATTACTGGTATCGGTAACTTCTCTCCATTCAAAGCCATTAGTTGTTCCAGTGTGCCACTCGGCGTATTGCCCTTGATTCACTCTTATATGAAAAGAATCATCAGAGCCCGTAGGAGAGTTAACAAGGCCATAGATTTTATAAGAATCAGAACCAGATAAGTTAAATTGAAGATATCCAATTCCAGCCGCATTATTATTATTTTGTAGTAGACCGCCGTTTCCATTTGGCACCCAGATATACTTCGTGCCGTTATCATCACCGGTAACCATTGGGGAAACTAAGGTTGCCCCGTCTGTGGCGAAACCAATCGTTCCGTTATCCATAGCATTATTAGGGTCCAGCTCTTGACCTAAGTAGCCAGACTCTTCAGTGACAAGCTCACCATTATTGTTATTATTACTCCCGCCACCTTGCTGCTCCATTTGGTCTTTCCAGTCAGTAACAGCTGCTTCCATCTCAGCGGAGTTGGCAGAACAGTCTGACCAGCAATTGTGATTTTCATCCACAATTTTTCTGACGAGCCTAGATTGAGAAGGGTTTACAAGATTTACTTTACCGTTATTCATAACAGCATCATGGGCGGTAGTTGTATCGCTATGACCATGAAATGGTCCAATTCCTAGTCCTTCTGGACTATGACATCCAGCACATCTCATTGTTGTGATTGGGTGAACAGTAGTAGAAAAAATTGCAACAGAATTTGCTCCACTGCCAGTATTATTGTTTCCTGAGTTATTATTTGTATTACTATTTGACGTAGAATTACTTTGAGAATTATCAGTCATCGCTAGTTTCTTTTTCTTAGGGGGATTTAATGGACTAACACAATGGTTATAAGTACCAAGAAGTAATCCTAAGAGAATAAAAACACTAACTTTCTTGCTTTTAAAAAAGCCCCAAAGTTTATTCATAACTGATCCTTATCTAAACGATCTTATTAAATAGTAAATACTGATCTAAACTTGCTCCAAAGGGGTTATCTCCCACAACGTTTGCAATATTAGCTTCATCTCCGTGGAGGGCCATATAGTTTGCCACCACTGCCTTTGCTAAATTAATTACAGAGTTTGAAGTCACCATGGCGCTATTTTCCACAGAACCAGTTTCTTTAAAATGCCCAATTTGCCTACGACCAGTTCTAAGAACAGCTCTTGAACCTGGGTTATATAGAAGCATCATTGAAGAAGAACGTTGACCAGAATCTCCAGTCCAGTTGTACTTTCCTCTACCATCATTGCTATTATCAACTTCAGCTCTTGCGGTAACACTTCCATCTGTATAAACATAAATCATAACGGGAGTATTTTTTAATCGCGCTAGTTCAAGAACGCGTCCAATAAGCTCACCGGCCTGAAAGTCACGGACTTCACCACGGGAGCGAGTTCCGTTGTGATAATCGTAACCACCATCTTCGATAGTTCCGGCACCGATATGACCATCGAGAACCATTTTGGCCACAGTGGCTGTCTTTCTTTGATCACCATCATTTAGGTTATTAAAGGCCTGCATCACCATTGGGTCCAGTGAAGGATCGAGAGACTCGGGTGTGTATTTAGAAATAAGTTCATTTGTTCCTATATATCCACATTTAACAAGTTCTTTTACTTGCATAGGAAGTGATTGATTTGCAAAAGACATAACTTTGGATTCACTCATTCTTTCAACGGCTTTTAAAATCTTTTGAACCTTATCATCTGGAAATAGCTCACCTAACTTTCCAACATTCACTAGACCTAAAGCATCACTTGGACGATTTAGGATGACTGGTTGAAGAGTAGGGTCAAAACTCATTGGAGGAACAGTTGAACGCCCACCTGAGTCAGTATTTCTTGTTCCCGCAAGAGCTGTTAGTCCACCTTGTGCTCCGGCCTTACTTAACCAGTAAGCTGGATTGTGAGGATTATTGGCCGTATCATCAGAAGAGGAAGTACAAAAAATTCCTCCATCAACATTTGCTCTTGTGGCGGCATTTGTTTGCGCCTGAATTCCTCTTAGAAAAGGGGAGTCAGAATGAAACATAAGTCCTAGTTCATTATTAGTTTGACCGGCCATGCTTGGATGCATGTCTGGAGGTAATCCTAAAGTTGTATAGTCTTGAAGAAAGTCGGCCTGTCCGCCAGCACCTCCAACAATAACACTAGATCCAGCAATATTGGCTCCACCTGCTAAGTCAAAAATAATGACTGGGGTTTTACCAACAACATTGGGGTCAACCGCTGCGCACATACCTTGTTGGGCCATGGCATTTCTCGAATAAAGCGACGAGAGAATACTAGGTGCCATCGTATAGGTGAGACCTGAAATAAAGCCCTGAGCAAGAAAGTCCCGCCTGGTTTTCATTGGGTGATTCTCTAGAAAAACTCTTTTATCCTTGTTATTCTTTTTCACAACCTTCTCCTAAAGCAGGGTTACCCTGGCTGATGCCAAGGTAGCGATACAAACGCCTTTAACCACTGTCCTTGTTGTTGTCGAATTATTATCTTCATTTAATAGAAGGTCTGAGATGAGAAGTTGTAGCTCTACTAGAGCAGCATTTCTATCTGAGACTTCTATTGTTCCCACACCCCAAAACTTATCAACAGTCTGATTGATAATAGTTGCTCTACCGTTAGCATTTAAAGAGTTTGTCGGAGTACCGCCAAAATTAAAGCCAGGCCAAACGCCTCCACGAAGTGCTGAACTATCAACGAGTTCATCACAATATTCTGCCGCAAGCTTTGTCACGGCGACTTGATGGGCCGGTAGAAAAGTTTTGATGTCATTATTAGTAGGAAGTTGAGTTTTCAAATCCTCATAAGTATTTCTAATCGAACTTGTGTTCGGATCCACACCTGTCAATACCGCCATAGTTTCTCGCACTTGCTCGAAGTTCTTAACTCCAACATCAACTTCTTCTAGAACAATTGGTGGTGGATCTCCTGGATCAGGGTCTCCTCCTCCAGTATTATTATTGTTGGTATTGTTATTTGTGTTGCTTTGAGTTTGTGTGTTTTCAGATCCATCGGAAGGCTTTTTAGTGGCCTTTGGTTGAAGAACACAATGATTAAAGCTAAAGAGCAATATCAGCAAACTTGAAATAGAGGCGCTTAATCTTATTTTATTACTCATCTCTTATTCTCCCAAACAAAGCACTGAGGTCTTTGCGATCAGTGACTTCATGTTATAGGTACTATTACTTTCAAATTGAGTAGCAAGGCTATCAATGGCATCTTTATGTGCCTGTTGTTGAGGCTCTTTCAGACAAACTAATTTGAAGACTTTGTTGGCCATACATTCAGAGAAAGCTCTTGTTGAAGAGAGCATTCTTCCAACGGCCTTAGCTCCATAACCTTCTTGTGGACCTCTCCATCCAAGGGAGGCATTTTGTCCCGTGGCCCAAATATTTGTGAAGTAGTCGCTTGTTACTATATGACCGTCACTATAAAGATTAAGTTGATTGACCTTATTGGCCACTGTTCCTGGAGTATAAACAATTTCTCCATCTACAAAGTCAAAATAGGCCCATGCACCGGCAATGGCATCTTGACCGGCGTGACAACCGACACATTTATTTTTAAAAGTTCTACTATCACCGCCAGGTGCACGATCAACATCACGCCTTACCCAGATATCTGGTCTTGTAATATCATGTAGAGCTTCGTAGTCTTTGCAAAGAAAGTTCATGAAAGCGAATCGATTCATTCGTCGATTCGTTCCCGCAGTAAGAAAAGCTTCACCGGAAGCTCTTGTGGTTAAGACTCCTGCCGTATCTCCGATTCCTGTTACAGTACTTTGGGTCCTCTGAACTAAAGTACTAGCAAGATCAACTCTAGCAGCCTCGGCTTCCATAAAATGATCGTTATTATCATTTGCATAAGGAGCAAGGGTACCATCGTTTGATGTATAGATAATATCACCGTAGAGGACTTGATCAAAACGTACGTCGTCTCTAATCATACCAATTACAGTTGCAACATAATCATTGAGGGGAACTCTCTCGGAGTCATCAACATTGGACCATTTCTTAACCCAGTTTTTTATAACCAAGTTATAAAAATAAGGATTCGACATGGCCACATAGGCTGCACCTTCCGCGTTTCCTTGTTGGATCAATTGTTCCATTTGGTTAAGCACGGTTGCTTGAGGGGGGACCCCTGTAAGTCTGTTGTGTAGTCGATAGGCCTGTTCCCTTGGACCTGCAAATGAATTGCATAGCCAAAGAGATGCTACGATAAGTATCAAGAATTTTGACGTCTTAATGGTTAAGCTCCTGGTCTTTCTTTAAGGCAAGGCCTTAAGAAACTCGATTTTTTCTCAACTTCTTTTCGACTAACTCACTAAATTTCTTTAGAAATAAATTACTTTGTTATTAGTCCTAAGTTGGTGTTATTATTGGTCTATGGAAGAACTTTCAGTAACTGAATTTGATCGTGAAATCGGGGAATTAGAGCTACCAGATTTAAAAATGGTAACTCCTGACTCTAGTCTTTACGAAGCCATCCTTTATTTCAAAGATAATCGTCATGGATTGGTGGCGATAGGAACTGAAGGCAAAATGTCAGGTATTCTGACTGAATGGGATGTTGTTCATCAATTTAGACCAGGTATTGATCCTTCTGATATTAAGGTCTCTGAATTGGCGATAGAAAATCCTGTGACTCTAAATAGCGAAAATACCTTATACGAAGTTATGAATGTGATGGGGAGGAGGAACTTACCTGCATTTCCCGTTTGTAACGAGGATGGAAAACCACTACATATTTTTAATACAGAAGTTCTTTTTTATTATTTGACTTCATTTTTTAAAGACTTTTTATCGGAACTTGGAACAAAGGAGAATTGGGATCCGACAAAAGCGGTTCAGTCTTTTACGGAAGGTTTTAGTTATTCAGAAACAATGAGTGACGACTCTTCAATCCATCAGAACTACTTCCTGACTCCCTTTTCTCGAATTCCCTCAACTAAGCTTGTTAAAATTGATAAATCTGCTTCAATCAAGGATGCTTGGGAGACCATTGTAGAACAAAAAACACAAGCTCTTGTGATTACAGATTATGGAACAAAGTTAGTAGGAATCTTAACTCCAAGAGATATAATTCAAAAAGTTTTAGCAAAAAAAAACGAAGTTAACTTGAAGAGCTCCGTAATTGAGTTCATGACACCAAACCCGCATTCATTGATGTATAAGCATCCCGTGGGCTATGGAGTTAATCATTTTTTAAAATACGGTTATAAACATATGATTGTCGTTGATGAAGATAGAATTCCTTTAAAAGTCATAAGCTTGCTTGAAATTTTCAGTCATCTTATAGACAAGATAAAACTTAACTAAGGTTTTTAAGAGCTTTTTCTAATGTTTCTTTTTTCTTAGCGAAACAGAGTCTTACGAATCCTTCTCCTTCTTTAGACTTTAAATAAAATGGAGACAGTGGAATTGATGCAACAGACTTTTCTTCAATCAAGTTTTTACAGTAATCGATATCGTTAACTCCTTCTGGAGTAGGGATCAAACTAAAGTAAGTTCCAGTAGGAGAAATAGGTCTATAGCCTAACTTCTCTAGCCCAGGAACAAGTAGTTCCCTTAAGTCTGAATATTGCTTTTTAAAGCTAGGGATATAATTTTTTAATTCTTTAAGGGCTTTGGCCACAGCGTATTGCAATGGAGTGCAGACACTAAAGGTGTTAAATTGATGAACCATTCGTATAGCGTGAGAGATTTCACTTGAGCTACAAATCCAACCGATTTTCCATCCAGTTAAACCATAAGTCTTTCCTGCGGAGCTGATCGTAATTGTTCTTTCTTGCATGTTTTTTAGCGAAGCTATGGGAAGATGTTTTGCTTCATCAAAAGTCAAAAACTCATAGACTTCATCACTTAGAATATATGTGTCATGCTTAATTATAAGTTCACAAAGAGAGTTTAGCTCCTCGCTTGAAAAAACTTTTCCGGTTGGGTTATGAGGAGAGTTGAAAAAAACCATCTTGGTTTTACTTGAAAAGGCATTTTGTAGTTCCTCAATTTTAAATTTAAACTCAGGAGCATAAAGAGTTACTGGAACTGGAATTCCTCCCGCGAGCTCTATGGCCGCAATATAAGCATCGTAAAAGGGCTCGAGTACGATGACCTCATCACCGGGATTAATAAGCGCCAAAGCAGTACAGAAAATAGCTTCAGTAGCTCCATTAGTTACTGTGATTTGTTCATTAAGGTCATAATTTAAGTTATAAAAGTCATTGTAATATTGGGAGATTGATTCTCGTAGTTCTTTTATCCCCATAGATGGAGCATATTGATTTTGACCGTCAAAAGACCTTTTTGCTAACTCTCTGATCCATTCAGGACCATCAAAATCAGGGAAGCCCTGTCCTAGATTGACAGCATTTTTTGAGTGGGCGAGTCTACTAATAGTTGCAAAGATACTCTCTTTAAAAGATTCGACTGTCTTATTAATGGGCTTCATAAAAATCACCTTGATGCGCTGCTTCGTAGGCTCGATAGTGAGTAAAAGCAGTTTGATAGTAGAACTGCATAATTTCATAATTATACTTAAACTGGAAATACTTTTCCTTTGTTAAATCAACGTTTAAGTTTCTATAATAAACTGTGGACCTCTTTAGCTATGCTGAACTGACCGGAGAAACAGATAATGTTTCTGAAACAGTTCTTAAAAAATATTTTGGATATGAAGCTTTTAGGGGTGAGCAGAAAAGCATCATTGATCAACTGGTTAATGGAAAAGACGCACTTGTATTGATGCCAACCGGTGGCGGAAAGTCTCTTTGCTATCAGATTCCAAGTATTGTGAGAAAGGGCACTGGTGTTATCATCTCTCCACTTATTTCTCTTATGCAAGATCAAGTTATCACATTAAAAGAAAATGGAATTAAGGCGGCGTATCTTAATTCTAGTTTAAGCTTAGGTGAGTCAAGAGCTATTGAAGAAGAGCTTGTCTCTGGTGAACTTGATATGATTTATGTTGCTCCAGAAAGATTAGTGACTCCAAGGTTTCTTAGAATATTAGAGCAGATTGAGGTTGCCTTATTTGCTATAGATGAGGCCCACTGTGTAAGCACTTGGGGGCATGATTTCAGACCAGAGTATAGAACTCTTAGCTTCTTAACGAGGGACTTTCCAGCGGTTCCTAAAATTGCCCTTACCGCAACGGCTGATAAGCTCACAAGAAAAGATATCATTAGAGAATTGAACTTAAATAAAGCAAAAGTTTTTCTCTCTTCCTTTGATAGAACTAATTTAATGTACTCTATAAAACCGAAGACAAAAGAAAACCAACAGCTCTTTAAGTTTCTAGGTAAGTTTGAAACGTATGAATCTGGAATAATTTATTGTTTAAGTAGAAGAAAGGTTAATGAGGTTTGTACTAAGCTTAGGAGTAAGGGAGTAAAAGCCTTTGCCTATCATGCGGGCCTCTCTCAAAATGAACGTAGAGAAAATCAAGAGCGATTTCTAATGGAAGAAGGCGTCGTCATGGTTGCGACAATAGCCTTTGGTATGGGAATTGATAAGCCTGATGTTAGGTTTGTCGTTCATATGGATATGCCTCGAAGCTTAGAGTCCTATTACCAAGAAACGGGGAGGGCCGGTAGAGATGGCGAAATGAGTGACTGCCTTCTTCTTTTCGGAAGAAAGGAAGCTGCCATACTAAAGCATATGATCCGAAAGTCAGATGCATCTGCCTCTAGAAAAAACTTAGAAAACTTGCAAGTTGAAACGATCTTGGGGTTATGTGAATCTTTAACCTGCCGAAGACAGTCCATACTTCAAAACTTCGATGAGGACTTTATAGCTCCTTGTGGTTTTTGTGATATTTGTATGGATGGCGAATTTCCAGAAGACTCTCAAGACATAACTGAAAAAGCTATTATGGCCTTAACGGTTGTTTATCGATTAGGTAAGGAACTGCACTATAACACTCTCGTGGATATTCTATGCGGAGATGCGACTCATGTTTTAATGCGTGATGGTCTTCATCAGGCACCAGAGTTTGGAATTGGAAAAAAGTGGAAAGATGTTGAATGGAAGCGAGTTATTAGAATATTAATGGCCCTTGGTTTAATCAGAATGGAGTTTGAACCTAGTGGAAAACAGTTTTTCAAATTATCTCATCTTTCGCTGCCTGTTTTAAAGTCAGAAGAAAAAGTTTTCGCCAGACCCATGAAGTCACAAGTCGTTGGGAAAGCGAAAAGAAAGACTCGCAAAAAAAGAACAACTAAAAAGAAAGTCACAAAAGTAAAAAAGGTTTTCACCTCTGGTCCTGTAAAAACGGACTTATGGAATGCCCTGAGGGAAAAGCGATCTAAATTGGCCAAAAAAAGAAGAATCCCCGCTTATAAGGTTTTTCATGATGCAACTCTTAGGGAAATGGCGAGGAGAAAGCCTAATACCCTAGAGGAGTTATTAGAAATCAATGGGATAGGAGACGCTAAACTTCGAAAATACGGTAAAATATTTCTTGAGGTTATAAAAGCCGATGACTAAGGTCTATAATACTCAGGTATGTTGAATAAACTACTAGCTGCAATATTTTTACTTTGGATCCTCAGTTCTTGCGGGACCACCAAGCTTCTAAACTCAGGAACTGTTCATGTAAAGTATACAGTTTCTAGGGCCACTTTTAACGATCACTTGTATGAAAATAAAACTCGCCTGGGAAATATATCTGGCTCGATTCGAAATGTGCAGCATCCTGCAGGTAGACGTTGGGCGGCCAATTTTAAATTGGTACCCTCTGTACATTTTAGTAATACAGATTATGTGTCTGGGGGCTCAAGAATTTCGACTACTACTAGCCTCATAGAACCTCTGCCGGACATTAATATAAAAAGGCTATCAGGACTAGGCAACCTTAAGTTAACTTTTCACACCCCGATAGGACAATTTACATTTAATGGTGGTTTTGGCGGAACAGTTTATAAATTTAAAGAAGTAGGTTTTTATGAAACGTTTAAAACAAGTGAGATAAGAAAGTTAGGGATGGCCTATACAGGATTTTTTACAAAACGTTTCTTCGTAATGATTGGTCCGAGATATTTTAACGATGGAAATGAACAATATGTATTTGCCGCTAGGCTAGGATACTTCTGGGGAAATATCTCCGCGGAGTAGCTTATCAACAAATTCTGGAACTAACTCACTGGCCCTTCCCTGATAGTTTTCATTAAATCTTTCAGATGCGGCAGTACTCTCTAAATTCAATTCAATGGTTTTAGCTCCCCCTTGTTCCGCCCAACGATAAAAAATAGAGGCGGGATAAACTTGAGCGCTCGTTCCTATAGATAGGAATAAGTCTGAATCTAAAAGTGCATTTTGAATTTTATCCATATAAAAAGGCATCTCTCCAAACCACACAATATGAGGTCTTAAGTTTCCTACTTCTTGGCAGCAGGGACAGGCGGTATCTTGATCAAAAAAACTGGGAGATTTGTATATTTTATTAGTCGCCACACATCTCATTTTTAAAAGTTCACCATGCATATGAATTAAGCTTTCCTGGCCGGCTCTTTCATGAAGGTCGTCAACATTTTGAGTAATAATCAATACTGAACCATCAAATTCTTTTTCAAGTTTAACAAGGGCCTCGTGGGCGGGGTTAGGAACAATATTATCCTGAGTAAGTTGAAATCTTCTCTGGTTGTAAAACTTGTAGACAAGCTCTGGATTTCTGGCAAATCCCTCTGGTGTTGCTACGTCTTCAATCTCATGGTTCTCCCAGAGACCATTTTGATCTCTAAAAGTACTTATTCCGCTCTCTGCTGAGATACCTGCGCCAGTTAAGATAGTGATTTTCTTAATACTTTCCATGACTTAGATTAAACGGTTTGGGTTAGATTCTTCAATGTAAAAATTACTAGGACTCGCATGTTTCGATGCGTTAAATGCTTGATTATGTTATGTTTTGCCAGTGAGAAACCTATTTATTCTTATTTTCATATTTTCCATTTTTGGACTATCGAGCTGTGGCAAGGATGGGGACTCTGTTAAAATCAATGCTCCTACTTATGCAACTCCTTCAAAACCTTTCACTGTTAACAATGACGAGGAAGATGAGGATAGATTAAATGTTTATGATATCAAAAGAGGTGATCCTTGTTATCCCTATATCAGACATGAAATCGTGAAACCCGTGGCAACTTGCACAGGTTTAGAAAATGGCCGGATTAAAGAGTCTTATAAAATAACAGTTCAGTCTGGAAAGCTTTGTGTTCTTAGAAAAAGTTTTCCAAACGGTGTTCACTTATACACTGTGATTGGAGATATAAAAGAACGGCAAAAAAACCAGAATCTTTCAAACTACAGAGTGGATATTTTTGGACAATCAAAAGAAGTTGACGGGCTCCTTATGTTTGAGATGAAAGCTGAAAATAGTTCCAGCGTAAAATATAATCTTGCTGAAGATACAGTTACTATACGGCAAGTGTCGAAATTATGGAAAAAACGAAGGAGATACTTCAGAATGAGTTGTAAAAGTATCTCGAGGGTAGTTAATTAATATGCAAGACCTACTAAGAGAAATATCTTCCGGCTATATCCTCGATCTGTTACCAATCGACTTAACTTTACATTTTTTGGTTGGGGCTTTTATCACAGTTTACGGATTAAAAAAGAATTTAAGTCATAAGGATATTTTTATACTGCTAGTATGTATTGCCGGATTTAAAGAAATTTATGACTTTTCTTTCCATCGATACGCAGGTCTTGAAGAGTATGCCAGCGATTTTGCCGTGACGTTCTCTTACTTTGGGTTGAGCCTCTTTGTAAGGCAAACTAAAAAACACCTAGACCAAAAACATTACCCTGCTGCTAGTTAGATCTTATTTCTTTCTGCAAAAAAGTTAAGAGGCTGCCTAACGTCAACCATACCGCCACCTTTTGGTTTAGGGAAATCTATTAGCTTTAAGACTCCAACCATACAATTAGTACCGCTACTTGAGAACTTAGCTTTCTTAGACTTAACCTTTGCATTTACGACCTTACCAGACTTTCCAATTCTAAAGTTAAGATCTACGACCCCTTTAGCATCTTCACTTCTTTCTAGTTCTTGCTGATAGCAATGTCTAAATTGAGGAAGATATTCTCTTAGTATTTTTCTAAGAAGCTCTGGATCCATTGATCCTAAGACAACTGTTTCTTGATCTGTGTAAGTAGTATCAATTCCACTTTTTGAAGCAAGACCTTTAGCTCCAGAACTAGAGTCGTACTTTCCAGCAAAGTCCTGTCCTAAGGTTCCCACTTGAGCGGCGGTTGTCGAGTTTAAAGCACTATCGCTTGAGGCCTGTGATGCTTTAAATCCTTTGGTTGCGCTAGGGCTACGGCTATTAGTATTTACCTTTGTATTGGTTAAACTTTTTGTGGCACTTGTAAGACTGCTTAAGGTGTTTGTCATTTTAAACTCGTAAGCCTTCATCTTTTTGACTTTAGCCACTTTTTTAGGAGCGGGTGCTTTTTTCTGAGCAACCTTTTTAGGTTTAGATTTTGCCGGCTTAGCTTTCGCAGGAGACTTCTTAGCCATTTTTGTAGGCTTATTATCTTGCTTATTCTTTTTAACTCCTAAGTCTTTTTCCGTTTTGGCAGTATTCTCTGCAGTCTTTGTTTTATTTGGAGTAGGGGCTTTTATCGCTTTTCTATAGATAACCGAAATTTTCTTCTTTTCTTCTACTTCTTGAGTAGTGTCGATGAGAAGAAGTAAAAGCATAACGCCCATGAGAGCGCCAACAATTTTCCCGGCTTGCTTTTGAAACTCTGGCTCAGCAATGAAGAAGGGGGCCCGCTTGACCGAAGGGGGGGCGTCGGTCAAACGGACCATGACCTGTACTGTCTTCATGTTAAAGTCAAAAACATCTTCCTCATCTAAAACAAGGGGACTAGAACCGGTAATAGCTGTATTAGCGGGACCAATATTTCTTGCTTCGAATCCTGGAATTGGATGGACGTTGATTGTCCCATTTTTAACTTCGACAAATGGAAATGCTTCTTCTCTATCAAGCCCTGGTATATGAATTCTATTTTTTCCACCAGCAAGTGGAGTTGCAAATAGAGTTTGGTTTTTTATTTCCAGATATTCAACTGTTAAAATTTGGCCCTGACTCATTAAAATGACTTCAATGGCCTTTTCGTCAGTTTCTGAAATATTGTCGCCTTTAAGCTCATTCTCAATAGGGTCAATATAATCTTTTGCAATATCTTTTATTTGAATAGCTTCTGGTGTGGATACAGGCACAAAGTCTGATTCATCAAAGACGATATCGCAGTATTCACCGTCTATAACCACAAGACCTGGAACAGGAGGAAGTTCATTCGGCATTTCAAGAATTCTTTCTTCACCAAGACTTTCAACGAGACCACTATCTTGATCTTCTACTTGATTTTCTCCTTCAACATAAATCTCTTCCATATGGAATTCGATCGAACCAAGTCTAAGTATATCTCCAGAAGAGAAGTATGAGGATTTAATTCTTTGCCCATTTAAAAAGATGCCATTTTCTGAATCGAGATCTAATATTTTTCCACCATTTTCGTCAATAGTGATAAAGGCGTGGTAGTGGGATAGGCTTGAATCGGCGATAGCAATATCAGCACCTTCAAATTGCCCAACAATAAGTTTCTTTTTATCAAGTGTAATATCAAAAGCAACGGTTCCATCTTTATAACCGATGAGCTTAAATACACGGGAATGTTGTTCTTTCCTCGTTGTTAGACTCACTTCTTACCTTACCTTTGTGCCATTTTTTGGCTTTCTAGTTCAGCTTCAATTAGTTTAAGTAATCGCTTACCTGTTTTTCTAATAACCTTAATCTGAGTTGGTTGTCTGTTCTTCAATACTAAAAAGGCCTTCTCATAATCTTTTGCTAAATAAAGGGCCATAGCATAATGAGTTGCCACATCTGGCCGGCTAATAAACTTTCTAGGAATTTTGGAGAAAAAGCTAAGAGCCTTTTTTAAATCACCTAAAAGTGTATAGCTAGTAGCTATCCCCGCTAAAATACCAGGGTCGTTTGGAGCCGATCTTGAGAGATAATTAAACTCCATAAGAGCTTTTTGATTTTGGCCAAATTGTAAGTAAAGATGGGCCAGGTTATATCTCGGTGTTTGAAATGATCTTTTTATCTTTAATGCCTGATTGAATTCCGAAAAAGCACTTTCAAAATGTCTTTGACGTAAGTAGATGACCCCTAGATTATTATGTGCTGGAGCATATTTTATCTTTTTAGACTTAGCCGTCTGGATACTCATTTGATAAAAATATTCCGCTTTAACGAACTGGTGGGCCAGATAAAAACAAGTTCCGACTTGGTTCCAATAATCTGGATTGTCTTTATTTTTTTCGAGACTATTTCTTAGAAGCTCTTGACCCTCTTTTATATCTCCATTGTGACAGTGGGCAACTCCGGATAGAGATTTGTTCTCCTTGATAGCTTTTTCAATTCTTGAGCTCGAGTACCTTAGAAACGACTCATTTGAGAGAACATTTTCCTTTGTGCTATTTAAGTCGGTCTCAATCTTATATTGACTACAGCCCGCTAGAAATATGAATAGTATGATAATCTTTTTCATTATTTTATCCCCCTTTCAGTATCGATCGGAGAAGAAAGGTATGACGCTGGATATCTAAAGCCAACTTTGCGTCTAAGAGATCTGTCATTACCGAATTCTGTATTATATAAACTGAATATTTGATTCTTGTTAATAATTTCCTTACCTGCGGCTTTATAAGCTATGGTTTGATTGTGGAGGGGTTTAGTCAGTCCCATCATGGCCCTTTTGAAACCTTGAACAAATTCTTTTGGCACCCCTTGAGGAGTAAAGGATTGAACTTTCTTTACTGTCTGTGCCGTCTTGTCTGTTAGGACAACATAAACCCCAAGCATAACATTTGGATTTCCACTTGAAAGAAGTGGCTTCGCTGTTTCCGTCAATTTCTTTAGTCCAACTAAAAGACTTTCAAGCTCTTTATTGTAAAGGTTTTGATCAAACTTCGGTGAGGAGGTTAGTTTTCCTATTTTATGGTTATTATATTTCTTTTCGAAGCTTTCAAAATTAAAGATTTGAGAGATTCTGGTTTTAAGTTTTTTAGGTAAAGTGGAGCTAAGCTCTTTTTGCTTTAGGAGCTTCTTAAGACTACCATTTAATTTTGATAATCCGTGGTATCTTGTATCCCAATACATCTCTAGCATTGATTCAGTAAAAGTCGTTTCTAGAGAAGCTCTTTTTTGGTTAGGTCCATAAAATTTA
This sequence comes from Halobacteriovorax sp., assembly GCA_024686135.1. Lineage (GTDB taxonomy): Bacteria > Bdellovibrionota > Bacteriovoracia > Bacteriovoracales > Bacteriovoracaceae. The sequence continues at coordinate 14,836 of JAIBDQ010000027.1, read as the reverse complement.
AAAAAGCTTCTATACCTTCTGTTCTTACTTAAAAAGTTAACGATTTGAAGAGCTAATGTATCCTGGTACTTTGCTGAGATCTTACACTTAGACCCAAGTTTTTGGTTGTTCATCGCAGCACTAAGGTTATTCTCCAAAAGCTGGTGGTAAACACTATTGGTATAAAGAGTTTCCTTCTGCTTGAATTTTTTCCCACAAAATCTTTTTAGAAGAACAGTTGAAAGAAGTGAGGAGTACTTAAAGTTTTGTAGAAGTGAGTATCTCCCTGCAGCAGCGATCATTTTATCTTTTTGTTCAAAGGCCTTTTTGTTATTGAATTGAGCTAGGCTATGATTCATCCATTCATAAGACTTCTCAATTTCTCCTAGTTTTAAAAAGATCATTGATGTTCTAAGAGCAGATTTACCTTTGATATCCTTAGGGTATTTTTCGTTATTATATAAAGAGACATATCCTTCGAGAGCCTCTTCTCTTTTGCCTTGGTCTTCAAGCTTTTGAAAGCCTTGAAACAATAGTCCACCTAGAACTAGGGTGGCCTTTTCTATATAGTCAGGCTTAAAGCTAAGATAACCGCCCTGAATCTTATTAATCCAAAATGCCAGGCGATCAGAGTTCTTAGCCTTAATATGTAGATCAATTTGTCTGGTTAGCATGGCTCTCTGCTTTTCTCTATCCTTTTTATAGTTCTTCACATAAAGCTCTAAGGTTCTTAGAGAAGACTTCGTATTCTTTTCACTTAAGTATAGATTAAATAGTTTTGGGTACAGCTTTTGAGATCTTTTATCAACTGGCCAGTATGTTAAGTGATTTTCAAAGGTATATTTCGTAAGTTTAGTTTGCTCTGGTTTAGCTAGAGCTTCTTTTTCTAAGACTGCAAGGAGAGAATCCATAAACTTTCTCTTGAGTGCTAACTTTTCTTTTTCTATTTTAAGAAATTCTTTTGTAGGCTTTTTCTTTTTAGTTTCAACTGTCGTTTCTGTCTTTACGATCAAGTTAGAGTTCTTTTTAGAGAACTCAAATCCTTTTTGATAATAACTAGCAGCCATTTTGTATAAACCAAGGGCGTAAGTTGTTTCACCCTGCAGATAGTGGTATTGATCTCTGTTATGAGGTTCAAATGAGGCTAAGATATCAAAGTACTTAAGAACTCTTTTTCTCTTCTTCGGATCATGATCCTCTACATCCATCTTTAAGTTTTTTGTAAGCCTAACTTGTTGAAAACCAACTAAGCTCTTAATCTTTTTAACGGCATCGTCACGATCCTCATCTTTCAGAGGTGTTTTTAAATGAATTTTTTCGAGTGCCAAACTAACGTCAAAAAAGAGATTATATTGCTTAAAGGTTCTATATATATCCATTTCATTCAAATGAAGCATAATCTGTTCATCTGTTTGATTCTTCTTCTTAGCATTCTTAAGAGCTGAAACTAGGATAAAACGAGTATCTTTAAAAGACCCTTCACCCGTTGTCTTTTTGGCCATTTTTACTAAGTACTGAACTGGCTTTTCAACATGAGTTAAATAAAAATCAACGCCTTCTTCTACACGTTTAGCAAAGATATGAAAAAGTCCGATGGAGTCTAGAACTTGATCCCTTAAGCTTACATATTTTTTATGACTTCCATACTTGTAGGCATTTTTAATAAGCTCAATGGCCTTATCATAGTTTTTCTTTTTAAAGTGGCACCATGAGGCATTAAAGAGGTGCTTACTATGCCATTCATCTCTCGTATTAACGAGTACATCATTGTAGTAACGAATGGCCTTATCATACTCTTTATCATTGTAATAAAACTCAGCTAATGTGGTTTTAATATTATGAACTTTTGGAAGTCCCTTAGGAGTAAATTTTAAGGCATTGAGTAAGAAGTATTCAGTGTTCTTATCTCCACCAAAGTCTCTTGAGTTAAGAGCAAGTGTGTAAAAAAGGCTTCCTTTATACTTAAACCTTGGATAACGTTTAATAAGCGCAAGCCCCATCTTTTGAGTTTTCAAAAATAGAGCTCGAGATTTTCTAAAATAAGCAGACTTCTTTCTTCTTTTTTTAGAACCAACACTTTTTAAGAAGACGGCATTTTCTTTTTCTTTAATTAATTTTACTTGTTCAGAATAAAGCTCAATAAGTCTAAACTTAAGTCTAGGTCCAAGTGGACCGAGAGCCTTGATAGTTTTAATTTCTTCATTCAAAAGATTGTTTAGCTTATACCACTTATCTGACATAAGCGGACCAGTCGATCTTCTTGATTTTTTAAACTCTCTATTTTTCTCTGCAGCTAATATGGGCGCACTTGTCCATACGCTAAAAATAAGAGTAAGAATAAGACATAGATTTTTCACGTCTGTCTGATACCTTCGGGACTAAAAATTTCCCTGAACGATAAATTTAAACTCCGGGTAACCCGCCATAGCGGATGTATGCATGACACGACGTACAACTTGATAGGGGAGCGATTGGTCTAATACTAAATTTACTTGTTTTGATTCTTTTTTCTTTCTTTCTTCTACTGATGCTATTGAACGAAGAGATTCCTCTTCTTTTTCTTTCATTTTCTTTAGCTGGTCAAAAAGGATATCGATTTTGTCACCATTATCCGTAAGCTTTCCTATTTTTTCGTTATCAATCCAAATATCCTTTTCAGAACTAACCTGGATGATTACAGAGTGCCTTCCTAGAGCCTGACTTTTTGAGCTTGGTAGCTCGATTTTTTCGGCCGGCTCTAACTTTAAGTCGGAGGCATTATAACTTTTTAAAAGAAAAACCAGTAGGATAACCAGGATATCAAGGAGAGATGTGATATCCACATCCATTTCTTCCTTTTTTCTAGCAACCTTTGACTGTCGTCTGGCCATCTTAAATCCTTATATTAAAGTTTCAAAAATTATTTGATTGAACAATGTTCTTGTCTCTTTTAATTGTCCCGATTTACCTTTTGCAGCTAAAGTGGGATCTTTTTGTTTAAGCTCTCTGCAGGCATCCATAATCCATACAATTTTCTTATAAGGAACTTTATTTGTTGGTCTCAGAATGACTGACTCTTCTTCAATATTTTCTTTTTTGATCTTTGTTAAAGTTTTGTAGAGCGACTCTAGGTCATAATTACCTTGAGTGTTCATAGCGATAGTTTTATAGACATTACCGTCTAATCCCGTCTTAACCGTAATTCCAGTTTTAGAGATATCTAATGTTAGGTTGAGAGGTGGTTTTTTGTCCTTCATGGTCTCAACAGTTTTAACTGATGGAGCGTCAGAACCAATTTCGTATATTTCAAGAAACTGAGCAGACATCAAAAGGAAAAAGATAAAGATAAATACAGCATCCAAGATTGGAATTACGTTTAACTTTTGAATGGTTTGCTTTCTTTGTATTTTTCTCATGATCCCCCCGGATACTTAAATTAGCCGATGCTAGTCTAAGTTACGCAGCCTCCGAATCATCTTTTTTATCAGCAACACCAGCAGTCATGCCAGGAGCAGAATGTTTCTTAGTCCCTAGTAGATCAACAAGCTTAATTGAAAACTCTTCAACTTCAGCGATAATCTTATCTGATTTTTGAGTAAGGATAGCGTGAATAACCATGATACTAATAGCCGAGATCAAACCTGCAGCGGTAGTGTTCATGGCCTTCGCAATACCTAAGGCAAGTAGCTTGGCCTTTGAAGCTGGATCTGCACCGGCTACAGCGGCAAAAGATTGAATCAGACCATAAATTGTTCCTAGTAGTCCGATTAGGGTAGAGACGTTCGCCACTAAACCTAGATAACCCATTCTCTTATCTACTTTTGGAGCTACTTCAAGAATTGTTGAATCAACAGCATCTTGAATTTGCTCTTTTGATTGATTGGCTCTTTTTAGTCCACTTTTTAAAACTTGGGGAAGTAAGGCATCACTTCCACTACATGTTTGGATGGCCTTTTGAACTTCGTTTCCTAAGACATGACGTTTGATCGCTGCCATTAAATTTGCACCATCAACATCAAACTTAAGTAGACTCTTAATTCTCTCTGCAGCGATGGCAACACCGATGCACCAGATGACTAAGATGATCCACATAAAGATTCCACCCTCGTCCATAAAAATGGCCAGCGACTGAATAAAGTTTGGGTCAGTTACTGTTTCTACAGCTTTTGCAGCTTCGTTTTCCATGTGGATTCTCCTATTTGTTTCTATTGCCCAGAGCTTATAGAAATGAACAACTTTCTCAATCAAAAGACCTTGCTATAGGTCATTTCTCTTTAATTTCAATCTCTTAGGGGGTATTTTCGAGTAAATTTATTTTTACCTTTTTTCCAGTCAAACTGCCCACTATTGTAGGTTTTGACTCTAAAGCACGGTTTCCCGTAGTTTTTTATTACCTGAGATTTTTAATATCCTGTCGGACTTCTTGGTCAAAATCTTTACGCTCAAGTAAACCTCTTTCCATCTTTGTTCTTTGGCGCTCTTGTACTGAGAGGTCACCAGGGGCGATAATATCGCCTTTTACCTCTAAATTACCGAGGTCAAAAGATTCGTATTTTTTATATTTGTAAACAATATTTCCTTTATTTTTAGGACCCTCAGCTCTGGCGGCCATCATTAGGAAAAAGATTGAAACGATCACAAAGCTAATTTTCATACTCCACCCTCACGCTTAACTTTAACTTCTTCACAGTTAGACTTAAGACCAAAACTATAGTCTCCAAGCTCATCGGCCCAGAAGGCTCCGTTAAAGTCATAGAAATGTTCTTTTTGGGTACGCTTAACATTTTCTAGTGAACCTCTGCCTCTGTCGGAAATAAGGTTTTTATTTTTATAAAGTAGGTCTCTCTTTTTAAACATAATTTCTAATTTAATATTAAACATTTCATAAGAATATTTATGAACGTCATTTAAAAAATCGAACATCTCTTTTTTGATGTAATGATTGAGATGTCTTGTTTGCCAATCCTTAGATCGACCAACAGCTTCCCTTAACTTTTTAATAAAGGGCGTTTGTTTTTTAGTTTTTAAATATTTATATTCGTTTGACACTTTTTTATAATTGGCTAAATCAAGATTAAATTTAATTTTCTTTCTCGTTTGAGTCATGAGATTTCTAATAAAGGGATTCTTTTTTTCTAATTTCTCAATTGGCTGCATCATCATTTTTAAAAAGAATGTGTGAGATCTTTTATATTTAACTAATATAGACTTTAATTGGTCACTTCTTGATTTATATACCTCATGATACTGCTCAATCGTTTTTAAGGAGTCGTCATATAAACAAAGCCTAAAGTATGTAAGGGCAGTTAAAACTTCAGCCTCTGGATAAAAGTAAGATCGCAGAAGTGGAGATTTGTAAGTTACGAGAAGGCCTAGAGTTCTATTATAATCTTCTAAATAGTAGTTCCCCCAAGCCTTTTCTAAAAGCAGGGAAGGCCATCTATAGCTTGTTTTTGGAATATCCTGGTAAGATTGAACAGCTTTTTTATAGTCGTTTCGTTTGTATTCCATTCTCGCCATATGAATTAAGCAAGACTCAGCTAGAATATCGTAGTATCTTTTAAGCTTTTCATGGTTAGCACTGGCCGCAGATACTTCTGAAGTTCTCATGCAGTTCTTATACGCCTTGGTCGCTTCGCTATATTGCCCAAGAAAGTTTAAACTTGATCCAGTCATCATATATTTCTCTGGAGCAAAACGATGACCCCTTTTGACATTGTTTAGTGCTTTTACAGCAGATTTATATCTTTTCTTGTGAAACTGCTTAACTCCTAAAATAAAACTCATGGCCTGGCTTTTATGCTTACCTAATATTTGTTCATTAAGAGGCATGAAGGTTGAGGTTCCTGTTTTTAGGATTAGAGTTGTAAGTGCTTCCTCAAATCTTTCATCGAGGGGCTTATCTTCAATAAGTCTTTCCTTAGCGAAGATACTTGCTGAGAAGTAATACTTACTCCGCATGAGTTCGTAAGTTACGGCCTCGCTTCTATTTGATATATTTTTATTAGAGAAATAAATTTTTTCCGCTCTATTAACAGATGCTCCACCTAGGCTTGGCATCAATAAAATGAATATGGCGAATCTAATGACATTTTTCATGATGGACCTAGAAAGAATATCCAATACCAATAATAGCATCAGAGTGACCTCTCCATGAACCAGAAGAGACTCGGTTATTAATTGTTGGACCAGGAGCATTGATAGTGGTCCTCATATATTCAATATTTAAATGAACTTTTTTTGTAATATGAACTCGTAAGGCTGTTTTTGCTAAGATACCCGTGTAAGATTCCTTGGCAAATCTGTCAGCGGTAGAAGGGGAGCTAACAGTATCTTTGTTAGATTCAGTCTCAACTTTTCCAGCCCCTAGTCCAAAGGACCAATCAAAGTAGATTATTTTGTTAAAGGTATTAATTTTTCCATAAAAGGGAGACCAAACGCCCATGGCACCATATACCTTATTATATTTTCTTATAAATGGAACAGAGCCATTGACCTGTTGAAGGGCCTTATAGGCATCGTTATTGGTGTTGCTATAGCTTTGATACATAAGCTCAACACCCCATTCTTCACTAATATAATAACCAGCACCCACTCTGAAACCTTTTCCCGAAGTATAGTTACTTGAGAGATCCATTAAGTAGCCTGCGTTGGCGTAAAAAGTATTTTCCTTTCTGTATACTTTGTTCTGTAGGACATAAACTTTTTTGTCAGGGTCTAGCCAAAGAAAATCATAAAGGTCAGACTCGTCAGCTTTAGAAAGAGAAGGTGCCGCTCCGAAGAGCAGCACCATCACTAGGCAATAAAAGGTTGCGACACGGTCGCACCCGGCATATTTTTTCACCTTAAGAACCTCCACACTGGTAGTAATAAACAATAACGATAGAACCAGCGGCTGGGATATGTCCGTTATCGAACACAATAGACCTGGTCACTTCGTCATAATGCCAACCATCTTCTTTAACTGTTCCATCTACTTCAACTGTAATGTCAGCGTTAGCTGGTACACCTGAAAGAGGGAAGCTTGTAAGAAGGTTAACAATAGTTCCACCCATGTCTCCTAAGACAGTGTGGAAATCTTCTTGAATACTTGAAGCAGTACCGCCTGATTCTTCTGCTAACTCGATATAGCGAGAACCAACAGTTTCCCATTGATTTTGAGCAGTATCAGTAGGTAGCATCACAATACTAAAGGCTTTAAACATTCGAGCATTTGCTTTTAGTGACTGGAATCCCTGTAGGTAGTCACTTACTGATCCCGAAGATTGTTCTTCCTCATCTGAAAGATAAACAACTACTAAAAGAGCGTCTTCTCTTACAAAAGTAGGGTACTTAGTCATAAATGATGCTGAAGCTTGAAAACCTTTTTCACGACCATAACCATTAATTCCAACTTGCACGTAGTTTGAAAAATCATTAAGGAACTTCGCTTCATCTGCATTTGCGGCAGTAGAAGTTAAGTGGTCTGGATTACCAACCATATTCCCATTGTGATCATCACGAGGGTCAGTTGTTGTAATCGCCATTCTGAAGTCGATCTCTTTAGTAATGAAATCCTGAATAAAGGTATTAAAATTTGTTGCTAAACTCTGTTGTTCTTCTGTCATTGAACCTGAATTATCAATAACCCAAAGGATATCAACTTTTTGTGCTTCACCAGTATTTTGATTAAATGTATCACTAGCGTTTTGAAGTTCGCCTCCACCACAAATTCCTGGGTCAGGATCTGGGTCAGGATCAACGTTAGGGTCTACATTTGGGTCTACATCTGGGTCTACATCTGGATCAACAATTACATCTGGATCAACATCCCCGGTATTTCCATCGTCGTTATTTGGTGTTGGCTTTTCAACACCTACTCCTTCTAGGAATTCTTTTTCATAAAACTCTTGTTCCTGACATGAAACAAAAGTCACGAGCAATGAAAGGATCAGGGAAAACTTAATAGTTGTTGCTTTCATGGGCCACTCCCTATTGAGCGGTTGCTTTAACTAGCTTCCCGAAGTCTTTTGATTGTGAAACTTTTAAAGTACAAATTGAACGAACGAACCACAACACAATTCAAAAGGGTAAAATCCTAATGCCTAAAGCTTAACGAATTGACAACTGAGGTCTAGGGAAAGAAGTTGTGATGGGGGATTTCGTTTTAAAAACGGGAAGTTAAACATGAAAATGGATAAAATTTATTTTGTGAATTTTACTTCAAGATTTGCCAACTATTTGAGTATTAAGGAAATCTTATTGTAGAAATGTTCTGAAAGATCATGCCCTTCGTTTTCTAGCATATGAAATTCGCCTTTTATTTCAGAATTAAGTTTTGAAAAGCACTCCCCAGCATTTTTGGGATCAACTTTATCGTCGATGCGCCCGTGAATTCCTTCTATCTTATAATGATTGGCTTCACTTAGCATATTGTACTTGTAGGAACAGCCAATCCCTATAACTTGATCACAGTTAGGAAGTCTTTCGGCTACAAATGGCGATAAATAACCACCCTGAGAATAACCAATGATGGTTAAAGGGAGTTTATCTAGATTTAGCTCTTTAATCATTTTCTCTAAGATACCTGCGGGAAAGTCATATTCAACATAAAAACTTTGAGAAGATTCATCAAAGAAATACCAAGAGAAGTACAGGTCCCACCCTCCACCTTTGGCCGGAGATCGTCTTTTTGGAAGAGGAAAGCAAGCGTTTGGAATAAGGAGGTTAGACTCTTTTGGAATCAAGTGTTCTAGCTTACTCTTTATAAGAGATGAATTTTCGTAAAAACCATGGAGGATCAAGTAATTTCTTTTAGCCTTGGAGTCTAACCTTAAGTCATACTCCATTTGAAACTCAGTAGGTATCTTTATTGTTTTCACTTAAAAGGTTATACCGATTGAGGCCCCTAAAATCCATAATGTAAAAGCAGTAAAAAGTGGAATAGTTAAATTATCATCTACTCGCAGCGGTATAAGCTCAAAAGCAGAAATAATTACTGAAGAAGTAAAAGATAATAAGAGCACCCATCCCCAATATACTTCAGTGAAATGAAGAAGAATTGATAAACTAATAACAAAGGTTGATATAAAAAAGGCGGAAGAGCCCTCTATTGATTTACCTGCGGCCCATTTATGTTTACCGTATTTAATTCCAACAATAGCTGAAAGTGGATCTGCTACTGCTAAGGTTAAAATAGCACATAGGGCAATTGGTTTTGGAAAAGTTAAGATGGTTAGGAGCAGGGCCATTATATAAGGAACCCCAGCGGATTCTTTTAATTGTTCTTCGGCCCTAAAAATATGCTTAAAGATGACATCAAATTTTGCCATATACTCAGGATAACTGGTTCTAAACTGTTCTATAATATAAATCAAACTTGCACAGATCCCTAAAATATAGATGGCCTTTTGATGGGTTAAGAAAAAGTGATAGACCCCGGCAGCGATGATACCCATACTCATATGAACCATACGCCTTGGTAGCTGGAGGCTTGATCTGGTAGCCGTTATATTTTCTTCTGGCGCGACTTTTTCATCTATCGCATCTTCGTGTAGTGGTGTTACATTATTATCTTCCATACTTACTTTTCGGTAGTTTACGGTTAGGAGTTAACATTGATTGATCAAATAATTATTCCAAAAGCAGGTAAAAGTCAGATTTTAAAGGCTTTCAAAGTGGAATCGGAAAAAAATATAGCTGAGTACTCTGTGCGGGTAAAGGTCGCGTTTAGCGGTATCAATTTTGCGGATATCATTATGAGGCTAGGACTTTATCAGGATGCTCCGCCATTTCCCTTCGTTCCAGGTTATGAATTTAGTGGAGAAGTTATTGAGGTCGGATCAAAAGTTGACCGGCATAAAGTAGGGGATATGGTCATGGGTGGAACCAAGTTTGGTGGTTATAGCTCTGAGATAATATTACCTGAAAATCAAGTTGTTCCCATTGGTCATTTAAGTTTAGAAGAAGCGGCATCTTTACCAGTAAGTTTTCTAACGGCTTATTTAGTGTTCTTTGAAGAAGCGAGAGTGAGAAATGGAGATAAAATCTTAATTGATTGCGCGACCGGAGCATTGGGGCAGCTTAGCTTTCAAATGCTAAATACTGGAGGTGGCTCTGATTTAACGATAGTTGGGTTAACAAGTAGTGAAACAAAAAAAGAAATAATTGAGAGCTACGGCGCTAAGGCCATGACTCATAGTGAATTTATTAACTCTTCAGAAAAGGATTTTGATATTATCTTAAACTCCCAAGGTGGAGCATCTATTAAAGAGCATTACAAAAGACTTCGCCCTACAGGAAAGCTTGTCTGTATTGGGGCGAGTTCCATCTTTGAAGGGGGAAAGCGGTCTTGGATAAAGGTCATTAAAACGGTTTTAGAGTTCCCTAAGTTTAATATTATTAATCTGATGAATGATAATAAAGGAGTTATGGGGCTAAACGTCTTAAGGCTTTTTGAAGGCCCAGAATACCTTATGAGTCTTCTAGAAAAAGTAGATATGTTTGACTTAAAACCAGCTGTAGACAAAGTTTTTGATGCTAGTAAGGCCTCTGAGGCCCATCAGTATATCGAGGAAAAGAAGGCTAGGGGAAAGGTCCTATTGAAGTGGAATTAGATCTTACAAGCTTTATTTGCCGCAGCTAAACCATCGTCAACAATATCAGCAAATTTGGCCATAAATGCGCGCATTCCTTTTTCACCGGCATCTGTATTTTTAAATTTCTCTAAGTTCTTACTTAGCCATTTAAGAGCTTTTTGATTAACAGCGCCTTTTCCTTTACCAAGAAGGATAAAGAAGTCGTTAATTTTATCCGCAGAAAGTCTTCCACTTGAGATTAAGAAATCTAGACCCTTTTGAAGGTTTTTTGATTTTCCAATAGTTTTATAAATTGCTGCCATATTGTCCATAAAGAGTGCTTTTGCTTTTGGTGAACCTTTAAAGCTCTTAAGGGCAGTTAGCATCTTATTTCCCTTAGATAGAGAAGCAAGCTTTCCTACTCCTGGTAGGACTACGGCCGGAAGGGCCATTAGCATATTAAATCTTGCGTCTTTAAAGGCATGCATGGAGTTCTCCACAGCAGTTGCCTGGGACTCGTCCATATTATCTGAGAGGATGGCACGTTCCATAGCCCTATGCTCTTTATGGTGACCATACATTCTATTGCCCCAATAAGCAGCTTCGACACCACCAGCAACAAATAGTGTTGTTGTCCCAACAGCTGTTAAAACAGCGGCGGATGTTCCAATGGCAGCAGCTGCGGCAGCAACGGCCGCACCACAAACTCCAAAAGTTATAATAGTACAAGCAATAAGACCACCTACAAGAAGGCCACCTACAAAAATGGCACCCCATGTGGCAATACTATCATTGCTTTCTTTTTCAGCATCTTCTTTATCAATTTCTTTTATAAGGTCACAAACAATATCAGCCAGCTGTGGATTTCCCATAAGGGCCTGTCCAACAGCAGTAGGGTTTGTTCTGATAAGAGTTTTTAAATCTTCATTTCTTTGGTCGTAGACGTCACCATGATCTGTTCCAGTCCATGTGTCATCTCTATATTTATTGGACTTCCATTTACTTTCTTGTGTCTTCTTTTTGTAGGCCATCTCATTTAAATTCTTAGCTTCTTCAATGGTGGCCTTTACAATATCATCAACGGCAGCCTTGGCCGCCTCTTTCGCTTGATAGTCAGTAACTTTGTTATAATCGTGCTTAGTAATTTCGTATTTTTTACCAAATATATAACCACCTTTATTCTCAACGTCTTTATCGAGCTGTTTAACGCCGCCAAACTTCTCTTTCATTGACGGAGTCATCATGAGCATACCGTGCCCACATTGTTTATTCTTATCTTTTGGATCGTCCGGATCGCATTGTTGTTTAACATTTCCATCTTTATCTTTGTCAGTACCAGCAAGCTTTTTCAAATATAGTGTATGATAGTTTTCCCAGGCAGTTTGGGTTTTGGGATTATCTAAATCGGCTCCATCTATTCCATCATAGTCAACACCAACAACAACTTCATCTAGCTTTTCATCCAAGTCTTTGTAGGTTTTCTTTAGACTTCTACCAACTGCCGCCATGTCCGTCGTTTTAACTTGAGTAGCAGCAATCTCTTTTGCTTTTTGTTTTGCGAAAACAGCTAGTTCTTTTTCTTGAGCCGGAGTACAGTGATTATAAGAAAATTTATTCCTACTAACTCGTTTTCCTGACTTTCTTTTACAGATGTCAGAAATGGAATTGCTTAAATGTTTTCTAGAAATAGCGCCTGTTTCTGGATTAATAAAGTCTTTTTGGTATCTGTATTTAACGGCGAGATAAGAAGAGAAACTATTCTTAAGAGACTCCATATAGATGGCATCTTGCAACTTGGCAGGGCCTCTTTCTCTGCCATTGTTAAAAGCTCTTTGGAGTCTACCTAAGTCTTTTGTAAAATCCTCTAGATTGCTACTTCCCGCTCTTGCGTTCAAAGGGGCAAGAAGACCGTAGTCACATCCACCTCTATAGGTAGATGAGTCTATTCTTTCAATTGCACCAAGAATTTGCTTGTCTAACTGTCTTTTAGAATTTTTATTTGCAGCACATGAGAGAAGTTTACTCTGAAGGGCCTTACTTCTCATTAATCTTGTATGCTCTTTTAGAAACTTAGCTCCCTTAGGAGTTGTTAAAATTGCTTTATCTTTTTTAGATAAGCCGTTGATAAACTTTTGACCAGCATTAGCGACTTGCTTACTTGCTACGGCACTTGATTTTTCTGCACCATAACCTTTAATAGCACCTTGAAGATCAAACATTCTCTCAAGTCCCGCTACTGCACCTTCGGTATAGATCGTTGAGTTTGCTTCTGCTACGCCAAAATGACTAACAATTGGATTGAAAGTTAGTAGGCAAACCATAATGGTCTGAATAGTTATGAATGAGATGAACTCTCTAATCTTCAAAAATCTTCCTTTTTAAAAGGCTTCTCTCAAGTACTTCTCGGTTAAGTTTCCAAAAAGTTTTAGTTTTTTATATTATCCACAAGCTCCCAATTTTATTAAAGCCTTTAGTTATAAATACATGTAATTATTGACTTTTGACCCTCTCGAGTCTATAAAACGCAGCCAGTAATAGTTGGCGCTGACTATAATGATAACTAGAAATGCAACTATTCAGGTGTTAGGTAAGCATATGAGTAATAAGAAAGATCTATTGGCAAATCTCTTTAGTGAGGCAAGCGCATATACCAATATGGATGCCATTGAGTCCCTCGTTGAAGGGGGCAAAGATCTCTCACAAATTCCAGTACAACCGCTTTATTTGGCCATAAAATCTTTGCCTATGGATAAGGCCAGTGTTTATCTGGAAAAGATGTCGTTGGAGCAAAGACAGGCCTGTTTAGATTTAGATCTTTGGCAAAAAGACAATGTAGATGTTGAAGAGTTCACTTTTTGGGTTAAGACTTATAGCTTATGTCCTGATGAGGATGTGAGAAAAGAGTTTATCGGCAGTACTGAATTTTTTCTCTATTTAAAAAGCCGGTTTAATGTTTGGACTTTTGATGTTGAAGAACCAGAGTACCCAGATCATGATAATTATTTTCTAACAGATGATAGTCTACTTCTTTTTGAGTTCGATCAAGACTTTCCTTACGTAAGTGAGATTAGAAGTTTTATTCGTGAACTATATGGTGAAAGAGGGGTAGAGGGCGCCTATACTTACTTATTTAAAATGGTCTCTGATTCTTATATGGAAGTCATGGAAGATGAGTATCAACAAAAGAAAGACCGACTAAGGGAACTGGGGTTTGTTGATTATTTTGATTCTCTTCAAGTTGAAAATGTCTTTCCAAGTATTGACCTTCTTCATAATTTTATTAAAAAGAAAAAACCAAGTACGGCAAATTTAGATAGAACAGCTGCAAATCAAAACTTACATCAATCCACAATTGCCCCATATAAAGGTAAACTGGATAGTTTCTCAGAGGAACTGAGTAAGATCACTGATCAAAAAAGGGTTAGTTTTTTACAGTTCTCCTTTATTAGACTTGTAAACAGTACATTATCTTTTGGCCACGCTCTTAAAGAAGGGCCAATTGCAATGTCGAGAGTTGGGAATCGAACGAGATCTTTGTTGGAACTTGGTTATAATTATCTAAGTAGTGAAGGGAAAGGGCTATATAAACTTGAAGATGGGATCGAGTTCTTTGATCTTTTTGACTTTAGAGACCTTTACCAAGTTGGAAATAGTTTGGTGGGAATTATTCAAAAAGAGACGAAAAAAGTACTTTCGCAGTTTTTAATAGAAGATACGAAAGAAGCTTTTTTAGGGTTAACAATTGTAGATATTTTAGAAGAAGGCTTTGGAGCTCCGATATTGTCTTCTCCTGTGTTTGTTGGAGAGTTTGAAGAAGTAAAAACTTATCAATCTTATTTAAACCTTAAAGACTCTTTTGAATTTGTTAATCAAATCATTCCTTTTGCCCACGGTTTTTTTAGCCAAATGGAAACTCTTTCTAGTGAAGGGAAGATGAGGGATGAATTCTATTTAAATTATAAACTTTCAGATATTGATTTTGAGTGCCTACTCTTAACGAGTATGGCTAACTTTAAGCTCGGACAGCTTGATTCCGAAGAAAAGAAACTTGGTCTCACCATTAATGAATACCGTAAGTTTGCGGGACTAGTTACAAGTGGAGAAAATCTTTTATCGTCCGCGGAGTTAAACTCCATTTTAGATTCATTCGTGGAAAAATTTGGATTAGCACAAGTTGAGGGGATAAAGCATTATCTTCTTACTTTGCTAGAAAGACATATGTCTGGATATGATTTCTCGACACTGCCAGAAGAAGACTTTAGGCATGTGGGTGGTCCGATTCTCTTAAATTTAAATTAATACTTAAAGAACCTTTAATATAT